>JAWLBS010000032.1:0-25897 GCA_041687575.1 Phycisphaerae bacterium | reverse complement strand
GACGTCCATCTGGTCGACGCCCTGCATCAGGCCGGGCACGTCGATCCCGGCGGCAGACAGGAACGTCGGGGCGAAATCGACCTGGGACTGCAGGGCGGCGGTGCGGCTGGCGGCGGGGATCTGGCCGGGGTAGCGGGCGACCATCGGAATCCGCAGCATGTCGTCGTAGTGGAAGGCGCCCTTGGCGGTCAGCCCGTGCTGGCCGAGGAAGTGGCCGTGGTCCGTCGTGAACAGCACCAGGGTGTTGTCCGCGATGCCGAGGCGGTCGAGGGTGTCGAGGATGCGGCCGATCTGCTGATCCATCAGGCCGATCATGCCGTAGTAGACGGCCATGTTCTTTCGCATGGCGGCGTCATCGTGGAGGTGGCAGGTGAAGCCGTGGTTGGTCCACTCTGTTTCGCGCCACGCCGAATAGTCGCTGCCGCGCTGCTGGGTGAGGGCGAAGTGCGGGCCGAGCCGTTCGAGCTCGCCGGGGTCGAGCGTGCCGGGCTGCATGTCGTCGGCATTGTACATCGACGCCCACGGCTCGGATACCAGGTACGGCGGGTGCGGGTCGAAGAAGCTCGACCAGAGGAAGAACGGCTGGTCATCCCGGACGGCCTGTTCGATGCTGGCGATCGTCCGCTCGCCGACCCAGGTGCTGTGGTGGAGCTCGGCGGGGAGCGTCCAGCTGTGCTGCTGCTTGGGGCGGCCGGGCTCGTCGGGCAGGGGGGCAAAATAATCGCGCCAGTCACTCAGACCATGTTCCTCCAGCCAGATGGCGTAGTGCTGGCCGACCAGGTGCTCGTCGGCGTGCATGCGGGCGGTCTCGACGTGATCGAAGCCGTACCACGGGCCGTGGAAGTTGCGCCAGAAGTCGAGGTCGCGGAGGGTGGGGTGGGCCTCGATCGATTCGCTGCCCGGTACGCTGCGGTTGGGCTGGAAGTGGGCCTTGCCGACCAGCGAGGTCCGGTAGCCGGCCTCGCGGAGCGGATCGTTGACCGTCGGCACGTCCTCGGGCAGTTTCACCCCGATCGTCCAGCAGCCGTGCCAGGCCGGGTAGAGCCCGGTCAGGATGCTGGCCCGGCTGGGCGAGCAGACGGGATTGGAGCAGTAGGCCCGCTCAAAGAGCATGCCCTCGCGGGCGAGCCGGTCGAGCGCGGGGGTCTGGATGCGGGGGTTGTCGACGCCGAGGGTGTCATAGTGCTGCTGGTCGCTGGTGATCAGGAGGATATTGGATCTGGGCATTGTGCACTCCCGTCTGGTTATTCACTGCCGGGGGAGAGGGTACTGCCGCGGGCGTGGGGCGTCCAGTGAAGGTGGCGTTCACCAGTACTCGTCCAGGTCCACCAGGTCCTCCACGTCCATCGCGCAGATCTGGCTGAAGCCGTCGACGACCTCGGTGTAGAACATCCGCCTGCGGTCGGGCGAGAGGAAGGGGTGGGCGTGGTAGCGCTGGCCCCGCTCGATCGGCGGCAGCTCGCGAAGCAGGTTCAGCCGGTAGCGCTGCGTGTCGCGCGGGTGGTGGACGGTGAGCAGCTCGTGGCCGCGCTGGCCGTCCTGGTTTTCGAGGAACAGGAACCGGCCGGCGGGGTCGTTGCCGGTGTGCACGTAGTTAACGCCCGGGAGCTGGACCTCCTCGTGGGTGTCGCTGGCCGGGTCGTACCAACCGAACCAGACCTGTGTGCCCGTCGGGGTGTACTGGTTCGCCTCGTAGAGCACGCCGCGCTGCGTGATGATCTGGTGGCAGATCGTGCCGTGCTCGTCCGGCGGGCGGAGGTCGCGCCGGCCGGTGCCGTCGATGTTGATCGTCCACATGCCGTTGCCGCTCTGCAGGTGGTTGATCAGCAGGCGGTCGTTGTCGAGAAACAGCACGTGATGGACGTGGAAATCCAGCGCGATCACGTCGCGGTACTCGCCTGAGTGCGTATCGATCAGCCCGATCGTCACGGGAACCTGCCGGCGCCACTGCTCGTGGTTGCGCCAACCGTCCTGGCCCATGTTCGCCAGGGCCTCGCGATCGGCGATGGCCCGCTTGAACAGGTCGTGATCGGCGTGGATGAAGGCGAAGTGCCGGCCGTCCGGGGAGAACGCACTCTGGCCGATAGAGATGCGGCCCGGCATTTCATGGACGGTGCGGGCCGCGAGGCTGTCGACGTTCGTGCAGACAATGCGGTCGTCCTCGAAGTGGTAGACCTCGCGCTTCGCGGTGTTCAGGGCGGACAGGTGATTGTAGATGCCGCGGAGGTGGTGCTCGCACCAGATCGCCCAGCCGCTGTCGCGGGTGCGGCCGTCGGTCATCTGGACGATCTCGCCGGTTTGCAGGTCCATGCGGTGGAGCTGCACCCAGCCGGTCCGCTCGCTGTGGAAGACCAGGTATCGGCCGTCGTCGGTGATGGTCGGGATGAAGTAGTACAGAGGGTAGCTGCTCGCCGCGGCGGATGTCAGCTGGCGGATGCGCCGGCCGGTCCGCTCGTCGGTGAAGTCACGCCATTCGGCGGGGGAACTCGTTCCGATCGCGGGTTCGGGCATTGGGAATCTCCGGTACTCTCTACAGATCACTCCAGGGCATTGGTGGGCAATAGCCCACCCCGCAGCTGTGATCGACAGCAGAATTGGCGGGCACAGCCCGCCCTACATTGCCGAGCCCTACGTTATCCAGTCGAACACGATCGCCAGGGATGCATTCCTTTTGTGCAGCAGGTCCTGGTAGGCCCGCTGGCAGTCGCGGGGGGCGGCCTTTTCGTACAGGCCCTGGACCTGGACGCGGCCCTGGCACAGCCACCGCAGGGCGCCGGCGAACTGGCCGAAGAGGCTGCCGGTAACAAAATCGGTCGGCTGGTGGGGGACCTCCCACTCCCAGCCGCTGCGCAGGACGGCGTACTTGTGGAACACCGCGTGGAGCAGGTCGAAGGCCTGCAGGTCGGCCATGCGACGCCACGGCACGCCGACCAGCACGACCTCGCCGCGCTTGCGGACGACCTTGCAGGCGTCGAGGACGGCCTGTTCGTGGCCGGAGCATTCGACGACCAGGTCGACGCGGCCGGCGATCTCGGGGTTGTCGAGCGGGACGGCGTCGAGGACCTTCATGATGCCCATCTTCCGGGCGATCTCGCGCCGGGCGGCGACCGGGTCGCAGGCGATCACATCGTAGCCGCAGCTGGCGAAGAGCTGCGCCGCCAGGTGCCCGACCAGCCCGAGCCCCGTGACCAGGACCATCCCCGGCGGGCGGGCGGTGGTGGTGGTCAGGGTGCTCATCGAGACGCCCATCATCCGGGCGAAGACACCGTTTTCGGGGCGCATGCCGGCCGGGACGGGGACGACCTTCTCGCGGGTCGTCCGCTGGCGGGACTGGTGTTGGCCCATGCAGAAGGCCATCTCGCCGGGCCGCAGGTCGGTGACGCCCTCGCCGACCTGCTCGACCTCGAAGACCGCCGCGTAGCCGGGGCGGGCGGGGGCGGTCCGCTCGACGGTGTAGACCCCGGCCAGTTCGGTGCCGGCGCTGATGACGGTGGCGAGGGTGCGGCCGATGACCTCGGTCGGGCCCGGCGGGGCGGTATCGAAGTCGACCGGAAGGAGTTCGGCCTTCTCGCGGGCGGTGATGACAACGCCGTGGACTTTCGTCTCGCTCATCGGATCGTGATCCCTTCCTTTTCGGCGACCGAGCGGATGAACGCCGCAGCCTCGTCGTACTGCTCCTCGGTCCGCAGGTGTTCGATCATCAGGGGGGTGTCGGGGTCGAGGCGGTCGAGCTCGCGGAGGTAGGTGGCAAAGTCCAGCCCGCCCTGGCCCGGCCCGACCTCGTCGAGGTGGACGGTCAGGCGGGTGTCCAGGGCGATGTCCTTGGCGTGGCAGCTGCGGATGTGGGGGCCGAGTTTGGCGAAGCACTCTTTCAGCAGGGCGGCATTGGCGTAGTAGCGCTGGGGGCTGCAGATGATGTTGACCGGGTCGAGGTGGACGGCGAACTGCTTGCGGTCGATCGCGCGGAGCAGCTCGAGGTAACTGTCCGGCGAGTCGGGGTACATCCAGGGCATCGTCTCGAGGCTGTAGAAGGTGCGGGTGGGTTTGACGGCGTCGATGATCTGGCGGGTGGTCTCGACGATCTTGTCGAAGGTCTCGCGGGTGAGGTTGGCCGGGTGCGGGCCGTCCCATTTCTCGCCGCAGGAGCCGGCGATGTTGACGCAGCAGCGGGCGCCGATGCGGTCGGCCAGGGCGAGCTGGGCCTTGCACCTGTCGAGGGCGGCCCGGCGGGTGGACTCGTCGGGGCTCATGGGGTTGGACCAGGCCCCGACCTCGGCGATGACGACGTTCGCTTTGGCAGCCGCGTCGGCGTAGGCGCGGACGGTGTCGTCGGTGGCATCATCCTTGACGGGGCAGTAGGCCGCCGAGTAGTTCCGCTCGCGCAGGGCCGCCAGCCAGCGGTCGGGGTCGGAGATATCGCCGTACAGCGGGGCACCGAGTCTCATGGCTTCATGCCTCCATGAACGGGTTCGGGTTGTCCGGGGATCGCCAGTCCGGTTGGTGGACTATACGGGATGGGCAGACGTAAGGGTAGCTGGCGTGCATCGTGCTTGCGTGACGGAACTTCTGGATATGGTCCTGGCATGGCCCGTCACCATGGTTCAGGCAGAGGGAGGACGATATAATCCGGATATGCGTACGAGTGTCTCAGAAGGGAGATCATGCCCATGGCCATGACGGAGTTGAAAGTCGATTTGCCTACCGATCTGTCGGGAGACGAGGCGAAGCTGCTCCTTGCCATCAAGCTCTACGAGGTGGGCAAGGCCTCTCTCGGTCAGGCGGCCAGACTGGCAGGATACTCGAAGCGGGGTTTCATGGATGTGCTGGGGCATCATCAGGTCCCGGTCGCGAACTATTCGGCTGAGGAGCTGCAGAAGGAAATCGGCTCGTGATGGGGCCGGTTGTCGCAGACAGCACATGCCTGATCGGGTTGGAGCGAATCGATCGGATGGATCTGCTGCCGGCCCTGTTTGACCCGATCTACCTCGGTCAGGAGTTGAGGGACGAGGCACTGCGACTGGTCGGGGAGTAAATCGTCCCCACCTTTTCTGGCTCCGCGATGGCGGGCAGGCTGCAGAGGTGATCGAATGGTTGATCAGTCGATTGAAGAATCCGTAAAGCGGTATCTTGACGCGGTTCGCCAGAGCGGCATCCACGCGACGCGGGCGATTCTCTATGGCTCCCGGGCACGCGGTACGGCCCGTGAGGACAGCGACATCGACCTGGTCATCATCGCCCCGGAGTTCGACGGCCCCGTGGACCGCGCGATGGTGGAACGCCTCTGGCAATTGCGCGCCCACACCGACGCCCGGATCGAGCCGATCCCCTGCGGCCAGGCCGAGTGGGCCGCCCCCGTTACGGCCCGCGTCATCATCGAAGTGGCCCACCGCGAAGGTATCGAGATCGCCGCCTGACCCGGAAGCATCCGACGTATCCTCGCTCGGGACGTGGCACAGCGCCACGATGAGCACCAGCCGTAAGGCACATCGAGCGTCGCCCTGGCACGGGCTGTTACCATGGTTCAGGCGAGGCGAGGACGATATAATTCGGATATGCGTATAGCGGGTATGATGCACGTGCTTGTTGACGATGGCTATCGGGAGGTGGCGTATGCCGGTGACTTTCGAGCTGCCCGGCGACATAGAGCGGAACCTGCGGGAGCAGCTTGGGGACCTTGATCAGGCAGCCAAGGAAGCGGCCGTGATCGAGCTCTATCGGCAGGAGCGGCTCACCCATCACGAACTGGCCCAGGCCCTGGGGCTCTCGCGACTGGAAACCGACGCCGTGCTTAAACGACACAATGTCACGGAGGATCTGTTGACGGTCGAGGAGTTCGAGCGACAGGTAGACGAGCTTCGCCGGGAGCTGGCTCCGTGATCGTCGTCGTCGTCGCAAGTATCTGTGCAAGGAGATCATGTTCATGGCCATGACGGAGTTGAAAGTCGATTTGCCTACTGATCTGTCGGGAGACGAGGCGAAGCTGCTCCTTGCCATCAAGCTCTACGAGGTGGGCAAGGCCTCTCTCGGTCAGGCGGCCAGACTGGCAGGATACTCGAAGCGGGGTTTCATGGATGTCCTGGGGCATCACCAGGTCCCGGTCGCGAACTACTCTGCTGAGCAGCTGCGGGAGGAAATCGGCTCATGACGGGGTCGGTTGTCATCAACGTTTACAAAAGAGTTTCTGGAAGAGATCTTCCGCCCGCTGCAAGCCCCCTTCCGTAAACACAACCGACTTGGCTTTGCTGCGCGGGTCGGTGATGTACCCTTGCTCATGCAGCCGATCCATGGCGTCCCAATCGAAGCCCTTCCATGCCCTGGCACCGTCGTGCAGCCCCAGGTACAGCAGGGCCAGGACGGCATCGTCGATCTTCTTGTCGTCCAATTCCATGCGTTCACCTGCGTCCAGAGTTCAATACGCCCCCATCTCCTTCGCCAACCCCAGCACGTGCTGGTACTCCTTCAAACTGATCGTCTCGGGGATGCTGTGATCGCTGTGGAAGATGTACCCGCCAGCCTGCATCAGCACGGGGAGCTTCTCGCGGAGCTCGGCCTCGGCCTTGGCCGGATCGTTCCAGTTGCGCACGTCGATGCCGCCCTGCAGGACCAGCTTCCCGCCGTGGCGGGCCTTGAGCGCCAGCGGGTCCATGCCGGCCTTGATCTCCAGGGGGTTCAGCGCATCCAGGCCGATCTCGACCAGGTCGTCGGCCAGGGCCATCACGTTGCCGCACGAGTGCATGTGGGCCTTGATGCCCCGGGCGTGGCACCAGTCGATCGCCTGCTTGTGCACCGGTTTGGAGACCTGCCGGTAGGTGTCCAGCGAAAACAGCAGCCCGTTGCGGTAGCCCAAATCGTCCGGCCAGTGGAGGCAGTCGAACTCGTAGCCGCGGTCCAGCAGCATCTGCATCATCGCCAGGTCGAGCTCCATGGCGGTCTGGAACATGTCACGGCACCACTCGGGGTCCTCGATCATCGCCATCAGCACCCGCTCGTAGCCGACGATCCACGAGGCGAACACGTCGTAGCCGAACCAGCCGCCGACCTGGATCCACGCCCCCTGCCGCTTCCAGGTCTCATAATTCTTCTCGAGTCGATCCCAGTCGATCCGGCCGGGGTCGGGGGTCATGCGCTGTTTCGCCTGGCGCCACGAGTCGGGGTCGGTGATGGTGAAGGCCTCGAACTCGGGCACGCCCCCCTTGGACTTCCAGGTCTTCAGGGTGGTGCCCCAGGCGGTGGTGGCGATCCGGTACTCGTCGGTCTCCTCGATCACCTGCACCGGGTATCGGGGCGAGTTGTCGATGCCGATGCCAGCCACGCGGTCCCAGCCGAAGTAGTCAGCCGGGTCAGCGCCCTCGGGGTAGCCCTCCTCCCGCCACCGCTGCCAGGTCGAGTTCCAGGGGTCGTCGAAGATCGGCACGCGGTCGGGCTGCTGGTGATCGAAGATGCGGCGGAAACGCTCTGCGCTGGTCATGCCTGCCAAGACACTGCTCCTTGATCATGCGTCCGCTCATGCGGAAGAGAAGCCGGTTTACAGGAACTCGCTCAGCGGCTTGAGCACGTAGGAGATCGGGCCGCCGGGCGCCTCAATGCTGATCTCGCCGCGGTCGGTGTCCACGACCCGGCAGCCTTTGCACCACACCCGGGCGGGGTCGGCCCCCGCGGCGGTCACCGTCTCGATGAAGGTCGGATCCATATCGTTCTCCGGCCGATGCGTCCGAGGACCCTTGCCCGTTTCCCGGCCGCCACTTCGGGCCGGCGGTCGCCGGGGACAGGGCTTACGCGCTACGATCAAGTATGTTAGCATGATAGTTCCGGCCGTGAAGGCGGCCTGCTTCAATTTCGTTGGAGGCCCCGTTTTATGATCATGCAGCGGAGGCGATCGTTCGACCAGGCGCAGGCCCAGCCGCCGATCGGGCCGGAGCGGCTCGGCGGTGTCGACGCCTGCTGGCGCGCGGCGAACTACCTGGGCGTCGCCCAGTTGTACCTGCGCGACAACGTGCTGCTTCGCCGGCCGCTCCGTCCGGAGAACATCAAGCCCCGCCCGCAGGGTCACTGGGGGATCCAGCCGGGCGTGAACCTGATCTATGCCCACCTGAACCGGCTGATCCAGGACACCGACGCGGAGGTGATGCTGGTCGTGGGGCCGGGTCATGCCGCCCCGGCCGTGCTGGCGAACCTGTACCTGGACGGGACGCTCCGCGAGTACTACCCGGCGATGGGCCTGGATGAGGCGGGGGCGACGCACCTGGCGCGGCAGTTCGGCTGGCCGGACGGGGCGCCGAACCGGCTGACGCCCGCGACGCCGGGGGTGATTCACAGCGGCACGGAACCCGGCTCGAGCCTGGCCCGCGCGTTCGGCGCGGCACTGGACAACCCGGACCTGATCGTCCCGTGCATCATCGACGACACCGAGGCCGAGACGGGCGCCCTGGCGGCGGCATGGCAGTCCAACAGGTTCCTCGACCCGGTGCGCGATGGGGCGGTGCTGCCGATCCTGCTGCTGAGCGGATACAAGACCAGCGGCCCGAGCCTGCCGGGGCGGATGGACAACGACGACCTGGACAACCTGTTCACCGGCTACGGCTACGAGATGGGCATCGTCTCGGGGGATCAGCCGCAGGGCACCCACGAGGCGATGTGGCAGGCGATGGACTGGGCCTACGACGAGATCCGCGACCTGCAGGAGCAGGCCCGTAGCGGCGACGTGGGCGACCGCCCCGTCTGGCCGATGCTGATCATCCGGACCCCCTACGGCTGGACCTGCCCGAGGGAGGTCGACGGTCTGCCGACCGAGGGCACGTGGCGCGCGCACGGGCTGCCCGTGCCCGACCCCCGATCGAACCCCGAACACGTGGCGGTGCTGGAAGGGTGGCTGCGGAGCTACGGGCCGGAGGCGCTGTTCGACGAGGCGGGCGGTCCACGGCCGGAGGTGGCGGCGGTATGCCCCAAGGGCGACCGACGGATCGGCCGCAGTCGTCACGCGGGCGGCGGCGAGCTGCGGGTGGATCTTGTGTTGCCGGAGGCGCGGGATTACGAGGTGGAGGTCGAGGACCCCGGCGAGGTGGATGCGGCCGGAACCGAGCGGCTGGGTCAGATGCTGCGCGACGTGTTTCGCGCGAACCGGTCCAGCGAGAGCTTCCGGATCTTCTGCCCCGATGAGCTCGTCACGCACCACATGGGGGCCGTCTTCGATGCGACGGACCGGGCGTGGGTGTGGCCGGTCCTGGAGACCGATGAGCACCTCGCCGCCGACGGCCGGGTGATGGAGTTGCTCTCGCCGCCGACGTGTCAGGCGTGGCTGGAGGGGTACCTGCAGACGGGGCGGCACGGGCTGCTGGTCAGCCGACAGGAGCGGATGCCGGCGATCGAGGCGATGGTCAGCGAGTATGCCGACTGGCTGGGCGCCAGCCGGGAAGCGCCCTGGCGCAAGCCTACCGCCTCGCTGAACTGGCTGGTGACGTCGTGCCTCTGGGGCGGCGAGTGCGGCGACGGCCGGCCGATGTCGGGACTGCTGGGCAATCTGACGGCCCGCGGGGGCACGATGCGGCTGTACCTGCCGGCCGATGCGAACTGCCTGCTGTGGACGGCCGACCGGTGCATGCGGAGCTATGGGCAGGTGAACCTGATCGTCACCGCGCTGGCGGATCTGCCGCAGTGGCTGGACGGGGAGAGTGCCCGGCGGCACGTCGCCCGCGGGGCATCGGTCTGGGAGTGGGCGTCGACGGGACGCGGCCGCCCGGACGTGGTGCTGGCGGCGGCGGGTGACGTGGTGACGACCGAGACGCTGGCGGCGGTCTCGCTGCTGCGGCGCGAGGTGCCGGATCTGCGGGTCCAGGTGACCAACGTGGTCGACCTGCTGACGCTGCTGCCGCGCAGGCAGGACCCGCACGGACTGGACGACGAGGAATTCGCGGCGCTGTTCGGGACGGACTGCCCGGTGGTGTTTGCGTTTCACGGGCACGAAGCGCTGATTTACGAACTGCTCCGCGGCCGGGGCGGGGCGGGGCGGTTCAACGTGCACGGCCAGACCAACCAGGACCGCACGACCACGCCGTTCGACGTGCTGGTGCTCAACCGGGTCAGCCGGCTTCACCTGGCGATCGCGGCGCTGGAGCGGGTCGAGCGGCTGCGCGAGCAGGCCGGCCCGGTGATCGAGCGCCTCCGCGGCCGGCTGGCGGTGCACGAGCAGTTCATCCGCGAGCACAACGAGGATTTGCCGGAGATCACGGAGTGGCGGTGGAGCTGACAGGACGGCTGCGGGCGCCGATGTACTTGTGCACGCCGGCCAGATACGATGAATTGCCGTGCCTGGCGTATCCCGACCCGGCGGCAGTGTGAGGCGTCTTGCTACCGGCTCGTATGTCCATACCGGTTGACTTGATCGCGATCGGGAGCCAAGCTCCAGCGGCAGAAGAATGAGGTGTCCGAGCGTGAGGGATTGACTCGTGAAGCGGGAATACAGCGTGATCGTTGAGCGGGATGAAGAGGGGTACTACGTGGCCACGGTCCCTGAGCTGGCCGGTTGTCACACGCAGGCCCGTTCGTTGGATGCGCTGATGGAACGGGTGAGGGAGGCGATCCTCGTGTGCCTCGAAGGCGATCAGGGTGCTCCAACAGCCAATGAATTTGTCGGTGTGCAAAGAGTCGTGGTCGAAGCATGACCCGCCTTCGCCTGACAGGAAGGCAGCTGATCAAGGCGCTGCGTAAAGCGGGCTTTGAAGAGGTTCGCGTTCGGGGAAGCCACCATTTCCTGCGGCACAGCGACGGTCGCAGGACGGTTGTCCCCGTGCATGCGGGAGAAACGATCGGTCCGGGCCTGCTGAGCAAGATTCTTGGGGACTGCGATCTGACCCGCGATCAGATCCAGGCATATCTCTGATCCTCACTGAGCTTCCTGCACGGCGGCTGACTCGGGTGCTCACGCTTCGGGCTCGTTCGGGCGCAACTCAGGATGCCAGCGCAACTCCCTTGCCGTGGATTCGATGGTCGCATCGACCCACTGCCGGTGCTATCGCTTGGCAGCGGGTACCCCGGCGACCATGGCACCCGAACCGCGCACGTCATTCCCACGCAACTTACTTGCATACCGCTTGCGCGGGCCTTCACTCGATTGTACTCGGCGTGTCCTTCGGCGACATCCCGTCCGGGTCGTTGACTTTTGCACCCTTGGGCGCGGCGACGGGGCCTATCAGCAGCGGATCGCTGGTCAGCTCCATCCAGCGCTGCAGCCGGTCGCGCATCTCGTCGAGGACCGTCTCCATCTCCGGCTTGCCGACCAGGTTGCACGCCTCGTTCGGGTCGAAGACCAGATCGAACAGATGCTCTTCGGCCGGGGCGCGGTCGCGCCAGCCGGCCTCCAGCAGGAGGTCCTTGCTGGGGCTGTCGTCGCAGTTGGGCAGGATCGGGTGGCCGCGGTCTTCGTAGCGGCGGATGTACTTGTACCGCTCGGTGCGGACGCATCGCTTGGGCTCGTAGGCGGCGTGGTAGTTGACCTCGGCGAAGATCTCCTCGTTGACCCGTTCGAGATCGCCGCGGACCATCGGCAGGACCGATCGGCCCTCCAGCCAGGCCGGCCGGTCGATCTGAAGCAGTTCGCAAACTGTGGGGAACAGGTCGATCTGGGAGACCATGCCGTCGATCGCCTTGCCGCCGGCAAAGCCCCCGGGACCCCGCATGATCAGCATCACGCCGATGCCGTGGTCGGTCAGGTTGCACTTCATGCGGGGAAAGGCGATGCCGTGGTCGGTGGTGCAGATGACCAGCGTATTTTCGGCCAACCCCGTCTCGTCGAGGGCCTGCAGGACCTGGCCGATGCCGTCGTCGAGGATGCGGGCCGAGGCCTTGTAGCAGGCCATGTCGTAGCGGGTGCGGGGGCTGTCGGGCAGGGGGGCGGGCGGGCGGCAATTGTCAGGGTTGTCTTGCGGATCGGGCTCGGGAAAGACGCGGTGCGTCTCGAAGAAGCCGACGCTCAGGAAGAACGGATCGCAGCCTTTGCGATTGCGGAGCCAGTCGGCGGCGGCCCGACCCGGGGCGCCGTTCTTGATGTCGGGCAGGTCGACGATCTCGTCGTAGCCGATGATCTCCTTCTGATCGCCCGGGGCGATGTGCTGGATGCCGATCAGCGTGGAGCGATAGCCGACCGTCCGCAGGGTGTGCAGGATGTGCTGGCTATAGTCGTTCAGCCCGAAGCCCCGGTGCGCCAGGCCGATCATGCCGTTGCCGTGGGCGCTCATGCCGGTCAGCAGGCAGGCGCGGCTCGGCGAGCAGGTCGGGTTGGCGCAAAACGCCTGGCGAAACAACACGCCCTGGTCGGCGAGGCGCTGGATGTTGGGCGTGGGGATATCGTAACCATAGGGTTGGACGTAGCGGCCGGTGTCGTGGGAATGGATGTAGAGGATGTTCGGGCGGTTCATGGTTTTGTCTTCCTTTTATCTTGCGCCAGGTCTGCGACTCGGGACGGGGGCAGTGTAGCAGACAGGCCCTGACAGGAAAACACCGCCACGAGCAAGCTTCGGACGGATGGGGTGCGGGGGTGCGAAAGACGCCCTCGCTCACGCTTCAGGCTTGTTTGGGCAGCGATGCAGGATGCGGAAACGCTGCACATGCGGGGATTTCCATGGCCACACATATCGTGGCCGTGGCATCCGGCTTTGGGTTGTGCGGCAAAAGGGAATGCCCCGCTCATCCAGGGAATTCCGTGGCCGCCAACCCGGCTTCGCCAAACGACGGCTACGCCGTGGCAGACAGCGCGGCCATCGCACGCATGGCACGCGTCTGACGCAGTAAAAGCCGGCCCTACATGCTGACAGCGCCGTAGGTCTGGCCGAAGGTGCGAGCGAGTGTCAGCAGGTCGAGCACGTCGATCCGGCCGTCGGCGTTGAAGTCGCACAGGGCGTCGTAGCCGGCGGCGCCGGTGGCGGTATTCCACGATTGCGCCAGCCGCAGCAGGTCGACCGCGTTGACCGCCCCGTCGCCGTCGACGTCACCGGCGATCCGCGGGACGAAGTCCAGGGTGACCTGGTCGAGGTAGGTGCCTGGATCAGCCGCTTCCATGCCGGTCGCGGGGCAGATCCTGATGTTGATGGAGGCCCCCGGGGCGATCCATCCGGCGCCCGGCTCGCACACCGCGACCGCCCCGGCGTTGCCCTGCCAGCACACCCAGTCGTACGAGGTGTTGGTCAGGGTGTAGGCTTTGTAGGAAGGACTCCAGCCGGACGTCTGGAGGGTGGCGTTGTAGGACTCGGCAGGAAGGACATTCACATCCGCCGCCACAACCGACACCAGGCACGCCGAAAGAGCCGCCGCCAGAACCAGACATCTCTTCATTTTTTCACTCCTGCTACAACTGCTTACAACTGGAACTCATTCCCGGCGGCGGCCCTGCGAGAGGCAGCTCCGCACCGGGCAGGACCGACGGCGTCGCGCCGCCAGTCCGTTACATCCTGCTGTCAACTGCGTCGCGCTTCGAGCTGGCGAGCGCTAGATCGCAACACCACTGGAGTCTTTGCCGAAGTTGTTGATGATGGTAAGTAGATCGAAAATATCGACCTGTCCGCTGCAGTCGAAATCCGCCCGGCCGTCGGTTCCGCCGAACAGCATCGCGACCTGGAGCACGTCGGCCATCGTGACCACCCCGTCGCCGTCGAGGTCGCCGGCGACTCGCGGATCGAAGTCGAGCCTCAGTCGGGTGCTGTACTCGCCCGGGGTCGCGGCGTTCATCGCATCGCCGGGGCTGAGATGAACAGTGACCGCACCGCCCGGAGGGATCCACCCGCCCTCGGGAGAGCAGACCACCACGCCCTCGCTGTCGGTGGCCTGCCAGTAGACCCACGAGGTGCTCGTATTTTCGAGGACGTACGGCTTGGCAGCCGGCGTCCACCCGTCCGTCTGGCGCGTCGCCTCGTAGGACTCGCCCGGCGAGAGGTCGACCATACCGGCGGCAAGGCCCGATCCCATCACGCACACAATACCCAACACCCACAGCAAGCGCAGTTTCATCCATGACTCCCGTCTGAAGTTTGAGCCACTCCCCCGACCTGTTTTCGGCCAACAGATCACAGACTGACTACAACGACCGACTCACGAAATACTCATTCGGCAGGCCCGAGCCATCGCCTTGTACGAACTCCTGTCCGAACACGGAAACTCATCCCGGCTTCGGTCTCGATTCCGACGCGCAGCGCGCCGGCAACGGCATGCTTAGTCTCTCTTTGTTTGTTTTGAGCGCTCCCTTGGCTGCGATTTGCGCGTCGAGGCACACACAGATCCTCAATCGTTCGCATCCAAACCGCATCAGCCGAGCCGGTGCATCTGGCCCGGTGTGCGATATCGCTCAGATGGCCGCCCCCGCTGACGGCCACACTGCCCGTCGACCCTGCAGGAGCAGTCCGCTTCCCTCACTCGCCTCTTACAGCCTTCTGAAGCTGCAAGCATTGGCCCCGATTTTCCCCGTCCCCCCTTTAAAGTCAAGGCGGTTGTCCGATAATACGACGCAAATTCGGCGGATTAGGGCGAAACGTGATGAGCTGCAGGTGCTTAGGAAATGTGCGAGCATAGGATTTGGCAGCCGAGAGGTGCTGGCGGCGCCAAGGGTCTGCCCGCGGGACGGGGCGTTTCCAGGGGTCTGACCCCGAGTCGCGCGCTTCTCAGCGGAATCAACGCCGTGATCTCGTGGCAGCCCGGATGCCTGTGCACCTTACCGGGGTCTGACCCCGTGGGCGAGGAGGCCGGGCGTTTTCCCAGGGGGTCAGACCCCGTAGGCTGCCTTGATTGCACGTTGAGTCTGGCGTGGGAAGGTCGCGAGAACACGGCGCCTGGCGTGCTGACCTGAGAGGCGGCGCATCCCCATCCGTGTGCTTACCGCTCCCTCACGGTCGCGGCTCGTTGTTGCCAAGACTCCGCTTTCCCGCGGCACCGTTGTCTGTTAGCCTGTGCGTCGAGCCGTTGGAGAGGAGATCGATATGACCACGCTCAAGTCGCAGATGTCCGAAGGATCGTTCGACGAGAATCGCTATGAAGCCATGCCCTATCGCCGCTGCGGGCGCAGCGGCCTGAAGCTGCCGGCGATCAGCCTGGGCTTCTGGCAGAGCCTGGGAGAGGCCGGCGAAGAGCAGACCTGCCGCCAGTGCGCCCACTACGCCTTCGACCACGGCATCACCCACTTCGACCTGGCGAACAACTACGGCCTGCCGGCCGGCCACAGCGAGGAGGTTGTCGGCAAAGTCCTCAAAGGCATGCCGCGCGACGAGCTGATCGTTTCGACCAAGGCGGGTTTCTACATGTGGCCCGGCCCGTACGGCGAGTGGGGTTCGAAGAAGTACCTGGTCGCCAGCCTCGACCAGTCGCTCAAGCGGCTGGGGCTGGACTATGTCGACATCTTCTACCATCACCGGCCGGACCCCGAGACGCCGCTGGAGGAGACGCTGGGCGCGCTGGACCTGATCGTCAAGCAGGGCAAGGCCCTGTACGCCGGCGTGAGCAACTACCGTGGTCCCCAGACGGGCGAGGCGGTCAGCGTCGTCCGCGAGCACGATTGGACACCGATTACGATCCACCAGGCCAAGATCAACCTGCTCGAAAGGGGCTTGGAGTTCGACCTTCTGCCCCACACGCCGGTCTGGGGGATGGGCGTGATCGCGTTCTGTCCGCTGGCGCAGGGCCGGCTCTCGGACAAGTACCTCAATGGCATCCCCGCAGACAGCCGGATGGGCAGGCAAGGCGACGCCCAGCGCTGGTACGAGGTTCAGCAGGCAGCGGGCGTGTGGGACAAGGTCGCCAAACTGAACGAGCTGGCGCTGGCCCGCGGTCAGACGCTGCCGCAGATGTCGCTGGCGTGGCTGCTTCGCGACCCCCGGATCACCAGTGTGCTGATCGGCGCGTCGAAGGTCGAACAGATTGCCGAGAACATCAAGGCCCTGGACAACCCGACGTTCACCGACGAGCAGCTGCAGAAGATCGACGCGATCACCCGCTGCTGAGCACCCCGCCCAGCAGCAGGAATTCAGCCAGCACGACACCGAAGCAGCAGGCGAGGAAAATGCCGAGCCGGGTGTCGGCCTCGATGTCGTCGGGCGTGACGCCGCCCGGCCCGTTGAGCAGGCCCAGGCTCGCCCAGAGGCGGACGGTATCGGTGAAGCAGTCCCACGTGCCGAAGATCTTCCTGCCGACCAGGAGATAGACGGGAACATTCGCCATACAAAGGGCCAGGAGCAACAGACTGGTCATCGCGGGTTCTCACCTGGTACTGCAAACATCAAAACCGGGCCGGCAACCACCGCCGGCCAAGGTCCGAGAATGCTAACGGAAACCCGGCCGGCGCTCAAGCCCGCCGGCCGCCGTAGTTGCCTTGGCATCCCAACCGGTTATCCTGCATGGTGGTCCGGATGTTCCCGGGCCGCGGAGAAATATCATGAAGTTCCAGTCGTTGATGTCAGCGGTCGCAATCCTGCTCGGTTGCACGGTCTGTTTTTCGGGAAACACTGTCATGGCCCAGTCCACCACCCGGCCGGCCGAACCAGCGACGGTCGGCCAGTACGTCATTTACGAGATCGCACTGTCCAGCCGGCAGCCGTTCGCCGATCCGCTCGCCGACGCGCAGGCGCGGGCGGTGTTCACCTCGCCCAGCGGCGAAAAAATCGCCGTCGACGGCTTCTACGCCGGCGGCAACGACTGGCTGGTGCGTTTCGCACCGAACCGGGTCGGCAAATGGTCGTGGACGGCGACGCTGGCCGGCGGGGACGAGACCGTCAAGCGCTCAGGCACCTTCCAGTGCACCGAAAGCGGCAACCCCGGCTACCTGCGGGTCTCGAAGGTCAACCCGTACCGCTTCCAGCACGACGACGGCACGCCGTTCTACCCGATCGGCATTCACCGCTGCGCGGCGTTTCAGCCGGAGCACGACGGGCCCAACCCCGACGGCTCGTGGCGGAGCGTCGACCTGCGGACCTGGTGCAAGGACTTTGCCGGCGCAATCAATCTGCACCGCCTGCAACTGGGCCTGGGCAACCGCCACGGCTGTGCGGTGCCGGTGCTCAAGGGCGTCGAAGATGGCCGGATCGTCATCGACTTCGACCTGGCCGGACAGCTCGACGAGATGTACCGCACGCAGCGCGAGTACGGTTTCCGCGAGATCCTGGTCCTTTACCAGGACATGTCGCTGTGGGGCAACGCCGACAGTGCGTTCGGCGCAGGGCGGGACATCGAGGAGTACAAGAACCTCAAGGCGAAGAACCTGCCGCTGCAGGAGCAGTACATCCGCTACATCGTCGCCCGCTACGGGGCATTTGTGGACATCTGGGAGATCTTCAACGAGGACGCCTATGCCCCGGACGACTACCTGGCGCACCTGGCGAAGGTCATTCGCGAGGCCGACCCGTACGACCACATCATTACCACCAACTATGAGCGGCCGCAGGCCGAATGGTGCGAGCTGATCACCCCGCACGAGTACATGGGCACGCACGCCCGCCACACCGACGCCTACCTGTGCACGCAGCTGGCGCGGTTCAAGTCGTTCGGCAAGCCGGTGCAGTACACCGAGTTCGGCAACCAGGGGACGCTGCCGAACGTCGACCCGGTCAAGTGGCGGATCGCCACCTGGACCGCCTTCATGAACGAGTGCCACCTGCTGTTCTGGGGCATGTCCGGCCGGAAGGTCGATTCAGTCGAGCGGGGCAACTCCAACGCCTACATCGGCCCGCAGAGCCGCCAATACTTCCGCGTGCTGAGCGAGTTTGCCCGCGACCTGCCGCTGGACATGCGGCCGATCGCCTCGGGCTGGACCGACCAGCTGCACATTCGCACCTACGCCCTGGGCAACGGCCGGATCAACGTGCTGTACGTGCACCACTTCGCCGATCACGAGGAGGCGTACAAACTGCCGGACAAGCTCTTCCTGGCAACCGGCCCGGGGACGTTCAACCTGACGTGGATCGACCCGGCGACCGGCAAGCAGGTCGCAAAGGCCGAAGTCGCGACGCAGGGCCGGTTCCTGAACTTGGAAGTGCCGCCGGTGACGGTCGATCTGGCGTGCCGGATCGAACAACAGGCGGCCGAGGAAGAGACCGCGAAGACGGAGTGATACGCTACCGCTCCCTCGCGCCCTCACGGTCGCGGCTCTTTCCCGCCTGCTCGCGGATGCAACAGGTTGTCATCCTGAACGAAGTGAAGGATCTCTGTTTCTCGGTGCCCTCTCCGCTTGCGTTCCGTGCGCCCGCCGTCGCAACGGGTGCGCCCGCGGCACAGGGTCGCCAGGCCCACCCCTGCCATCACAACCTCCGTCAGTGTCTGACACACTCGCAGGACCAGGGCGGCGACCGCGGCGACCGGAACAATCAGCGGTGCCAGGACGATCACGTCCCATAACAGCCCTCGCGCCGACATTTGTCCCACCCCTGCGGCAGGTTCTTTTGGATTGCTACTTCTCAGGCGGTCCAAACCTGCCGAAATTCCTGTTGTGACCGGCGGTATCGCGCGCCGCCAGGAAGGTCACGCGGGGTCGATCGGGCCGGTGTTCCGGCCTCGGTGGTCCGCAGTGGAAATCAAACGGGCAGTTATGAGCGATCCGCGAGAAGACATCCGAAACATCGCCATACCGGGCGACGACAGCACGATCCAGGAGGCCCTGGTCGACCTGGACCGCAAGCTCGCCGCCTTCACCGCCGCCGTGCGCGGCGCGGCCGATCGCGGCCGCGACGAACCGGCCGAACAGGTCGCGTCGCCGCAGGACGAGGGGGTCGACGCCGAGACGATGGAGCAGGCCCGCAAGGCTGCCGCCGCTCGCCTGCTCGAACCGCGGGCCAGGGCCGGCAGGAAGGTCCGGGAACCGGTCCAGGAGTCGGCCGCGCCGGACGAGGTGCCGCAAGCCGAGGCCCCAGCCGACGAGCCGCGGCCGATGGAAACCGCCGCGGGCGAGGCCCCCTCAAACCTGATCGCGGGGCCCGCCGCCGAAGATGCCGAACCGGCCGAACAGGCAGCATCGCAGATTGACCAGCCGGTCGCTCAGGATGGGGCGGATTGCGAAGATGCGACCGCGGGCGAGGCCGCCGCCCCCGACGAAGATCCGACCGAGCCGCAGGGCGATGAGGCCCTGCTCGCCTCGCTCGATGACGCTACCAGAAAGGCCGTGCGCGTGCTGCGCCGGCTGAATCCCAGTAAGTCGTTGCAGGAATTGCTCGAGCAGCTCAGAAACGCCCCGCACGAGCAGCACGACAGGCCGGCCAACAAGTCATGGTTCAGATTCGGAAGGTGATTCGTGGACCAGAACAAACAAGACAATCGGACCGAACCGCAGGATGCAGTCACGACCGTGGACGCCGCACAGATCGAGGTCCTCGGCCAGGAACTGCTGGCAAGCATGCAGATGATCCGCGAGCTGCTCGACGCACGGGCCGGCGCCCTTGAGGCGTGCCGCTCGGTCCTGCAGGAACACGCCGACCGTGTCGTCCACGAGCAGGAAGACATGGCCCGCCGCGAGACCGAACTGACCGAGCAGTTCGAACAGCGCGAGCAGGTGCTCGAGCAGCGCGAGACCGAGTGCCGCCAGCAGACCGAGCGGTTCGAGCAGATCGAGCAGCAGCAGGCCGAGCAGACGCGGCAGATCGAACAGCAGCTCGCCGATGTCCAGGCGCAGCGCCGGACGCTGGACGAAAAGGCCACCGAAATGGCCTCGCTGCAGGCATCACTCGAACAGGACAAGCTGGCGCTGGCCGCCGACCGCGAGGACATCGACCAGCAGATCGCCTCGCTCGAAAAACGGCATGACCAGCTGCAGATCGCCCAGCAGGAACTGGCAGAGGCGACCTGCGAGTTCGAACGGCAGCAGGCCGACTATGCCGAGAAGCAGCAGGCCCTGCTCGCCGCCCAGGCCGAACTCGCCGAGCAGCAGACCGCCCTGGCGAGCCAGCGCGACGAGATGGATGCCCGCCAGGTCACGATCAGCCGGCAGGAAGAGGCGCTGACCCAGGCGAAGGCTCAGCTCGAGGCCAAGGCGGAAGAGCTCAAACAGATCGATGCCGACCTGACCGCCCAGCGGACACAGATCGAGCAGATCAAGCACGACTGGGAAGTCCAGATGCACGAGATGGTCGCCGCCAAGGAAAGCCTCGCCGAGCTTCGCAGGCAGCTCGACCAGGAACTTCAGCACGTCAGCGACCAGAAAGAAGGCGTCCTGGAGACCTGCGGCGTGACCGCCGAGCAGGTCAAGGCCGGTACGCCCGGCAGCGATGAGATCAAGACCGACGTTGAAGAGAAACTCACCGGCGCGGCCGAGCGCCTCCAGAAACTCCGCCGCGACGCCAAGCGTAAACTGATGGGGGACGGCCGACCCGGCTGATCCCTTGGGGGAGAGATGAGATGAACCTGACCCTGTTTTCGCGCCGAAAGCAGACGCAGAACGAGCCGGCGCCCCGGCGGTCGCTACCTGCCCCGGCCGCGCCGTTCGAGCCGGCTGAAAAGCCCGTGCTGCACAGCGACCCTCTTAAGCGACTGCTGCAGCAGGAGCGGCTGGGCTACGTGGTCCGCCACGCCAGGTCGCTGCAGGCGCACCCGAACCTCGATGCAGTCTTTCAGGCGGCTGTCGAGGCGATCGACGAGCGGTTCGCCCTGGTGCCCGAGGGCTTTGCCACGCTGCCCAAGACGGTCAACGACTATCCCGGCTGCCCGGAGGAGGACTTCGAGACCGAGGCCTTCCTGCTGGCGCGGCACCCGATCACCAACGCCCAGTACCAGGCCTTCGTCGACGACAACGGCTATGACAACCTCGACCTGTGGCCGCAGGACATCCTGCCCCACCTGGTGGACTTCACCGACATGTCGGGCACGGCGGCCCCGCGGTTCTGGCGGCACGGGCGGCACAACAGGCACCTGGCGGATCACCCGGTGGTGGGGGTCTGCTTCTACGAGGCGGCGGCGTACGCGAAGTGGGCGGGGTACCGGCTGCCGACGAATGTCGAGTGGCAGATGGCGGCGAGCTGGCGGATCCGCAGCGCTGCCAACACGCTGCGTCGCTACCCGTGGGGCGACGCGTTCGATACGCAAAAGTGTAACGTCTGGGCCTCCCGAATCGGCTCGACCGTCGGGGTGAACAACTATCCCAAGGGCGCCGCGCCCAACGGCGTGCTTCAGATGGTCGGCAATGTCTGGGAGTGGACGGACCGCGACTACGAGCCGGTCGACGACGAAGGCCGGCAGATCGTCGGCGACATGCTGATGAAGGAGATCCGCGGCGGGGCTTATGACACGTACTTTCCGTCCCAGGCGACCAGCGGCTTCCGGTCGGGGCTGGCGGCGCTGGTCCGGGCCCACAACGTGGGGTTCCGCTGCATGGTCAACGTCGAGCCGGAAAAGGAAAGCGGAGGCTAGAGCCCTGTGAGCACATACTTGAACCAATCGCAGAATCAAGAGGCGGAGTGCATGATCTGCGGGGCCGCCAACGCCGGCGACGCCGAACAGTGCGTCGAGTGCTCCGCGCCGATGGCGCTGGTCCACGACACGAACCAGCCGCAGGGCGAGCCGCAGATCGTCACCATCCTGGGCGACAGCAACGTCGGCAAGACCGTCTACCTCGGCTTTTTGCTCGACATGCTCAGCCAGCAGGCGAGCGAGTACACGGCCGTGCCCATCGGGGCCCATTCGGTCAACGTGCAGCAAACGGTCATCAGCCACATGGCCTGCCGCATGTTTCCGCCGAAGACCCCCATGGAGGCCGACCAGTGGTACTGGGCCTACTACCAGATCTGCAACCGCGCCGGCCGGCATGAACAGTGGGTCGACCTGGTGATCCCGGACATGGCGGGCGAGTCGCTGGCGGCGGAGCTGGCCAACCCGAAGACCTTCCGTGTGATCAGCAA
This sequence comes from Phycisphaerae bacterium, assembly GCA_041687575.1. Lineage (GTDB taxonomy): Bacteria > Planctomycetota > Phycisphaerae > UBA1845 > JANYLN01 > JANYLN01. The sequence continues at coordinate 4,052 of JAWLBS010000032.1, read as the reverse complement.
CTTGACGAGCCGCTCGGCGGGGATCCTGCTGCTGCTGGACGCGTCGCAGGCGGCCAACGGGTCGAGCCAGCCGGATTTTTTCGGCATCAAGATGCTCACCTACCTCGACGCGGTCAACCAGGCGAACCGGCGCGACCTCGTGCAGACGCCGACGGCCATCGTGCTGTGCAAGGCGGACCAGTGCCCCGAGTGCTTCGACGACCCGCGGCGGTTCACCGAGGTGAACCTCAGCCGGCTGTGGAACCTGTGCCAGAACCGCCTGGCCAACGTCGAGTTCTTCGCGTGCAGCACGGTTGGGGCGCTGGCGTATGCGACGGCGCCCGATGAGGATTTTGTGACCACCATCCCCCTGCACACGGCGCTGCGGGGCGTACTGGAGCCTTTCGAATGGATCGTGGAACAGCTCTGATGCCTGCGGCGGCCGCCCCGGCGGCCGAAACCGTCGCCTGCGACCAGGCCGTGTTCACCTCGGTGCGCTCGGGCACGGGCGAAGGCTACCGCGTGATCGCGGCCAGCCCCGGCATGCAGGCGCACGAGAAGGTGGAGATCACGCGGCGCTCGCCGTCGCACGGGGCGCTGTGTGAGGAGGACCCGCAGACGGTCGGCCTGGAGGGCTACAAGCTGCCGACCGGCCGCTACTGCGTCGCCTGGTGCGGCTACGCCGGCCAGGAACACACCGCCCGCGGCGGGCAGCGGGTCTACACCCACGCCGTCCTGCTGGACCGGTCGACGTGGCGGCAGTTTCAGGCCAACCCGGTGGCGGTGCACGCGGCGCTGGCACAACATATCGAGGCGAATGGGCCGGTGCTCAAGCCCGCCAATCGCCTGGAGAAGATCACCCTGGGGCTGCCCAAACCGGCGACGAACATGTCGATCCTGGCCGACCCGTCGGCTGCGCCGAGCCATGCGATCGATTCGGCGCTGGCGGCGGCTGCCGACCTTCTGGCCGGGCGGTCGCTGGTGCTGACCGAGGCTTTCGGAGGATTCCGCCTTCTGGAGAAGATCCTGCTGAGCCTGCCGCTGGAGACGCGCGAGAGCCTGAGCGTCAGCGTAGGGGTGAGGTTCAGCCCGTCGCGGAAGATACGGCTGGCGATCGTCTCGGAGGCGCAGGGCGACCTGCAGCGCCGCGCGGCCGGCCAGCCGACGCAGGTGTGCCAGGCCGACCGGATCGCACAGGATCGTCAGCCCTTGTTCCAGGGGTGGGAGCAGCTGCTTCGCCGCTGGTGGCGTGAGGGGCGGCGTCAGGACATCCAGTACCTGACCACCGACCTGTGCCACGGCGTCTCGTGCGATGCGCTCGACCGCATCGCGGGGATCTGCGAGCAGATCGACGCGCTCGACGGCCTGTCGGCTGACGCCGTCCGCGGGGCGATCGCCCTGTACGAGCGTGCCCGGCCGACGACGAAGCCGGAACAGGTGCTGACGGAGCAGCTGCTGAGCAACGCACAGGCACGCCTCACCGCCTTGGAGGCCAGCGGTGATCAGTGACCGCACGTGGATGAGTTGGCTGTCCTTTTCCGTAATCTTCATGCAGGAATCTTACGCCTCGTCCCTGAACTTGCCATCCCTGCCCCATCCCGCTACCCTCGCCTTTTGACCCTCCCGGCCGCATCGGCAGCGGCCGGGGCCGACACGACGCGTCGCAAAGCAAGCAAAGGATGCACGCTCATGGCCGAGACCGGCAAGCCCATCGTCCTGGAAAACCCGTCGCTGAAGGTTGAGATCGACCCGCACGACCTGGCCGCCCACATGACCACGAAGTCCACGGGCGAGACCATCCGCATGGCGCCCGCCCAGCCGGACGACGTGCTGATCAATACGCCGGCCGGCGGGGTGTGGAAATCCTTCGCAGGGGCGGTGACAAGTGTCCGCCGGCCGGGTTCGAGCAGTGCGCAGGCCCTGTTGCCGAGCCTGGGGCTGGCGGTGACCATCCGGCTGGAGGACGAGGACGTGGTCTTCGAGGTAGCCCCGTTCGGCATCGACGGGCGGGTCAAGGCCCGCGACGTGCTCTACCCGCGGCACTTCCTGATCCCCAAAAGCAAGGGCGCCTACGCGACGTTCCCGTTCAGCCAGGGCAGCATCATCCCGGCCGACTGGGCGGGCCGGTTCCACCACCGCGAGGGCTACGCCGAGGCGGTGGCCGAGTGGCTCGGCGGCTACACCGGGCAGACCGGCTATTGCGGCATCGCCGAGACCCCGCACGATTTGTACCAGGCGGTCCACCACGAAGGCGACGAACCGGCCAGCGTGTTCTTCCACTGGCTGGGCACGCTGGGCGAGCTGCGCTATGCCCGCGTGGCGCGGTTCCGCTTTGCAGAGGGCATGGACTACGTCAGGCAGGCGCGGCACTACCGCGGTTACGTCCAGCAGATCGGCTGGTGGCGGTCGATGGCCGACAAGGTCGCCGAAAACCCCAACGTCAAGAAACTGATCGGCGCCCCCATCTGCCCGATCGCCATCAACCACCGCCGCGAGCGGACGATGGACTACAAGCTCCAGACCTTCGCCGACGCGGCTGCCAGCGTCGAGGAGTTCCGCCGGGAGACCGGGATCGAGAACGCGGTCGTGCATGTCGACGGCTGGGGCTTTTGGGGCTATGACGCGATGCACCCGGACGTTCTGCCCGCCAACCGCGAGGCGGGCGGGGCGAAGGGGCTGTCGGAGATGGCGAGGCGCGTCAAGGACGCCGGCTACCTGTTCGGCCTGCACGACCAGTACATCGACTACTACTTCAACGCCCCGAGCTACGATCAGCAGTACAGCATCGTCGTGGAAAACGGCCAGCCGGTCCGGATCAACAACTGGTGCGGCGGGCCGTGCGGGCACCTGTGCTACACCCAGATCCCGCAGTACGTGAAGCGGAACTACTACGAGGGCGTCCGCCGCCCGTACCCGATCAACCACAACTCGCCGGGCATCTGGGAGATCTGCCAGCCGACGGCGTCGTACCTGGACTGCTTCTGCCGCGGCGGGGTCGAGTGCTTCAGCAAGGACCACCCGATGACCCGCACCGAAAATCGCCAGATCACCAACGAGGCCTTCCAGATCGTCCGCAACGGCAAGGGCGGCCAGATGGTGGTGCTCTCGTGCGAGCATCCGCGGGCCTACTCGGTGCCGCATCTGGACTTCGGCTGGAACATCGGCCACTTCGCCACCGACGTGCCCAACATCCAGGGCACGATGGAGACGATGGCCATCGGCACGCCGGTGCCGCTGTGGCACCTGGTCTTCCACGACGCCCTGTGCCTGCCGAGCACGGGCAAGAGCCTGCTGGAGACGCTGCTGTACGCCCAGGCGCCGTACTTCTGGCTGTCGGGCGAGCGGGCCGACTGGCGCGACGGCGAGAGCCTGGCCCGCAAGAAGACCGTGCTCGCGCTGCACGAGGACGCGGCCTTCGCCGAGATGACCGGCCACGAGATCCTCGACGGCGACGGCATGGTACAAAAGTGCACCTACGACGGCGGGCTGGAGGTCGAGGTCAACAAGTGCGACGGCACCTACCGGATCAACACCGGCAAGGCGGCGACGAAGGGGTGGACGAAGCTCTGACGTTGGTCGGCCGCTGCGGCGCGGAGGCTGAACGGCCTTGGCGCAGATTTCGCAAGGGCAACGGGACGGAGGCAAACGGCCTTCCGCAGATTACGCAGATTACACAGATTAGGAACAACAACGGCAGTTGCCAGTGGCCAGTGGCCAGTGCACAACAGCAACAGCTACAGCAACAGCAGCTACGGCAACAGCGGAATCGGCCACGGATGGACGTGGGTGAACAACAGCCGCAACAACGACGATTTGAGCCACGGACGAACGCGGATGAAACGCGGATAACGGCAACAGCAACAACAGACAGGACTACCACGAAGGACCTGGCGCGGCCGGTAGCCGCAACCAAAGCCGGCAAGACAAGGTGACAAGCCCCGCTATGTCGCTTCGCGACCGTACGAAGGAAAGTAACTAGCAGCGGTCGGCCGTTGCGGTATTCTCTTGGGACGGCCCGGACGGTGGAAGACAGACCGAGATCACAATGGTGCCTGGTGCCCCGGAAACGGCGT
>JAWLBS010000031.1:0-25900 GCA_041687575.1 Phycisphaerae bacterium | reverse complement strand
TTGCTGTGCCCGCCGTTTCGGCTGCGCCCGTCGCATATCAGAACCTCACCGAGGATGTGGGGCGAGGCTTCGGCAGCAACTGGAACCGCTACGCATGGAGCATGGCCGAGATGAACGGCGAGCAGTACGTGGGCACATGGAACGCGCAGATGGACTACCAGCGCATCGCCGCGCTGATCCTGTCCGGGCAGGTCAACCTGGCGGACCTGTTTTCCGGTGGCGTCGATGTGCTGAGTTTCACGGGGCTGATCAGCTCGACGGGCGGGGAGATCTGGCGGCGGGGCGGCGACGGGCAGTGGAGCCAGGTGTACAAGGCCTCGCCCGCGACGATGGGCTTTCGCAAGATGGTCGCCCACGACGGCATGCTGTACGCGGCGACCGCCAACTACCAGACGGGCGCGGGGATCATGCGCAGTGCCAACGGGACCGACTGGGCGCCCATGAGCGGCGGGCCGATGGCCAGTCCGGGCAACGCGTCGATCCGCACGATGGCCTGCTATGGCGACAAAATGTACGTCGGCACGGAGAACTCGTCGACCGGCGCGGAGCTGTGGGAGTACAACCTGACCACCGACGTGTGGCAGCGCAAGCAGGTGTTCGCGCAGGACTCGGCCGTGGCGGAGATCAGCCTGTTCGACGGCAGGATGTTCGTGGGGACGTGGGACTTCGGCGAGCACTACCGCCTGCACAGCAGCGAAGACCGCAACACCTGGAGCGAAGTGACGCCTGTCTTTCCGGGTTCGGAGAGTCTTGCGAACCTGGGTGTGATGCAGCTGCTGGAGTTCAACGACCGGATGTACCTGGGTACGGTGAACTACGTCGACGGCTTCACGCTGCTGCGGTCGGCCACGCCGGACGCCCGCGACAGTTGGGAGGTCATCACCACTGACGGCATGGGCGATGCGGATAATGCCTATACCTGGTCCGGGGCGGTGTGGGAGGGCAAGCTGTACATCGGCACGTTCAACCATGGGCTTCGCGGCGGGCAGCTGGCGCCGCTGCCGATCCCGCTGGACGGACGGGGGCAGTTGCTGGTCTCGGAGGACGGGTTGAACTGGTCCACGCTCATCGATGACGGTTTCGGGTCGCCGTTCACCTACGGCATCCGCACGATGATGGTCAGCGAGACGGGCGATCTGATCTGTGGGACGGCCAGCAACTTCATGCTGCCCGATCTGCTGAGCGATCCCGACTTGGCGGCGCTGGATCCGGCGACCCTTGCTCAGGTGTTGGCGGCCTATTTCAGCGAGAGCGGTTTTGGCTGGCTGGGCGGCTACATGGGGCAGATCGATCCGAACTGGATCGGGTGCGAAGTGTATGCGATTCCCGCTGTGCCGGAGCCGGCGACGCTGGTGCTGATCTGGGCGGGTACGTTCCTGCTGATACTGCGTCGTCGCACGTAACGTGCGAGCCTTGTGGTGCGCGATCTGCGAAGGCTGTCGGGCCGGGCGAGGGGATCCCCTCGCCCGGCTCTCGTCCCGGCCCATCCCACCGTCTGGCGACGCCTTCTCGCAGCATGTGGGAGTGGTAGGCACCCGAAAGGCCAAAGACACCCTCGCTCATGCACGCTCACGCCGCTCACGCCTCTGGCTCCTTCCCGCGGGCCCGGCGGGGCCTGGGCATCATACACATCTTAATTAAGACACACTCTCTCTCAGACTGCGGGGGCTCATTTCCGCGTGCTGGCATGGCGACCGGGCGAGGACGGGTGGTCGCATCGTGCCGGCTGGTGCGGTGATCCGGACTTGCCGCGAACTGGTCCGCGTTACCGGACGTATCTACATTGCGTTCAAAGGTATGCGGCAGAATTCATGCGTCTTGGCGATGGCGCTTGGCGGAAATTGTGCATATGTCCGTCGATGCTGAATATGCAGATCATGCCTCATATGCCTTTGGACCGATAGTCGATGGTAAGACGAAATGGTAGCGTCGGAGTTGAGGTGGTGCGCCGGATTGGTAATTCGGAGTGTTGACGACTACCTGACGCTGGATTTACAATCGCGGACTAACTGCAGCAGCGCAGAGAGATTGTGTTGCCCTTGCGGGAGATCGAAGTCCTGTTTTCCTGGTGGGCGGACGGCGGTGGTTGGTTCGCCGTGACATTGGGAGCCGTAGCAAACTTCAGCGAGGGCGATGATGGCAGGCGGGAAAATCAGGTTGGGATGCTTGCTGGCGGCGGGGATTCTGGGATGCATGGGGTGCCAGAGGTCTTTGATGAATGGGTGGCTGGACCCCACTCAGGTGGGGCGGTTCCCGGTCCAGAGTGTTCCGCAGAACATTCAGAGCGTCGTCAGCATCCTGGATGAGCCTCTCGATATTGCCATGGCCGTCGAGCCCGCCGTGCAGGATCTGGAGCCCATTTACGAGGATTACCAGCTCGGTCCGGGCGACACCGTGCGGATCACGATTTTCGAGCTGCTGGCCGAGGGCACGGCGTCCACGTATGACGTTCAACTGAGCGAGACCGGCTACGTGAGCATTCCGATCCTCGGGTCGTTGCGGCTGGAGGATCTGAGCGCCCGCGAGGCGGAAGCCCATCTGGCCGATCTGCTTTCGCCGGAGATCATCCGCAACCCGCGGGTCACGGTGCAGATCGTCGACCGCCGTCACGACACGTTCGAGATGCTCGGGGCGTTTGCAGCGCCGGGCTCGTACGTGATTCCCCGGCCGGCGTTCCGGTTGCTGGACGCGGTCGCGATTGCGCGCGATCTGCAGCCGGGGATTGAAACCATTTACGTATTGCGCTCGTATGAGTACGAGACGCAGGAACTCCCTGTTGAAGAGACCGCGGTCCCGGCGGCGACGTTCGGGGCGGACGAAGGTCCGGGAGAGGCGGGCATGCCTTCGGCGGAGGCGTTGCGGGATATGATGCCCGCACCGGCGGCGGCCGAGCCGCAGCAGCAGGGGACGATCCGCAGGCCCATGTATATCGAAGGGCAATGGGTAGAGGTGCCGGCCCCGGCGACGGCGGAAGCGACGGCCACGGCGCCAGCGGCCACGGCGCCTGCGGCGGGTGCGCAGGGGCTACCGGCTGATCTTTGGGAGACCGAACCGCCAATGCCGTACGACGCGGACCTGGCTTTGCCGTACAACGGGATTCCGGCGGCGGCGACGACCACGTCGGCCGCGCCGGCGGTGGACTGGACCGCGGCGGTGACCGGCGGCAGCAGCCGGCGGGTCCTGCGGATCCCGGTGCGCGACCTGTTGCGGGGCGATCCGCGGTACAACGTGGTGATCCGGCCTGACGACAAGGTCTATGCCTGGCTGGGGCCGGTGGGCGAGTTCTACGTCATCGGCAACGTGTACCGGCCGGGCGTGTTCAGTCTGACGGGGCGGAAGATCACGGTGCGTCAGGCGATCGCGGCGGCGGGCGGACTGGCGCCGCTGGCGTGGCCGGACCGGTGCGAGTTGATTCGCCGGTACAACGACGAGACGGAGGAGATCATCCGGTTGAACCTCGACGCGATCTTTGCGGGGACGCAGCCGGACGTGGTGCTCAAGCCGAACGACACGATCAACGTGGGGACCAGCATCGTGGCGCCGTTCATGGCGACGGTGCGGAATGCGTTCCGCATGACGTACGGGTTCGGGTTCGTGTATGACCGGAACTTCGCGGACATCGATTCGTACGCGGCCAAGCCGAACCCGGCGGTCACAGAGCAGCAGAACCTGGCGCAGCGGTTTGGTTCGCTGTTCCGCTGAGGAAGGCGGGGGGGAAAGAGGTATCGTGGCTCCAGCAGACGGGCAGTCGATGGGCGAAAACGTGAAATTGTCGCAGCCGCTTACGTTGCGTCGCAGCCGGATGCCCGCCTGGTCCGAGATCGTCGATCCGGCCGGGTGGGTGGTCATTGCCGTGCTGGCCGTGCTGGTGCTGGCGGCGTATTGGCCGGAGCTCCGTCGGCTGTCGGGGGTATGGCTGCATGATTCGGACTGGACGCACGGCTGGCTGATCCCGGTGATCGGGTTGTACATCGTGCACCTGAATCGGGACCGGCTGGCGCGGGTTCCGGTGCGGCCGAGCCTGCTGGGCGTACCGGTGATGCTGTTTGCGGTGGCGATGTACCTGAGCGGCATCCAGATGTTGTTCGGGTATCCGCGTTCGCTGTCGATGCTGCCGATGCTGCTGGGGATGGTGATGCTGATGGGGGGCTGGCGGCTGGCGCTGGCGTGTTGGTTTCCGATCTTCCTGCTGCTGTTTGCGATTCCCCTTCCGCACCTGATATACTTCGAGTTGACGTTTCCGCTGCGCAGGATGGTGACGCTGCTGTCGACGGGGGCACTGAACCTGCTGCCGGACGTGCAGGCGACGGCGCAGGCGACGGTGATCGATTACATCTATGGCTCGACCGCGGGCACGCTCAACGTGGAAGAGGCGTGCAGCGGGATGCGGTTGATGATGGCGTTTCTGGCGATGGGCGCGATCATGGCGTACCTGATGCGCGAAAAGCCGGTCTGGCACCGGTTGACGCTGCTGGGGCTGTGCGTGCCGATCGCGATTTTCTGCAACTTCATCCGGGTGACGATCACGAGCGTGCTGCACGTATACGGGCACCGCAGCCTGGCCGAGGGCGGTGCGCACACGGTGCTGGGTCTGGGGATGATGGTGGTGGCGTTGGGGCTGTTTTACGTGGCGAACTGGGGTCTGTCGAGCCTGGTGACCGAGGCCGATCCGGAGGAAGATGAGCCGGAGGGGGTGCAGGCATGAGTGTCGCCGAGCGTGAGGTGGTCGAGCCGCAGGTCGCTGGCGGGGCGGGTTTGCACCGGTGGGCGTCCTTTTCGGTGTGTGCGGGGATCCTGGTGGCAACCATCGTGGGGGTGCAGGTGATGACCCGGGGGGTCTACCTGGAAAAGGGCCCGGTTGCGCTGCACAAGCCGCTGGACGAGTTGGACAAATCCAAGCTGGGGCCTTACCGCGTGGTCGATGCGATGCTGCTGCCCGGCGAGATCGTCGAGGCGCTGGGGACCAAGGAGTACATCCAGTGGCAACTGGAGGACACGCGGCGCGACAAGAGCGACCCGCTGCGGTATCCGATCCTGTTCGTGACGTACTACACGGGCGGGCGGGTGCAGGTGCCCCACACGCCCGAGCGGTGCCACCTGGGGGCGAACTGGGTCCTGGACGACCGTTGGCAGTCCGACATCAAGACCACCGGCCCGGACGGCACGCCCGATGCGCTGGACGTGCCGATCGAGGGCCTGTTGTTCAAGAAGCCCGGCCCGCTGGAGGTCCATCAGCGGACCGTCGCGTACACGTTTTATGCCAATAGTGCCTTTGTCTGTGATCGCAATCAGATCCGGCTGCAGCTGGGGATGCCGGGGATTCCCAAGTCATTCTTCAGCAAAGTGGAAGTCGCCTTCGCGGAGGCCGATCCGGACCAGGCCGCCGAGGCGGCGCTGGACGTATGCCGGGCCGTGCTGCCGGTGCTGGTGCAGGAGCACTGGCCGCGGCCCGAGGACTTGCAGAAAGATGTACCGGCCGAGAAGTAGGCGGCCTTAATCGATCGAGAGGTTGATATGCCAAGACGCGTGAACAAACCGGCCGTTGCCGCGATGACGCTTGTCCTGATGGCCATTGTGACGGTGGCGGGGGTTCTTCTGGTCCGGGCGATCCCGAGCAAGGACCCGGCCCCGCTGGTCGCCAAGGCCGAGCAGGCGATCAGCAGCGGCAATTACAAGCTGGCGCTGGAGTGCTACCAGAGGGCATACGGGCGGTCGCAGGACCCGCAGTACATCGTGCTGGCCGGCGACGCGGCCCGGGAGATGGGCGATGCGGGCTCGGCCTTTGGGCTGTGGCAGACCGCGGTGACCAAGGACCCCGCCCGCCTGGACGCTCGCCGCCGCGCGCTGGCCCTGTCGCTGGAGCTGCTGGAGATGAACGCCTGGCGGGCGAATTCGTCGATGGCGCAGCAGATGGCACGCGACGCCGAGGCGCTGCTGGAGAAGGAGCCCGAGGATTTCGACGGCCGGTTCGCCCGCGGGATCGCCTATATCACCATGCGGTCGGGGAAGCCGGAGCTGGAGGAAAAGGGTGTTGCCGACCTGGTCGAGGCCCACGAGATGCGGCCGGACGACCTTCGCGTGCTGACGGTGCTCAATGACTACTACCTGCGTGCGGAGCAGCCTGAAAAGGCGCGGCAGGTCTGCGAGGCCCTGGTCGAGCGAAAGCCGGACAGTCCGGCCGGCCACCTGATGCTGGGGCGGTTCCTGCTGACCCAGGGGGAGACCGACGGAGCGATCGAAGGTCTGCAAAAGGCGCTGGAGCTGGGAGACGGCGTCTCGGAGGCGGCGGTCAGCCTGGCGCAGGCGCATATGGTCAAGAGGGATTACGAGGCGGCGGAGCAGCTGCTGCAGAAGACCTTGGCGGCGAATCCGAATGCGGACGAGGCGGCGCTGCAGCTGCAGCGGCTGTTGCTGATGAGGGATCGGCCGGCCGAGGCGCTGGCGCTGATCGAGAAGCGGCTCGAGGCGCCGCGGGTGCTGCAGGGCTACAAGGCGGGCCGCGACCAATCGATGCGGATTCAGCTGCACCTGCATGCGGCGTCGGCGTATCTGCAGACGGCCGAGGCGGCGGACGGCGAGCCCGACCCGCAGCTGCTGGCCAGGGCGGAGGAGCACGTCAAGACGGTGGACCGCGAGGCGGGCCGGAGCCTGCCCCAGGCGGAGCTGTTGTGGGGACGGATCTATCAGGCCAGGGGCAGCCTGATCCTGGCGACCAAGTGGCTGGAGAAGGCCGACAAGGGTTTCGCGGACAGTTCGGGCGTGAATCCCGAGGTGCGGCTGCGGCTGGCGCAGGTGTACCAGCAGCGGGGGGAACTGGGGTTGACCCAGAAGATGCTCGAGTCGGTCAACCGGCTGGCCCCGCAGCACGTGGACGCCTGGGTGACGGCGGCGGCGGTGGCGGCACAGCTGCGTGACATGAACGCGGCGATGAGCAAGCTGGAGGCGGCGCTTCGGCTGGATCCGTCCAACCGTCGTGCGCTGACGCTTCGCGATGCGCTGCTCAAGTCGACCGGCATGGCCGGGGGCGCCTTGCCCGCCGGGGCGGGCGATTCGCAGCCGAGCACGGTGCGGGAGCAGTTGCTGGAGGCATACCGCGCCCTGGCCCAGGATGACGAGCAGCAAGCCGAGGCGATTTACCGGAAGGTCCTCAAGGCCGAGCCGGCCAACGTGCAGGCGCTGCGGGGTCTGCTGGCGCTGCTGTTGAGGCAGGATCGCGGACAGGACGCGCGTGAGGTATACGACCAGGCCCTGGCCCAGTCGCCGGACGACTCGCAGGTGCGGTCGTTGGAGCTGCTGTTTGCGGCCGGGCTGTCGCCCGAGCAGCGGGACCAGAAGATTCTCGAGGTGATCGAGGCCGAGCCGGACCCGTTTACGAAGGACTCGCAGCTGGTTTTGTACCATGCCGCCCGGGAGCAGTACGACGAGGCGACGGCGGCGGCGGACCGGCTGGAGGCGTTGCGGCCCGATGACGACCGCGTGATCTCGTTGCAGTTCTCGCTGGCGGTCTCGGGGCAGGACTGGAAGAAGGCGGCGGCGTATGCGGCGATGGCGGGCAAGAAGGACCTGGACGGGGCCGGGGGCGGGTTTTACCGGGCGCGTCTGGCGATGGGCCAGTCCGACTGGCGAAAGGCAATCGAGGAGCTGAACGTCGCGTTGCAGCTGTACCCGAGTTTCTCGAACGGCTGGGTCCTGCTGGCGGAGGCGTTCATCAAGAGCAACCGCCTGCAAGACGGGCGAAAGGCACTGGAAAAGGCGCTGGAGCTGAATCCGCAGCTGGGTGCGGCGCACAAGGGCCTGGCGCAGATCGATCTGGCGGAAGGCAACGAAGCGGCGTTCGAGGCGCACCTGGCCAGCGCGGCCCGGTACCTGCCCAGCGACCCGTGGGTTGTGCAGCAGGCGATCGCCCTGAGTGAGAAGAAGGATCCGCAAGGGGCGATCCAGAGGCGGCGCCAGATGCTCGATGCCGCCCCGGACGACGTGGGCAACATGGTGCGGCTGGCGCAGCTACTGCAGGGGCAGGGCGACAGCGCCGAGGCGGGCAAGCTGCTGGACCGTGCGGTGGGGCTCCAGCCGGCGAACCTGACGCTGGCCTGGACAGCGGCGGTGTTCTGGCAGGGGCAGGGCGATTCGGCACGGGCTGAGAAGGTCCTGCAAGGCCTTATCGATGCGGCAAGGCCTGACGCCAAGGCCGATGCCACCATTCTGATGGGCAAGCTCCATGAGGCGCAGGGGCAGGCCGACGCGGCCGAGCAGGCGTACAAGGTGGCCATCAAGCAGGCGCCTGATGAGGCGCGGCCTTACGTCGAGTTGGGCGACTTTTACCGGCGGGCGGGTCGTCTGGATGATGCGGTGGCCAATTACCGGCAGAGCCTGCAGGTCAGGCCACTCGCACAGGCGGAAGACGTGGCGATTCGGCGGCATCTGATCGAGATGCTGTTGCAGTCGCGGATGCTGGATGAAGCGGAAAAGGAGATCGCGGCCTATGGCAAGGCCTTTGCGGAAGACTCGACCCGTCAGCTGTTGACGGGGACGCTGCTGACGCTGCGAGGCCGGACCGATGAGGCGATCACTGCCTTGACCGATTACCTGCGGCAGGTGCCCGACAGCTCGCAGGCTCGCTACCAGCGAGGCATGCTCTACCTGGCGACCAACCGGCTGCAGCCGGCGATCGACGACCTGTCGCTGGCCAAGCAGCTGGCGCCTGCGGGCTTCGACTATCAGCATCGCATGGCGCTGGCCAAGGCGTACGAGGTGATGGACCAGCCGGATCGCGGGGTGACTGAATTGACGGCGATCCTGGATGCGGACCCGTCGGCGGACGATGTGGCGCGGCAGCTGGCAGGTCTGTACGTGCGCCTCCAGCGTGGCGACGACCTGGAGAAGCTGATCCGTCAGCGGATTGCGATAGTCTCGGAGGCGGCGAGCTGGTGGCAGATGCTGGGGCAGTACGGAGAGGTCAGCGGCAACTACGCCAAGGCGATCGAGGGGTACCGCGAGGCGGCCGAGGCCAGCGGCTATGACCTCGGGCCGGTGGACGACCTGCTGCGGCTGTACATTGCGAGCGAGCAGTACGACCGGGCGATCGATTACGTGCGGACGACGCTGCCGCAGGACAAGCGGGTCGGGGTGGCCAAGGCCCGCCTCGCCCAGGCCCTGATCAAAAAGGGCGACGACCAGCAGGGCCGCGTCCTGCTTCCCGAGGCGGTCGCCGAGGCGGCGAGCGGCTTTGTCAACAGCCTGCAGGTCGCCCGGATCGCGGCGGCGACGCTGGGGCCGGCCGATACGATCGGCCTGCTGCAGCAGCGGCTGACGTCGGCGCCGGACGATTTGGTCGCCAAGTACATGCTGGCGGCGATGCTGGCCGATCAGCAGCAGTGGGAAAGCGCCGAGCAGCTGAGCAAGGAGATTGTCGCAGCGGCGAAGGATCCGCAGTCCAGGGCGATGGCGTTGCGGCAGCAGGGCTCGCTGCTGTACCAGGGTGGCAAGCACGCTGCGGCGGCGACGGCCTACGAGGAGCTGCTCAAGGTGCTGCCCAACGACGGCGAGACGCTGAACAACCTGGCGTATGTCCTGGCCGAGAACCTCGGCCGGCCGAAAGAAGCGCTTGAGTACGCCAGGCGGGCGGTCGACCTGCGGCCCAACGATCCGAACGTGCTGGACACGCTGGGTTGGGTGTACTATCTCAGCGGGGACCTGGATGGAGCCGTGGGCACGCTGGTGTCTGCACTGCAGATCGCGCCGAACAATGTCGCTGTGCGGTATCACGTCGCGATGGTTTACAAGAAGCAGGGCAAGCTGGATCTGGCCCGCAAGGAGCTGGAGCAGTCCATGCAGGCGATTGGGGCAGCCGGAGACGACCCGATCGCCCGAATGTTCGAAAAACGCGTTGAGACAGAGCTGTCGAACCTGAAGGGGTCCGCGGAGAAGTAAGCTTCCGGTCCTCGGGTTCTATAAGGATGCGAATATGAGCACACTCCCCGCTGCTACACACGAGCAGGTTATTCGATCGGGCCCGGTCGCGCTGAACATGCAGCGCGCGGCCGCCCAGGGCATCACGCCGCAGGATATCTTGCGGATCATTCGGCGCCGGCTGGCTCTGATCCTGCTGGTCTGGGTCGCCGTGATCGGCCTGACGGCTGCGCTGACGTACGTGTGGATGGTCAACTGGCCGAGCTACAGGGCGTCCGCGCTGATCCAGGTCGAGTCGACCGAGCCGGAAAAGCCCTATGGCGGTGGCATGTGGGACAATCGCACGTTCGTCAAGGACCAGGTCGAGCGGGCCCTGGGTGACCAGGCCATGATGATCAAGAGCCTGACGGTCCTGCAGGACACGCTCGAGAATCCCGCGGTTCGCGAGACGTACTGGTGGCGGGAGGAGGTCCGGCAGGAGCCGACGGTGGCCATGCTCGAGCTGCAGGGTGAGCTGTCAGCGGCGCCGCTGCGGGACAGGAACATCATCCAGGTGGCCTATAGCACCCGCAAGATCGACGATGCGCCGGTGATCGTCAACGCGGTTGTGCAGCACTACTTCGAGCGGCTGAACCAGTCGATGCGGGGGCGGTTCGCGGAGGAGCTGCGGGGCCTGGAGGACGAGGTCAACGAGGCCCAGCGGCAGCTCAACGCCAAGATCGCCGAGATCGAGAACTATACCGCGACCGATGCGGCGATCCCGGGCATCATGGATCAGCAGACGGTCGTGACCGACAAGCTGATGCGCCTCGGGGCGATGCTGACCGAGGCGCAGGCCCGGATGGAGGCGCTTCGCAGCCAGTATGACGCCTACCAGCAGGCGGGCGTCGAGAAGATGCCCGTCACGCCTGAGATTATCCAGGCCGTCGAGTCGGATCCGCTGATCGCCAACCTGGAGATGCGCCGCACGGGCCTGGCCGAACAGAAGGCGCTGCTGCTGGAGCGGTTCGGGCCGGGTCATCGCAGCGTCGAGGAGGTCGAGAGCCGCATCGCGACGGTCGCCCGGGAGGCCGAGTCGCGCCGCCGGGAGAAGATCGACCAGTACAAGAGCATGCAGATGGAGCGGGCCCGGCTGGACACGCTTATGGCCACCGACCAGGTCCATCAGATCGCCCAGAAGTACAGCGAGGCCGAGGCGGCCCAGACCGATCTGGACCGCAAGCGGGCCAGGCTGGAGAACCTCGACGATGAGAAGCGGCGAGCCGAAGAGCGGCTCGACAAGTCCCGCAAGGCCCTTGACGAGTTGAACTACGTCGTCAGCAAGCCGACCCCCGTGCGGATCAAGCGGATGCAGAACGCCACCCGCCCGCTGGAGCGGTCGAGCCCCAGGTGGAAGGTCACTCTGCCGGCCGGTTTCGTGCTGGGCCTGATGCTGGGCGTGGGCCTGGCGCTATTGCTGGAATTCGCCAATACGTCGGTTCGCACGCCGGTGGACATCGTGCGGCACGCGGCGATGCCGGTGCTGGGCATGGTTCCCGAACTCGACGACGAGGAGGTGCACGTCGACGACGTGGAGATGGTGACGCGGCGGGCGCCGCGCTCGATGATCGCCGAGTGTTTCCGCCGGACGCGGACGAACCTGATGTTCAGCTGTCCCCCGGACCGCCAGCGGACGGTGCTGATCACCAGCGCCCAGCCCGAGGAGGGCAAGACGGCGGTCGCGGTGAACCTGGCGGTCGTGCACGCCCAGGCGGGGCGCAAGGTCCTGCTGGTGGACTGCAACTTCCGCCGGCCGGCCCTGAACAAGGCCTTCCCGCAGATGAAGAAGCAGGGGCTGTCGAACCTGCTGATCGGCCAGTGCGAGCTCAAGGACCTCGTCAATAACACGGAAATTCCGACGCTGGACGTGATCGGGTCGGGGCCGACGCCGCCGAACCCGGCCGAACTGCTCGGGTCGAGTTATTTCCGGGCGTTTCTCGCCGAGGCGGCCTCGCAGTACGACCAGGTCCTGCTGGACGGGCCGCCGGCCCTGCTGGTCAGCGATGGCATCGTCGCGGCGGCGGCCGTCGACGGGGTGGTGATCGTCACGCGGGCGGGCGAGACCAGCCGCGGGGCGCTGAAGCGCCTGCGGGACACGCTGGATCGCGTCGGGGTGCACGTGCTGGGCGTGGTGCTCAACGCGGCCGAGACGCAGGTCGGCGGGTACTTCAAGGAGATGTACCGCAGTTACTACGACTACGACGAGCAGGCCAGCCAGGTGCTGCCCGGCCCGAGCGCTGCGGGCAAGGGCAGTGGTCCGGCCGACGCCGAGGTGAAGGTCTGACGCTGCGGGCTGATTGCTGATATCCGAACAGGCCGGGGGCCGATGGGTCCCGGCCTGTTTCGTTTACCGCCCGGGTGGGATGCCGGCGCCCCCGTCGTCGGGCTTACCGCTCCCTTACGGTCGCGGCTCGTTTGCGCGAGGCCGCCGGACAGCGCCCCCCTGTGTCTACTGGCACCTGCCTGGTGCTGCGGGGCGATCGCTCACACGAAAAACGGGCCGGCACCCGATGGGGTCCGGCCCGTCTTGTTTACCTTTTGGGCGGCGATCCGCAGGGGTTACTTCGCCCGCTCGAGGTATTCGCCGGTGCGGGTGTCGACGCGGATGACCTCGCCGATGTCGATGAACGGCGGCACCCGCACGCGGGCACCGGTCTCGACGATGGCGTCCTTGGGCTGATTCGTGGCGGTCGCGCCTTTGACCACGGGGGGGGCATCGGTGACCTTGAGCTCGACGACCTGGGGCAGCTCGATCGTGATGATCTTGCCTTCGGCGACGGCGGCGCTGACTTTGATATTAGGGGTCACGAACTTGATGCTGTCTCCAAGCATCTCCTTGGGGACCTGGATCTGGTCGTAGGTCTCGGTATCCATCAGGATCAGGTTGTCGCCCTCGTCGTAGAGGTACTCGTACTCCTTGGTCTCGAGGAACGGGATGTCGATGACCTGGTCCGGGTCAAACCGGACCTCGAGGACCTGGCCGGTCACGAAGTTCTTGATTCTGGTGCGCATCAGGGCCGCCCGCTGCTGCTGGACGCTGTGCTTGATGTCCACGACCGTCCACATCCCCCCCTCGTGGTTGATGACCCGGCCCCTGCGAAGATCGACGGCTCTGATCACTGCCATGGATTCACCCGTATTCCGGCAAAGAGTTTCGGTTCAGATCGACTGCCATACCAAGCCGACAGCACGTCAATAATAGGAGAAACGGCCGGAGCGGGCAACCCGGCGAGAGCCCGCTCCGGCGGGTATTTTGCCCGAACTCGTTGGCCGGTCAAGTGGTGCGCGGCCACCGTTTGCGGTAGACTGCTGGATCTGCCGACACGGTCCCGGACCGGTAAGTACGGAGTCAAAGCCCGGTGAGCGCACTGCAAGAGAAACTGGCCGCCTCGAGCAACCTGGTGGCGCTGCAGCTGCAGGCCAGGGAGGCCGCCCGCCTCGTGCCGCGCGACACGACCGTTCCGGCCGGCTGGGTGGCGCTGTCCAGGCGGCGGGACGAGCAGGTGTCGCTGCTGACGGCCGGGGCCGACTTGAGCAAGGACTCGACCGGGCAGATCGCCCTGCTGCGGGCGGGGCCCATCCCGATCAGCATGAAGGTTCATCCGATCCGCACGGCGGACAACCACGAGGTCGCGGTGTCGATCGCCACGCGGGTCGCGGTCCAGCCGAACGTCAGCGACATGAACGTGCTGCTGCGCGAGTTCTCCCGCCGCGGCAAGAGTGACGTGACGGTCGAAGACATCGTCAAGCGCCTCGAAGAGCATCTGTTGGTGGCCGCCCGCGTCTTCGCCCGCACCAAGCCGACCGCCGAGGTGCTCGACGCCGCAAGGGCCGCGGACCTTGCCGATCGCCTCGCCGCCGGGCTGGAGCGGCCGCTGCTGTCGGTCGGACTGACCCCGGTGCCGGGCCTGATGGCGCACTGTTTGCCGATCAGCCAGGAGGCGATCAGCTTCTACCATCCGGCCGACCGGGCGTCGGCCGGCCAGGACGTGCTTCACCGGGCGCTGCTGGGGCAGTTCGACGATCTGTCCCGCCAGGCGATCGAGTGTGGTGAGCGGACGGTCGGCGAGGCGTTGCGGCGGCTGCGCGACAAGGTGTCGGGCCAGACTGCCTTTACGACCTTCGACCAGGTGATGCAGGTGCTGCCGGAGGGGTTGCGGACGGGGGTGTACGAGGCGCTGCTGAAGATCTTCGGTTCGCAGCCGGCCGAGCGGCTGGTGGCGGCATCGTCGGGCACGGCGCTGTGCTGGAAGCTGCCGAACCTGGCCGAGCCGGCGTGGAAGGCCCCGCTGCCTCCGGATGTCGGCGGGTGCCGTTCGGTCCGGTTGTGTCGGGACATGGAGGGCCGCCCCTGCGTGCTGGTCGGCTGTCAGCGGGGCGTGGCGGTGCTGGACGCGGAGACGGGCAAAACGACGGAGGTGTTGCTCGAGCCGTACCGGGGGCCTTCCGCGGCCGCTCAGAAGCAGGGCAGCGGCTACAACGCCGCGGTGCTCCGCCGCCGGCAATGCTGGGCGAGCAAGTCCGAGGTGGGGATGGTCTGCTGGGAGCTGGACCGTCCAGCCGCCCCGTATCCGATTTTGAACGCGGGCAAGGGGCAGTCGGTCCGTTTCGTCCGCGCGGTTGTGGTCGACGGGGATGGCGCGATCTGGTTCGGCGGGGATACGTGGCTGCTCAAGTGCGCGGGCGGTCTGCCGACCGCCCCGGACCTGAAGTGGTTCGTGCCGGTCGATTCGCCCATCACGGCGATCGACGCTGACGGCGAGGACATCTGGCTGGGCACGCAGGCGGGCGGCCTCTGGCGGATCAGCCAGGACGACCCCCGCAGCTACGACTTGCGAGAGATCAGCCCGGGGCAGGCCGTCGAGGCGGTGACGATCCGCCGCACGGGGCTGCTTCGCTGGCTGATCTACGCCGACGGGATTGCCGCGGTCGTCCGCACGGTCAACGGGGCGTACAGCCGTTTGCTGCGGACCACCGGGGGCATTCGGGCCGCCCGCTCGGCGGGGGTGTGGCTGGTGGGCCTGGGCGATTGGCGCGATTCCATGACAGTCTGGGACTGCAGCCGGCTCGACAAGGAGCCGGTCACGGTTAACATTCAAGAACTGATCAACGCCCGGTTGCAGGATTTCGACATCGGTTGACGGCTATTGAGGCATGCGCGGTCAAAGAAGAGACCGTCTGTTGCCTGGTGCCGCAGACGCTGCCCGCAAGCGGGCAGGCCAAATGAAGATGCGAATCGCCTGCTTCGTTTTCGGCGCCGGAATCAGTCGTTTCTGGGCAGGAGAGGGAATCTCATGCGTACGCCGTACCGCAGTTTCTGTTATGCCCTGGTCGCATTGCTCGCCACGATTTCGGTCGGCTGCAGCCGGGCCCATGAGTCAGGTCCGGCAGCGAGACCCCGGAACATAATCATCATGATCGGCGACGGGATGGGCTTTGAGCACGTCAAGGCCGGCGGCTATCTCGCCCACGGGCGCGCCGGTTCGCTGGTGATGGAGACGCTGCCGCATCGGGGCGAGGTGATGACGCATTCGGCTCCGCGTGAGGATGCGCCGCCGGATGCCCGGCCGGTCACCGACTCGGCGGCGGCGGGGACCGCCTTTGCGACCGGTCACAAGGTTTACAACGGCGTGCTGAGCCTGGCGATCCCCGGGGACCAGGCCCCTTACCAGACCGCTGTGCAGGCGTTTGCGGCCGAAGGCAAGATGACGGGTCTTGTGACGACGGCCTACATCGGCGATGCGACGCCGGCCGCCTTCGGCGCCCACGCCGCCAAGCGAGGCGACCGGATAGCGGTCTACCACGGCTACCTCGAGACCGTTCGGCCCAATTTGATCATGGGTGGGGGCGAGTCCAACATCGCCAGTCCTTTGACTGTCGACAGGGTCGGGGCAGCGGGGTTCGAGCTGGTGACCGACCGGGCGGGCCTGGCGGCGCTGCAGCCGGGCGCCTGTCTGCGCATGATGGGGTTGTTCAGCTTTGGCAACATGCCCTACGAGGCCCAGAAACGGGCCGGGGCGACGCAGCCGGCCCTGGCGGCGATGCTCGATACGCCGAGCCTGGCGGAGATGACCCGCACGGCGATCGACCTTCTTGCCGTCGACCCCGATGGGTTCTTCCTTATGGTTGAAGAGGCGCTGATCGACAAGGCTTCGCACAAGAACGATGCGGACCTGACGATCCCGCAGGTTGTCGAGTTCGACAAGGCGGTGCAGGCGGTCATGGACTGGGCCGCGGACCGGGACGACACGCTCGTGCTGGTGACATCCGACCACGAGTGCGGCGGACTCGCTGTCGTCAGTGGCAACGGCCCGGGGCAGTTGCCCGAGGTGACCTGGTCGACGACGGGGCACACGGGCGCGAACGTGCCGATCTACGCCTGGGGCGTCGGGGCTGAGAAGGTGGGCGGGGTGCTGGATAACACGGATGTCTACCGGCTGATGATGGGGACGTTTGAGGCGCCGTCGGTCGAGCCGGCGCCGGTGCTGGCAGGCCAGACGGTGGATTGACGCGGGCCGGACCGGGGGCGGGTGCTACACCTTCTTCGCCACCACGACCGTCAGGTCGTCGGCCTGGGGCTCCGAGCCGACGAAGCACTGAATCTCCCGGTTGGTCCGGGCGATGATCTCGGCGGCGGGCAGTGTGCGGAACCGGCTGAGCGTCGCCATCAGGCGATCGAGACCGAATTCCTCTCCGTGGCTGTTGCGCCCCTCGAACAGCCCGTCGGTGACGACGACCAAGGCGTCACCCTGTTGCAGGCGGATCGGTGGGGCCGGTTCATAAGCGATGTCCGGGATGATTCCCAGCGGCAGGCCGGTCGAATCGTGCTGCTCGACCGCCCCGTCGGCCCGCACGACCAGGGCCGGCCCGTGGCCGGCGGCGACGTAGTCGATTTCATCCCGGTCGGGCCTGATCATTGCGACCAGAGCGGTGATGAAGCGGTCGGGCGGCAGGTCCTGGTATAGCAGGCCGTTGACGCGGCAGATCGCCCCGGGCAGGTCGTAACCGACCTCCAGGCTCGCCCGCAGCAGGGCGCGGCACTCGGCGGTCATGAGCGCCGGGCCGATGCCGTGGCCGGTGGCGTCGGCGACGGTGAGGATGACCGAGCCATCGGCCCGCTGGTGAAAGTCGTAGTAATCGCCGCCGGTTTCGTCGGCCGGGCGGTTCCAGCCAGCGATGTCGAACCCGTCGATCCGGGGCGGCTGCTTGGGCAGGATCTGCTGCTGGATGGTCCGGGCGATGTCGAGGTCGCGCTGCATCTTCTGCTTGGCGGCGTATTCTTCGAGCAGCCTTTGCCGCTGCAGGGCGACGCCGGCCTGGGCGCTGAGCACGACGGCGAGCCACTCGTCATAGGCGTCGAAGGGGCCGTCGTGCTTGTTGAGGGCCTGGAGCACGCCCATGAGCCGGCCGGAGTAGTCGTGCATCGGCACCGACAGGATCGAGCGCGAGCGAAAGCCGGTCTGGCGGTCGATCTCGGGATTGAAGCGGCTGTCGGCGTAGGCGTCGGGGACGTTCAGGGTCCGGCCGGTTTTGACGACGTGGCCGGCGATACCGCGGTCGGCGGGGAAGCGGATTTCCTCGACGCCGGTGGCGATGCGGCTGACGAGGTGGTCCTGCTTTGGATCATAGAGAAAGACACTGGCCCGTTCGCAGCGGAGGACCTGCCGGGCTGCGCGTTCGATGGCGGGCAGGAGGGTCTGCAGGTCCGTGGTTGCGGCAAGGGCCCGCGTCACCTCCAGGACCGTCTGGAGGTCTTCGATCTGTCGCTTGTTTTTCGGTTCCATGGGCGGTGGACCAGCGCATCCTCATTCCAGGTGTAGCGTGTGGCACCCGGGATCGGGTTTCGGGTGTCGCAACGGCAGGGGTCAGGGGTCCGTGTCTACGACTGGCACCCGAAGACCTGGCTGCTACACCTGCGTCAGCGATGCTCTATTGTTCGGTCGCGGCCCCTGCCACGCCGACCGTCACCAGCAACGGGAACAACACGTTCATCTTACGCTGGCGGACCTGGCAAAAGCCAGCCGCCTGGAAATAATCGCGCATCTGCCGCCAGGACGCGTGGTGGATGTGCTTTTCCACGATGCCGATGATCACGTCGAACATTGTCCAGCCGATCACGTTGTCCCGGAAGCCGTCGATTATGACCAGGCGCCCGCCCGGCCGCAAGACGCGGCGCATCTCGCGGACCGCCTGATCCTGATGGGGGTAATGGTGAAACGAGTTGCTGCAGGTCACCGCATCGAAGGAGCCGGCGGCGAAGGGCAGGTGCTCGGAATCGGCGTTGAGGAAGCTGACGCGGTCGGCGGCGCCGGCGGCGTGGGCCTTCTCGGACGCCATGCGGCACATGCCGGCGGCGTAGTCGAGCCCGACGACCCGGGCGGGCAGGCCGGCCCCGGCGACCATGGCTGCGAAGGTCCCGGTCCCGCAGCCGATATCCAGCAGGTGGAACGGCTGGCGGGTCCGCTCCCAGCGGACCAGTTCGGCGAGCAGGATGCGATAGCTCGGTCCGAACAGGAAGTAGTTCATGAGGCTGCGGTCGTATCCGGCGGCCCAGGCCTCGAATTCCTCGCGTGCGGTCCGCTTCATCTGTCCGGCGTGTGCAGCCATGCGACGTCAATCCTTACAACGCGTACCTCTCGATCGAACGGGATACAGGCTGATTACTATATGTTTCCCGACGGATCGACGCAACGCGGTGCCTATTCCGGGCCTTCCTCGGTCTCGAACACCGAAGAGGTCGCGAAGCGTGGTGCGTCTCCTTCGGCGCCCGGCTCGAGCTGATCGAGCCAGTACGCCTGGTCGTTGCGCTTGTAGACCAGGAACTGGCCGCGCAGGGCGGGGTCCTTTGCCCGCTGGTAGCGGAGGTAGATGTGCCGCTCGTCCACGCCGGCGATCTCGATCTTGCCCGTCTCGTGCGACATCACGAACCTCGCGCGCCGCGCAAGGCCCGATCCGTGGCGCAGGGTCTCCCGGAAGATGTGCCAGCCGCGGACGATCGGCACCTCGTACGGTTCGTTGCCGGCGACCGGCCGCCCCTGGAACAGGTAGTACGGCGGGCAGCCGACCCAGGACAGCCGGCGATACAGGTCGCTCAGCACTTGCGGGTCGTCGTTGACGCCCTTGATCAGCGGGCACTGGTTGGCCAGGATCACGCCGCAGCGGATCAGGCGGTCGAGTCCGTCGATCGCCGCGTCGGTCAGCTCGCGCGGGTGATCGAAATGCGTCATCATGTAGATCCGCCGCTGGGGCGTCGAATGTGTGCTCAGTACTCGCAGCAGCTCCTCGTCGCCCAGGATTCGCCAGGGATCGAAGGCCGGCATCTTCGAGCCGATGCGGATGATCTGCACGTGCGGGATCTCGCGCAGGCCCGCGAGGATCTGCTCGATCTTCCGCGTGCTCAGCAGCAGCGGGTCGCCGCCGGTCAGCAGGACATTGGTCACCTCGGGATGCTCGGCGATGTACTTGAGCCCCTGCGACACGTCCGTCGTCGTTTCCCGGCCGCGCTCGATGAACAGCCGCTTGCGGAAGCAGTAGCGGCAGAAGCCGCCGCACACCTCGTTGCACAGCAGCAGGACGGTGTCGGGGTATTTATGCTGGACGCCCTTGCTCTTGGTGTTGGCGGCCTCGTTGCTGGCGTCGAGGCGGCCCCAGTGGTTGAGTTCCTCGACACGGGGCACGATGATCTGGCGAATCGGATCGTCCGGATCCTTCCAGTCGATCAGGCTGAGGTAGTAGTCGGTCGCGCGGAAGGGAAAGACCCTGGCGACCTCCTCGAGCCGCTGGCGCTGATCGTCGGGCAGGTCCGGAACATCCCGCAGGGCGGTCACGTAGCGCACATGAGCCTTTCTGGCACACTCACAAGAAACTTGTGTTTTTGTCTGTGTCATGGGATGCTCCTCATGTTTTCAAGGGCGGCAGATCATCTCGGCGCGCACTGCGGAAGCGCAAGACGATGCCGCTAGTGGAAACGGATGGCGGCCCGACCATCCTGGAAGCCTGCAGGTGTCCTTTTCCCTGCACCCGTACGCGAGCGTGTCCCAGCACATCAATTGTACACGGATTCGCGAGTTTCGCAACGAGGCGGGCTGGAAAATCATCTTCAGTCGTGGCCCCGGCGGCCACGCGCGCATCCCGGTGCCCAACAAGAAATTAAGAGATTATTAGAATACAGCGCACAAGACAGTCGCGGCTGCCGTTGCTGGAATCCGCGACAAGTCGCGGGTCCCGCCCCCGTGGCGGTGCCGCGGCGTTTCTGCGCGTACGAGAGGTTACTCGATCCGCAGTTCGTCCCGGCTGAATCGCGGCTTGGGATAGTCCATACCGAAGCTTTCCATCGTTTCCACGAGGATCTGCGATACGACGAGGTTGCGGAACCACTTGTGATCGGCCGGCACCACGTACCACGGCGCGGCAGCCGTGCTGCACCGGTTGAGGACGTCCTCGTACGCCCGCATGTACTCATCCCAGTACTTGCGCTCCTTGAAGTCCGCGGGATCAATTTTCCAGAATTTCGTAGGATCATCAATGCGCGCTTTGAACCGCTTGAGCTGCTCCGTCTTCGAGATGTGCAGGTAGAACTTGATCACGTGAACGCCGCAGTCCGTCAGGTACCGCTCGAACGCGTTGATCTGTTCATATCGCTTTGACCAGACCGCCTTGTCGACCAGTCCGTGCACCCGCACGATCAGCACGTCCTCGTAGTGCGACCGGTTGAAGATGCCGATCTCGCCCATGCGCGGCACGGCCCGGTGGATCCGCCAGAGGAAGTCGTGCGCCAGCTCCTCCTGCGACGGCTGCTTGAACGAGGTCACGCGGCAGCCTTGGGGGTTCAGCCCGCTCATGACGTGGCGGATCGTCCCGTCCTTGCCGCCGGCGTCCGGCGCCTGCAGCACCATCAGCACCGCACGGCGATTTTCCGCGTAGAGCACTTCCTGCAGCTCGTACAGCCGTTTGATGTTCTTCGCGAGGTCCTTGCGGGCCCTGCCCTTGGTCTTGTAATCGCCGGTGTCGGCTGGGTCGTACTTCGACAGGTCGACGCGACTGTCCGGCTTTACACGGTATGCGTCCGCGAAATTCGCCACGAATGCTGCCTCCTGAAGTTATTGCGGCCCTTGAAGTAAGCATATGCATCTTCCAGGCCGGCCTCAAGGCGCGGCTGTTTGCCCGCAGGCGCCTGCTGCCCAACAATACAAAGGGGGGATGCCACGGGAAGAAAGGTTGTACGGGCGGCCCTGGCGGCTTGCATGCCCGTCGCCTCGGCCATCAGCATGCAGAAAGGTCCAGACCATGCGGAAACTTGCCATTGCCACAGGGATCATCTTCGCCGCTTGCGCCGGGTTCGCCCCGGCCGTTGCACAAGGGCAACCCGACCGCGCTCGCCCGGGGCGCCCGACGATCACCGTCACCGGCCGCGGGATGGTCGCCGCGCAGCCCGACTACGCCACCGTCCGCATGGGCGCCGTCATCCAGCGCGACCAGGCGAACCTGGCGATGGATGACGTCAACGGCATCATGAACCGTGCCATCGTCGAGATCGTCCGGCTCGGTATCCCCAGGTCCCGGATCCAGACGACCGGGCTGATGCTCAACCCCGTCTACACCCAGCCGCCTCGGCCCGTCGATCGAGGGGTAGGCGTGCCGGCCCAGCCGACGATCGCCGGCTACCGGGCGAGCAACACCATCCGCATCCGCGTCGATGACCTCGACCGGGTGGGTTACGTGATCGACGAAGCGGTCACGGCAGGCGCCAACCAGTTCGAAGGGATCTCGTTCGGGCTGGAGAACGAAACGCCGCAGCGCCAGCAGGCGCTCAGCGAGGCCGCCACCGAGGCCCGCGCCAAGGCCCGGTCTATCGCCAGCGCCCTCGGCGTGGAGCTTGGGCCCGTCCTGGACGTCAGCGAGGGGGGCGGTCAGATCGTCCGGCCGCAGGAGCGGTACATGGCCATGAGCGCAGCCCGCGAACAGGCGGGCGGCACCCCCATCCAGCCCGGCGAGATGGAGATCGAGGCCCAGGTCCAGGTGACCTACCTGATCGCAAGGGAGGAGGCTTCGGATCGCGGCGGCGACGGTGCCCGGCCGGTCTCGCCCAGCCCGGCGACGCAGCCGCAGCGATCGGGGCAGTGATTCCGGCGGTTCCACCGGGCGTGGCGCTGCAGCCGGTGTGAATGCGGCGTCAGGCCGACGGGTTGAGCCCCCAGGCCGCGCGGATCTCGCGCGAGATGCTGTCCAGGTCGAGAAACAGCGTCGCGAAGTTGACCCCCACCCGCCGCAGGTCGACCAGCAGGTCGGCCTTGGCCGATTGCGGGAGCACGTACTTTTTCGCCGTCTGAATGCTGAAGGCGGGCTCGGGTGGCCGCCTGCCCTCGGCGATCGGCGGCGGCATGTGCAGGGTGAAGCATGAGCCCTGCTGCAGCATGCGCCCGGTCCGCAGGTCCGGCAGGATCGGCAGGATGAACGGGTGTTCGACCCAGTTCTGCCCGGTGAACAGGCACTCGACCGCCTGGGCGACCAGCGGGTCGCGGATGTCGACCACGTCGCGCGGATATAATGGCTCGGTCTCGGGCGGATTGTGAGGGATCAGGTCCCGCGGGTTGAGCATGTACAGGGCCCCGTCCTGATCCGGCGCGCCGGCCGCCGTGAAGAACAACGCTGCCAGCGGGTTGGTCGTCCAGTCCAGAAGACGCGTCGGCATGCCGTGGTGCTGTGCCAGGAAGTAGACGTCCACCGTCGATGCCCCGGCCGGCAGCAGGGACGCCGCCCGCCGCTGGAACTCCCGGTTCGTCGCGATCTCGATCTCCAGCTGCCCCTGCGGCGAGTCGCCCTGTTGGCGCCGCTGGGCCATCTCGATGAACCAGCGCCGCAGCACCGTCGGCTGCAGCTCCCAGCCCGGGTAGGGGTGACCGCGGTACCACATCGGCGGCTGGATCTTGCCCCGGTCGGTGAAGTGGTGTTCCTCCGCACGGACGATCTCCATCAGGTCGCCGATTGTCTTGAGTTCGCCGATTGGAATCTTTGTCATCCTTTGCCCCGCAGGCCGCCGAGTGCGGCCGTGGCCATCTTTCGCTTGACCGCTGCCGTTGCCGTGCAGATTACCCGTTGAGCACGCGATTTTGAAGCTGTCACTTGCCTATGATCCACACAGGGTTAAGCACAATGAGGGCCGAAAAAGGAGGATTCGCCGTGAAAAGCCGCTCGATAGGCATGTATCTCGCCGTGCTGGCCGCCTGCATGACCGCCGCCGTGCACGCGGAGGATACGGAACTGGTCGTTCGGGCCCGGTCCCACGACGGCAAGTTCATCGGCTCGGCCGTCGGGGGCCTGCAGGTCACTGTCACCGACGCCCGGACCGGACGGGTGCTGGCCGCCGGCATGATCGAAGGCGGCACCGGTGACACCGACAGGCTCATGAAGCAGCCTGCCGAGCGCGGCGGCCGACTGGCCGACAAATCCGCCGCCCGTTACGCCGTCGAGCTGGATATCGACGAGCCGACCCAGGTGCTCGTCGAGGTGGCTGGTCCGTTGGCGGCCGGCCAGAACGCCCAGAGGGCGTCGCGAACCGTCTGGCTGATCCCGGGGCGGGCCATCGACGGCGACGGGCTGATTTTCGATCTGCACGGGCTGATTGTCCACCCGGTCTCGCCGACGCCCAACCAGGTGGTTCCCACGGGGCAGTCCGTAGCTATCGAGGCCAACGTGACAATGTTGTGCGGCTGTCCGATCACGCCGGGCGGGCTGTGGGACGCCGCCAACTTCGACGTCAAGGCGATTGTGCGCGACGGCGAAGGGGAGGTTGTCCGGGAGGTCCCGCTGGAGTACGCTGGCCGGCCCAGCACGTTTCGCGGCGAGTACAGGCCCGAGGAGACCGGGCCGCATAAGGTCGAAATAGTTGCGACGCAGACGAACGCCGCCAACGCGGGTGTGGGTGTGACCGGCCTGGCGGTCAAACCGGCCCCGCAGGCAGCCGTCGCCCGCTGAGTCATAATCTTGAGGGCTGGTCGTACGATGAAGATCCTTGCTGGAATCGCCATTGCCCTGGCCATCGGCGCGGCCTGCCGATGGTTCAACGTCCCGGTGCCCGCGCCGCCGCAGCTGGTCGGGGCATTGCTCGTGCTGTCGATCACGGTCGGCTACCTCGGCATGGACTTTCTCATGCGGCGTGACGGCGGCCGGTCCGGCGAAGCAGCCGCCCCCGCGGCCCGTCAGACGCAGGAGGGGCCGGCGCCACCGCGGGCGCATCAGGTCGATCCTCCGGAAACCCACTCGCCCGACCGCGACGACGAGACGCGCTGACATCGCCGGCCCCGAAGCGCATAATGGCGCCGCCAGACAAGGAGCCATGCAATGCCGAACACGAACACGATGCGCGCCGTCCGTCTCTACGGTCCCGCCGACATGCGGGTCGAACGCATCCCCGCCCCCGGCGCCCCGGGCAAGGGGCAGGTCCTGATCCGGATCAAGGCGGTGGGAGTCTGCGGCAGCGACCTGCACACATACCAGGACGGCCGGATCGGCGACACCGTGCCCGACGGGCCCGTGATCCTCGGTCACGAGTTCGCCGGGCAGGTCGAGGCGGTCGGGGCCGACGCGCGGGACGGCTGGCACCAGCCGCTGGCGGCCGGGACGCGTGTGGCGGTCGATCCGGCCCAGCCGTGCGGGTATTGCGACCTGTGCGAGCAGGGCCATCCCAACCTGTGCCGCAACCTGCACTTTACGGGCCTGTTTCCCGACAACGGGGCCCTGTGCGAGTACATCCAGGTGCCGGCCCGCACGTGTTTTCCGATCCCCGAATCGCTCAGTTTCGCCGATGGGGCGATGCTCGAGATGCTGGGCATCGGTATCCACGCGACGGACCTGGCGAAGATCCGCGTGGGCGACAGCGTCGCGATCCTGGGGGCCGGGCCGATCGGCCTGTCGATCCTGCAGATGGTCAAGCTCTCCGGAGCCGATCCGATCTACGTGACCGAGAAGCTGCCCTGGCGGTGCGAGATGGCCCGCCGCTACGGCGCGACGGTCATCAACTGCGACGAGCGGGACCCGGTCGCCGCGATCGACGAGGCGACCGCCGGCCAGGGCGTCGACATCGCCATCGAGGCGGCCTGGGCCGATCAGTCGGTGCAGCAGGCGGTCGACATGCTCCGCCTGGGCGGGCGGCTGGTGCAGGTGGGGATCCCCGGCGACGACCGGCTGACGATGAAGCATTCGGTCGCGCGGCGCAAGGGGCTGACGATCCGCCTTTGCCGCCGGATGAAGCATACGTACCCCCGCGCGATCCGCCTGGCGGAAAAAGGCTGTGTCGACCTGCGGACGATGATCACCCACCGCTTCGGACTGGTCGATGTTCCCAAGGCGTTCGAGATCAATGCGAATTACAAGGAAAATGTGATCAAGATCATGATTGACCTGTGAGGGGGCAGAGGGCAGCGCCAAGGACAAGGTGACCGGGTGGCAGGGTGACCCGGCTTCGCCAGACAACGGCTACGCCGGGGCAGGCAAGGTGAAACGGCAGTTGCCAGTTGCCAGTGACAACAGCAGGTTACAGGTTACAGGGGACCCGGCTTCGCCAAACGACGGCTACGCCGGGCAAGCAGGGGACAGCAGGCAACGACGACGGCAACGGCAGGGAGTGGCCAGTGACCAGTTGCCACTGCGTCGGACGTCACGGTCCGTGCTTTGGCGCGCGGCGCTGCTTTCACTCAAGCCGCCATCGGTTTCCCGCCCATGAACCCAGAGGGACGATCGGCGGCGATATGGACTGCGGCGCCGCAGACGCCGCTTTCACTCAAGCCCAAGATCGGCATCAAGGCTCCGAATCCCAAGCGGATCGTGCGCGGCGACTATGGACTGCGGCGGCCGTGACGCCGCTTTCACTCAAGCCCAAGATCGGTGTCAAGGCTCCGAATCCCAAGCGGACCGTGCGCGGCGACTATGGACTGCGGCGGCGCAGACGCCGCTT
>JAWLBS010000030.1:19308-26340 GCA_041687575.1 Phycisphaerae bacterium | reverse complement strand
CCGCACAGCTTCGGCGGGATCGGCGTGTTCGCCATCCCCAACTTCGCGAGGTTCTACCGCCACGTGCTGATCGGCCAACACTTCCCCCACCACGGGGCGGTCGCCTTCGACACGTGCGGCAAGGTGCTCTTTGACGCGGTCAAGCTGCTGGGCGTCGATGACATCAGCGTCCCGCTGCCGCCCACGATGCTGTATCCGGGCGAGAATCCGTTTGAGGTTTTCTAGCGCGTCGCGATATCAGACGTAGCGGACGGGCCTTTGGATGCCACGATCCTGCGCCAACGAGCCGCGACCGTGAGGGAGCGGTACTGCCCAGGCCCGTGGTACCCGACGGAGAATCTGTGGCCGGCCCAGCGTTGGACACAGCCCGCCCCACGAGCACCGGGGCGCCCGGCGGAACCGCTATGTCGAGTGGGTCGGGAACATCCGGAGTTTGAACAGGGGCCGGCCATGGGCATCGTCCTGTCGATCCCGCACCGTTCGCTGGTCGTGCTGGTCGGACTGCCCGCCTGCGGCAAGAGCACCTTCGCGCGGCGACACTTCCGCAGGAGCTCCATCGTCAGCTCCGACCACTGCCGCTGGCTCGTCAGCGACAGCGCAGCCAACCAGTTCGCCAGTCCCAAGGCCTTCGAGGTGATGGAGGTCATCATGGCCAAGCGGATGGAACTGGGCCGGCTGATTGTCGCAGATGCGCTGCACCTGCGGCCCCGCTCGCGCCTGCCGTGGCTGGAACTGGCGGGCCGCCACGGGTATCCTGCCTGTGCGATCGTCCTGGACGTGCCGGCTGCGACCTGCATCCAGCGGGATGCCGCCCGGCCGCGGCGGGTCGGCACCGAGGTGATCCTCAACAACGCCCGGCGGATGGCGCTGGACCTGGCGGACCTGCTGGCCGAGGGGTTTCGCGACGCCTGGCGGCTGAATCCGGCGGCGATCGAGCGGTGCGAGGTGCGTCTGACGACCGGGCCGGTCCCGCCGGCCGGCGGCGATCGCGATTGACAGGACACATGACGTGGCACGAGAAGCTCCTGCATGGTGGTGGGCTCGGGACAAGGCCGCCCGGTCGCCGGGGGTGCGGGCGATCTGGCCGGTCCTGCGGCTCGGCGAGATGGTGTACGGTCGGGTGATCCGCCGGCGCAATGCGACGTATGACCGCCGGCTGCAGGGGGATGACCTTTTCCGTCCGCCCGTGCCGACGATCAGTGTCGGCAACATCACCGTCGGCGGGTCCGGCAAGACCCCCCTGACGATCTGGCTGGCCGGGATGCTCTGGACGAAGGGCCTGCGGCCGGGGGTGGTCGCGCGGGGCTACGGCTCGGACGGTTCGGAGCTCAACGACGAGCTGCGGCTGGTGCTGCAGAAGAGCCCCTACGCGGCGGTGACCGCCAATCCGGACCGCGAGCAGGGGATTCGCGAGGTGGTGACGCTCGACCAGGTCGCCGCCGTGATCCTCGACGATGCCTTCCAGCACCGGCGGGTCGGCCGCGACCTGGACATCGTGCTGGTCGACGCCACGCGGGGCTTCGGCAACGGCCACCTGCTGCCGGCCGGCCCGCTCCGCGAGCCGGTCGCCTCGCTGCGGCGGGCGGACATGGTCGTGCTGACCCGGACCGAACAGGTGGACTGCGGCGAACTGGACCGCCTGCAGCAGGCGGTGCTCGAGGCGGCCGGGGCCGAAGTGCCGGTCGGTCGGGTCCGCTTCGAGCGGTCCGGCGTGACGGACCTGGGTTTCGCCCCGGTCGAATCCCCCGGCGGACCCGGCGGGGCCTTCGCCGGCGTGGGCAACTTCGGGGCCTTCGTCGAGACGTGTCGCCAGGGCGGGCTGGATGTCGCCGGGCGGATGCCTCTGCCCGACCACTGCCGCTACGACGCGAAACTGTGCCGGCGGATCGGCCAGTGGGCCATGGCCAACCGGCTCACCTGGCTGGTCACGACCGAGAAGGACGCGGTCAAACTCGCCCAGGTCGGCTGGGACTGGCCGGTCCCGGTGCTGGTCCTGGCCATCCGCGTCGTGCCCGACGAGCCGACCCGAAAGACGCTGGAGGATCTGGTGGAAACCACCCTCGCCAGCGCCGGCACGTAGGGCGCCCCTGCGCCCGCCGATGTCCCAACGAGCCGCGACCGTGAGGGAGCGGTAAGCCGTGGAGGGCGGGCTGTGCCCGCCAAGGGTGCCATGGCCGCGCTATTGGCGGCCATGGAATTCCTCGGACGAGCACAACGCCCAAACCCCGAATTGTACCAGTACGTAACGTCTTGGTGGGCAATAGCCCACCCTACACCGACCGTGGCGGGCATAGCCCAGGGCATAGCCCCCCTACAGCAGGATGACAACGGATAACGAGGAGCACGATTTGACCGCCAGCAACTACCGACCCGTCGACCTGTCGACCCTTCGCTCGCGCGATCTCGCCAGTCGCGGCGGACTGGTCCACGTCGAGCAGTTCGCGACCCTGCCGGAGAAAGGCTGCTCCTTTCTCGACTGGATGAATTCGTTACCGGACTTTCTGGGTGCCAAACAGCTCAAGGTCCTCGCCGCCGACATCCTCGCCGCCCGCCGGGCCGCCCGCCCCGTCATCTGGGCGATGGGCGGCCACGTGGTCAAGGTCGGCTGCGGGCCCATCGTCTGCGACCTGATGCGGCGGGGGATCGTCACCGCCATCGCCATGAACGGGGCGACCGCGACCCACGACGCCGAACTCGCCCTGGCAGGCCAGACCAGCGAGGATGTGGACGAGGCATTATCGGACGGCACCTTCGGCATGGCACGAGAGGCCGCTGAGGTCTACGCCGAGGCGGCATCGATCGCCTGCCGCCAGGACGCGGGGCTGGGCGCCTCGATCGGCCGGGTCCTGCTCCAGCGGCGGGCCCGCCACAATGACCTGAGCATCCTGGCAACCGCCGCCGATCTCGGCCTGCCCGCGACCGTCCACGCCGCGCTGGGCGCCGAGGTCGTCCACATGCACGCCTGCCTCGACCCGGCGCTGCTCGGACGGGCCAGCCAGTGGGACTTCCGCCAGCTTTGCAGTATAGTGTCCGACTTGGGCGCGGCCTCGCCGGGTGCGGCCGGCGGATTGTGGGTCAACATCGGTTCGGCGGTCGTGCTGCCGGAGGTGTTCCTCAAGACCGTTGCGGTCGCCAGGAACCTCGGCGTGTCGCTCGACGGCATGGTCACCGCCAACCTGGACATGATGCGGCACTACCGCACGCGCCAGAACGTGTTGAATCGGCCGGTCGGCGGCGGGCGAAGCCACGAGCTGATCGGCCAGCACGAGATCCTCCTGCCGCTGCTGCGGCAGATGCTGATTGAGATGGGTGGTTACTGACGGATGACAGAAGGAGCGGATGGTCTCTTGCAGCCGGCTGTGTTTTTGGACAGGGATGGCACGCTGATCGAGGACTCTGGCTACCTGCGGGACGTTGCGCGGGTGCGGTTGTTGCCGGGCGTGGCCGAGACGCTGCGGGCCCTGCGGCAGGCAGGCT
Organism: Phycisphaerae bacterium; assembly: GCA_041687575.1. Taxonomy (GTDB): domain Bacteria; phylum Planctomycetota; class Phycisphaerae; order UBA1845; family JANYLN01; genus JANYLN01. The sequence goes on along the minus strand of JAWLBS010000030.1, from coordinate 22,863 downwards.
ATCGCCTGATCGTCGCGACCAACCAGAGCGGCGTGGCGCGGGGCCTGCTGACCGAGGCGACCCTGGCGGCGATCCACGACCGGATGCGCGACCTGCTCGCGCAGCAGGGCGTGCAGCTCGATGCGGTGTATTACTGTCCGTATCATCCGGAAGGGACGGTCGAGGCCTACCGCCGCGACAGCGACTGCCGCAAGCCCGAATGCGGCATGCTTCGCCAGGCGGCGGCGGATCTCGGGATCGACCTGCCGGCGAGCTGGATGGTCGGCGACGCCGAGCGGGATGTCGAGGCCGGCCGGCGAGCCGGTTGCCGGACCGTGCTGCTGACCCCGGACGCCGGGGCGGACGGGCAGCCGGTCTCGGTCGCGGACTTTGTGGTACAGGACCTGCCCGCAGCCGGTCGGGTGATCGCCCGGGCCGGCGAGCGGGAATCGAACCAGGTGGAATCGCATGGATACGGATCGTCCGGAAGGTGAGGCAGGACCACCGATCGAGCCGCGCAGCGGCGACGGTCACGGCAACGCCCCGGCCGGCGGTGCGGCCGAGCCGACCGACGCATCGGCGGCCGACCGGCGGCACGAGCAGCTGCTGGCGGGGCTTTCGCGGATCGAGAGGCTGCTGGGCGAGGTGGTCGAGCAGCAGCAGCAGGTCCAGCGCGAGCAGCAGGTCCGCGAATTCAGCCTTGCCGACGTGTTCGCGTCGCTGACACAGGTGGTTGCGATTGCGGCCATGCTTGGGGCCGTGCTGGCGATGCTGCAGTCCCCGCCAGACCGGGGTCTGGCGGCGCTGGCCCTGCTGGGGGCGATTGCGGTGCAAGGGTTGTCGCTGACGCTTTTCATGCTGCGGCGGAAATGATGGATGACTAACGGAGTGACTGGATAAAGATGGCCAAACCGAACCTGCATATCACCCCCGCCAATACGAGCAAGCTGCTGGTCGTGCTGCCCAACTGGGTCGGCGACGTGGTCCTGGCGACCCCGACCCTGCGGGCCATACGCGAGTCCTACCCCGACGCCCACATCGGCTACGTGATGCGGCCGTACGTCAGCGAGGTCCTCCAGCCGTGCGGCTGGTGCGACGAGGTCTTCTACTGGAGCGGCTCGAAGAACAAGGCCCGCCAGCAGCACGACTTCCTGCGCCTCGCCGGCGAGATCCGCAAGCGCAAGTACGAGGTCGCCCTGCTGCTGAGCAACTCGTTCCGCGCGGCGCTGCTGGCGAAATTGGCGCGGGTGAAGATCCGCATTGGCTACAACCGCGACGGCCGGGCCCTGCTGCTGACGGTCAAGATGCTGCCCGACCGCCTTGAGGGCAAGTTCATGCCGGTCTCGATGGTGCGGTACTACGCGGGGCTTGCCCGCTATCTCGGCTGCAACGTCGACGAGAACCGCCTGGAGCTCGGCGTGCACGAGGACGACCAGCGCAAGGCGGACGCCCTGCTGGCGGCTGGCGGCATCGGCGAGAATGACAAATTTGCGGCGATCGTGCCGGGCGCGGCGTACGGTTCGGCCAAGTGCTGGCCCCCGTCGCACTTCGGCGCGCTGATCGACATGCTCGCCGACCGCACGGGCCTCAAAAGCGTGGTGGCGTGCGGGCCGGGCGAGCGGGAGATCGGCATGCGGATCCGCCAGGCCGCCCGGCAGGATGCGGCGGTCGTGCTGGAAGAGCCGGCCGGGCTCGGTCCGCTCAAGGCCCTGATCGGCCGGACCGACCTGCTGGTGACCAACGACACGGGCCCGCGCCATTTCGCCAAGGCCTTCGGCAAGCCGGTGGTCACGGTGTTCGGCTCGTCGGAACCGCGCTGGACCGATACGGTCTACCCGATGGAGCGCAAGGTCCGGGTCGACGTGCCCTGTGGACCGTGCATGCTGAAGCGCTGCCCGCTGGACCACCGCTGCATGAACCTGGTCACCGCCGAAATGGTCTGCGAGCAGGCGCTGGACCTGCTCGGCACACAGCAGGGCACGATCCAGACGTAAGGCGGGCCGGGTGCCGGGTGCCATGGCCGCGCTGTCTGCGGCCATGGAATCCTTCGAATGAGCGTTGCGCTCAAAGACAAACGGGAAGGAGCCCGAAGCGTGAGCGAGGGTGTCGTTCGGATGCGAGGCGCTCCCGCATGCTGCGGGAAAGAGCCGCGACCGTGAGGTCGCGGTAATGCCTCGGGTGAGCATTGTGTCCGCATGTGCAAGGCGCTCCTGCGTGAGGCTTTGGCGGGCGCAGCCCGCCCTACAGAGGTGGGCAATAGCCCACCCTACAGTCCCGCCAGGGACGACAGACACGTGCCGCCGCTGCCGAGAATCTGAACAGGTTCCTTTTGTTGCAGAGCAAGAAAACCGACAACTTCATACGCATCGGCGACATTCACGTCGCCCCCGCCGCCGCTGCGCTGCTGAAGGACGCCCTCGCCGGCGACCTCGAAACGATCCTCGCCGGCGACATCGGCCAGCCGCTGGACAAGCCGGGCCTGCAGTCCTGGCGGCGGCGCAGCCGACTGACGCTGACCGACGAAACCGGGCAGACCAGGGTCTTCTACCTCAAGCGCTTCGTCCGCCCGCCGCTGCTCGCGCAGATCGAGCGGCTGCGGCTTGGCTCGCTCCGCCACGGCACCGCCTGGATCGAGTGGCGCAATATCCGCCGACTGGTCGCCGCCGGCGTGCCGACGATGCGGCCGATCGCCTTCGCCGAGACGATGGCCGGCCCCCGCGAGTCGGGGAGCCTCCTGTGCACCGAGCAGGTCGCCGGCGAGGCCCTGGAGCGCTGGCTGCCCGCACAGTGGAACGCAGCCGTCGCGAAATTCGGCTTCGCCTGGCGCAAGCGGTTCGTCGAGGATCTGGCCGCGACCGTCCGCCGGCTGCACGGGGCGAACCTGTGCCACCGCGATCTGTACACCTCGCACATCTTCGTGGCGATCGGGGCCGACGGGACGGTGCGCTTCAGCCTGATCGACCTGCAGCGGATGTTCCGTGTGCGGCTGCGCAGGAGGCGGTGGTGGATCAAGGACCTGGCGGCACTGGCTGCCTCGGCGCCAGCCGGGCTGATCAGCCGGACCGACCGTCTGCGGTTCCTGCGGGTCTACCTCGGTGCCGACCGGGCGGATAAGTCTGTGCGACGATGGTGGCGGGCGATCGAGGCCAAGGCCGGTCGAATGATGCGGCACCACGCCGCGCGGATGCGCCGGCTGACGACAGCCCCGGACGCCCCGCCGTCATCCTGAAGCGCCGTAGGGCGGGCTGCGCCCGCCGCGCGTCGTCCTAAGCGAGCAGGTTGTCATCCTGAACAATGCGAAGGATCTCCACCTCTCGGGGCGCTAGACCATGAGTACGCTGTCCAGTAGAGATTCTTCGCTGTCGCTCAGAATGACAGCTTTGGGCGGTGGTTAGGGACGCTACACGCCGCACATGCGCAGAATTCCATGGCCGGAAACAGCCCCTGCCATGGCACCCAACGTGAAGGCGGTGTACGTCCGCGGGTCTACCGCTCCCTCACGGTCGCGGCTCGTTGTCGCACGGGTCTGCGGGTGCCGCGCTTTCGCATGAACCTTCGCATTCGGGTACATTATCA
>JAWLBS010000030.1:0-19208 GCA_041687575.1 Phycisphaerae bacterium | reverse complement strand
TCCGCGGGTCTACCGCTCCCTCACGGTCGCGGCTCGTTGTCGCACGGGTCTGCGGGTGCCGCGCTTTCGCATGAACCTTCGCATTCGGGTACATTATCACCGGGTCTCGCGGCGTGGCGGGGCCGTAAGGGCAATGGGTTCTCCAGGTAACGGCGGGCATGCGAATCGCACTGGTGGCGGAGTTTGTCGATCGGCGAAAGGGCGGGGCGGAGACCTCCGTCGGGGAGTTCGCCAGCCACGTCGCCGCCGCCGGCGTCGAAGTCTGCTGCCTGACGGCCGGGGGCGAGCCGGGCAGCGACGGCGGCATCGAGATCCGCCCCGTCGGTCCGGCCGCCGGCCCGCGGTGGTGGCGCTACCGGCAATACCTCCGCAAGGCCGCCGAGACCGTCCGCAAGGAGCGGTTCGACCTGGTCCACGCGATCGTGCCGTGTGCGGGCGCGGACATCTACCAGCCCCGCGGCGGGACGATCCCCGAGACCCTCGCCCGGAACCTCGCGCTGGTCCAGCCGGGCCTGCGGCGGTCGCTCAAGCGGCTGCAGCATGCAACCACCCTCAAGCAGCGGGTCATGCTGGCCGCCGAGCGCGACCTCCTGACCGCCAGGAGCAAGCCGACCGTCGCCTGCGTGTCGAATTATGTGGCGCAGCAGGTGCGGAAGCACTACGGCTTCACCGGGCCGAAGGTGCGGGTGATCTTCAACGGCGTGAACCCCGACCCCTGCGATGAGGGTCAGGCCCGCGAGCATCGCCAGGCCTTCCGCACGCAGTGGAATCTGCCGCCAGACGCCGTGGTCTTCGCGACCGTCGCCCACAATTTCCGGCTCAAGGGGGTCCACCGCTTCATCGAGGCGGCCGGTCGGTTGGCCCGTGACGGCCGACCCATCGCACTCGTGGTGGCCGGCCGGGGCAAGGCCGGTCCTTACGAGCGGCTCGCGCGGCGGCGGGGGCTGGGCGATCGGGTCCGTTTCGTCGGGGCGATATCGGACGTGTGGCCCCTGTATCACGCGGCCGACGCGTGCGTGTTGGCCAGTTATTACGACCCGTGCAGCCGGGTCGTGCTCGAGGCGCTGACGGCGGGTTTGCCTTGCGTGACGACACGCTACAATGGCGCGGCCGACGCGATCGTCGAGGGCGAGCACGGCTACGTGATCGACTCGCCGGACGACGTGGCGGCCCTGGCGGATCGGATGGGGTTGCTGCTGGACGCGGGGCGGCGGGACCGGATGTCCCGCGCCGGCCGATCGCTCCGGGAAGACCTGGGCATGGCGAGGCATGCCCGCCAGATGCTGGTGCTGTACGAGGAAGTTGCGCGTCAGAAAGCGAGTCGGGTTGGCCCATGAGTCTGGATCTACTCTGGCTATTGTTGCTGCCGGTGGGGGCGTACCTGGTCGGATCGATCCCCTTCGGGTTGTTCGTGGGGTGGCTGCGGGGCGTCGACATTCGCCAGAAGGGCTCGGGCAACATCGGCGCGACGAACGTCTCGCGGGTGCTTGGCCGGCCGTGGGGGCTGCTGGTCTTCGCGCTGGATGTCCTCAAAGGCGCGATCCCCACCGCAATCGCCGCGTGGGTCATGCATGCGTATGGCGACTCGCTGCACCTGCCGGCAGGCGTACGGACGGCGATCGTGATGCTCGTGCAGGCCTGCTGTGTGTTCGGACACGTCTGGCCGATCTACCTGGGCTTTAAGGGCGGCAAGGGCGTGGCGACCTCGCTGGGCATCCTGCTGGGCTACTGGCCGTACCTGACGCTGCCGGGTCTGGCCGGGCTGGCGACGTGGGGGCTGGTGCTGCTGGTATCGCGGTACGTCTCGGCCGCGTCGATCGTGGCGGCCGCCCTGTTTCCCGTCTACGTAATCGTCTTCGGCCTGTGGCGGGGCTGGCCGGTCTCGACGACGGCGATGCTGGCGGCCTTCTCGGCGATCATGGCCAGCCTGATCGTCATCCGTCACCGGGGGAACATCGTTCGGCTGCTTTCGGGCACCGAGCCGAAGATCGGGCAGGGCAAGTCGGCTCACGATTCCAACTCCGACGCCGCGAAGGCGGCGTGAACGCCAACAGAGACGCCCGCCGCCGCAGATCAGGGCGAACCACGATTGACCATGCAAAGGCTGGAGTGGTGTCAGTGAAGTTCGAGGCGGCGTTTTCCACGGGTTTGACCCCGTGGGCGTGTCAGTGGACACTGATCCCTGACCCCCTGGCCCACGCCGTTCCGACACCCGAGCCCCGATGCCGGTACCACACGCTACGCCGGGACCGGGGCCGCCCTACTCGACGTAAATCACCGAGTGCACGTCGTACTTGCTGAGGGTTTCGCGGCCGGTGAGGAAGCCCAGCTCGATCAGCACGGCCACGCCGGCGACCTCGGCGCCGAGGTCCTCGACGAGTCTGCACGAGGCCGACATCGTCCCGCCGGTGGCCAGCAGGTCGTCGATCAGCAGCACCCGGTCGCCCGGCCGGACGGCGTCCACGTGGATCTCCAGCTTGTCCACGCCGTATTCCAGGGTGTACTCTTCGCTGCGGGTCTCGCGGGGCAGCTTGCCGGGCTTGCGGATCGGAACGAAGCCGGCCGAGAGGTTCTGCGCAACGGCGACGCCGAAGATGAACCCGCGTGATTCGGCGCTGGCGACGGCGTCGATCCGCTTGCCGCGGTAGGGCTGCGACATGTACTCGACGGCCAGGCTCAGGGCGGCCGGGTCGCGCAGCAGGGGGGTGATGTCCTTGAAGACGATGCCGGGCTTGGGGTAGTCCGGTACGTCGGCGATCAACCGTGCGAGATCCGCCATCGCCGGAAAGGGCAGCCCGTCGTGCCTGATCATGCCTGCTTTCTCCACCGCATTTCCTCCAGCCAGCCGGTTCATCCGCCCGGACCACGGTTCCGGGCAGGTCGCAATGGTACCGCCGGGCGGGGAGCGGGGCAAATGGTCCCGTTTCGGAGGGCGGGTGCCATGGCCGCGATGTTGGCGGCCATGGAATTCTGCGGATGAGAGGGGGCGTTCCCTGCGGTAGAGGTCTACTTCGGGTGCCGAAGTCGCACAATCCAGCGGAGGGAAACGGCGCTGCGATTGATGGCGAATCGCCCGCGGCCGCTGTCCCGCTCCGATTGCGCCGAGGCGAGGGCATCGGCCGACATCTGCAGCCACGAGGCGATCAGTTCTTCCCTGGCTTCGTCCGGCGTCATATCTCTACCCCGTCGCGATCGACCTCCTGCCGCAGGGGCAGGGCCTGGGCGACCCCGTGCTCCCACTCCTGCGTCGGGATGACAACCGGGCTGAGCATCACATCGAGCTCCAGCTGCAGGTCGAACAGGGCATCGGTCATCTCCCGTCGCCGGCGCCAGTCGATCGGTTCGCCGGTCAGCACGAGCAGGTCGATGTCCTAGTCGGGGCGGCTCTGGCCCCGGGCCTTCGACCCGAACAGGATGATCCGGTCCACGGGGAACCGGCTGCGCAGGATCTCCGCCGAGCGCTCGATGGCTTCGCGCTCATTCGAAGGCAGTTCGATCTGGGCAAGCGTCTTCATAAGCACCACGGGCCCTACGTCGGCACCGGCTCGTTCGGCTCGAGCAGCCCGTAGCGTTTCATCTTCTTGTACAGCGTGGTGCGATTGATCTTGAGGACCTCGGCCGTCGACTGGCGGTTCCAGTTGTTCGCGCGGAGCGCCATCTCGATGATCCGCTTTTCCGGATCCTCCAGGGCCCGCTTGAGCGACACCGGCTTGTACGATTGCCCCGGCGTCACGTCGGTCTGCACCTGCTCGGACAGGTTCGGCGGCAAATCGGCGATCTCGACGTACTTGCTCTTGGACAGCACCACCGCCCGTTCGACCACGTTTTCGAGCTCCCGGACGTTGCCCGGCCAGTCGTACCGCTGCAGGAACTCCATCGTCTTTTCCGCGAACCCCAGCACTTCGCGATTGTTCTGGGCGTTGTACTTGCGAAGGAAATGCTCGGCCAGCAGCGGGATGTCGCCGATCCGCTCGCGCAGCGGCGGCAGGCTGATCGTCACCACGTTGATCCGGTAGTACAGGTCCTGGCGGAACCGCCCTTCGGCCACGTCCCGGGTCAGGTCGGTGTTGGTCGCCAGCACCACCCGCACGTCGACCGACCTGGTGTCGTTCGAACCGACCGGCTCGAACTGGCGCTCCTGCAGCACCCGCAGCAGCTTGATCTGCAGGCCCTGGGTGGCGGTGCTGATCTCGTCCAGGAAGATCGTCCCGCCGTCGGCCGCCTGGAACTTGCCGACCTTGTCGACCATCGCCCCCGTGAACGAGCCCTTGATGTGGCCGAACAGCTCGCTTTCCAGCAGGCTCTCGGGAATCGCCCCGCAGGCCAGTTCGACGAAGGGCTTTTCCTGCCGCCGGCTGTGGGCGTGGATCGCACGGGCGATCATGCTCTTGCCCGTGCCGGATTCGCCGAGGATCAGGATGGTGGTCTTGCTGTCGGCGACCGACTCGATCAGGTCGAACACCTTGAGCATCTTGTAGTCCTGCCCGACGATGTTCTGCAGCTGGTTGCGGTGCTCGAGCTGCTGACGGAGCGTGCGGTTCTCCCGGATCAGCGACTGCTGCTGCAACGCCCGTTCGACCGCCAGGCGGAGCTCGTCGTCGATGATCGGCTTGGTCAGGTAGTCATACGCCCCCATCTTGATCGCCTCGACGGCACTGTCGATCGTGCCGTAGCCGGTAATCATGATGACGACCGTCTCGGGGAACTGGTGCTTGCACAGCCGCAACAGCTCGAACCCGCTCGATCCGGGCATGTTCACGTCGGTCAGGGCGACGTTGAAACTCCCCCGTTCCATGGCGACTACCGCCTCTTCGTAGGAACGGGCCACCTCCACCTGGTATCCTTCCAGGCGGAGGAACTCCTGGAGCGAGTCCAGGATGATGTCGTCGTCGTCCACAACCAGAATCCGGGCATTGGACTCGGGCACGGTCTTCGCTCCTTGGTCTGCACTCACTGTGGCGCTATATGGTGCGATGGCCTCTTTCCTCTCCTACCCGCCTGGCCGGGAAGTTCGCCGAACCCCCGCCGGGTACAATTCCGCTTCCACCCCGGCAACCGACGCTGCCGGGCTATCTCGCCGCGGCCATCGCCCCGGTGTCCACCTCGACCGGCACGACGACCATAAATTTTGCTCCGCCCTGCGGCCGGTTCTCCGCGACAATCCGGCCGTTGTACCGCTCGATGATGTCCTTGCAGATTGCCAGCCCCAGCCCCGTCCCCTGGCCGGTGGGTTTGGTGGTGAAAAACGGCTGGAAGATCTGCTCGGCATCCTCGGGCAGGCCGGCGCCGGTGTCCTCGAAGCTGACTGCCACCTCGCCGTCGACCAGGCGGGTAGTGATGGTCAGCGTCCCGCCGTCCGGCATGGCGTCGACGGCGTTTTTGATCAGGTTGCAGAACACCTGGAACAGGTTGCTGCCGACCCGCAGGCCGGGCATGGCCCCCTCCATGCTGCAGACGATGTTGACGCCTGTGCGCAAGGCCTTGTCCTGCATGGCATTAATGGCATCTTCAACGTAGCGGTTCACGTTCGCCTCCTCGTAGGTGCCGTACGAACTGCGCGAGAATTCGAGCAGTTCGCCCAGGATATGCACCATCCGGGACAGCCCCCGACGCGACTCCGTCAAGAATCGAACGATCTTTTCCTTGTCGGCGTCCTGTGACTCGCTCAGGCGGATCGCCATGTTGATGTACCGCATGATGCCGTCCAGCGGGTTGTTCAGCTCATGTGCGACCTTGGCCGCCAGTTTGCCCACCGCCGCATGCCGCTCCGAGACCGCCAGCCGCCGCTCCATGCTCAGCCGTGAGGTCACGTCCTCGATCACGAGCATCCCGCCGATCGTCCGCCCCGTCTGCACGTCGTTCATCGGCGTGCAAACCATGTTGAGATATCGAATTTCCGACCGGGACACCTGGCAGGTCACGCCGTCGTAATGGTGCTGCCCCCGGCCGTCGATCGCCCGGCGCAGCTCCATGGACCAGTCCTGGTATTTGCTTTCGACCGTGGCTTCCGCCAGCACGTCCGAGATGCGATGGCCGGACGGCAGCAGCACGGCGGCGATCTGGTTTCTCAGAATGATGCTCATCTCCGGGTCGAACACGATCACGCCCAGCGACAAACTGTGAAACACGTGCTCAGCGATGCTCCGCAGCGAAAATGCCCCGTTCGGCGGCTGAACTGCCTTGTTCACAACAGTGCCTGTCGCGGATTGCTGAGCGTCAGCCATGCAACACCCGTTCCAAATCAGCGAAATTGCGGATCCTCGGTGTCAAAGTCGTCCCCTGACTTCGAACCCGTTAAGGCTCCTGTCGACAAAATGCAACATCGACTGAAGTCCGCAATGCTCATGTGACATTGCATAATGGTTAACCTACACAACATGGACCCCGCCTGTCAACCAGAAACGTTGCCGATTTGCAACATGGCGGTGATTTTGAGCAACAATCGGGGTGGGTTTTGCGCAGAGTACACGACAGGGCGTATCGGGATGTTGATAATCGTAAACATGCGATGGGCGGCGTTGGCTTTTTGCCTCACTGCAAATTGTTTCGTAAGGTCTGTGCAACCCGCGGCACGGTCGCACCGGGATTTAGGGCAGTTATGGGACCAACGGTCCGCTACGCCTCGGAGGATTCGCATGGCCGATCGCATCGGACAGATACTTGTCGAGATGGGCGTCCTGACCGACTGGCAGGTCGAGGCGATCCTCCAGCACCAGCGGCTCTCGCGTCAGCGGTTCGGCCAGATCGCCGTCGCCCGGGGCTGGGCCCGGCCCGAGGACATCTGGCAGGCGTGGGCCCGGCAGCTCGCCGACGAGCAGCGGACCGTCGACCTCGACGCCATCGGCGTCGATACCGCCGCGCTCGAGCGGGTGCCGCCGGGGGTCGCCAGGCACTACCAGGTCATCGCCTTGCGGGCGTGGGGGGACAATCTCGTGCTGGCCGTCGCCGCCGACCGCTGCCGTCAGGCCCGCGGCGACCTGCCCGGTCTGCTCGCCGAGCGGTTGTTTTTCTGCCTGGCTGCCCCCGAGCAGATCGCCCGGTCGCTGGACAAGGCCTGTGCATCGGCCATATCGTAAGGTGGCGGAAGGGTTTGGGGGGCAACTTGGCCCGTCAGATGGGCCGCAAGCCTTGACAAGTCCGGCCGCTGAGCCTACATAGGGATACGCGACTGGGGAATGGTGTAATGGTAGCACAGCTGACTCTGGATCAGCCAGTCTAGGTTCGAATCCTAGTTCCCCAGGTCCTCCTGCTTCCCTCTCCTTGTGAAATCCTTCCCGCATGGTGCTTGCCAGCCGCGATCGTTTCCCTTAAAACACTCGGTCCGTAAGGCATGCGCGCCGGCTGAGAGGCGACTGCGGCAACTTCCCCGTGACCTGCTGACGGAGGACGTTTGCCCGCAATGGGCCGCCGGTTGCCCCGGGTCCCGGGTGGGACCGTTTGGCATGCGAAGAAGGTTTACGAGCCTAACAGGCGTTATTTCTAGGCACAAGGAGCAAGCACAATGGCAGTCAAGGTTGCGATCAACGGGTTCGGTCGGATCGGCCGGCTGGTCTTCCGCGTGATGGCGGAGCGTCCCAGCGAGTTCGACATCGTGGCGATCAATGACATGTTCGACGCGGACATGCTCGCCTACATGCTCAAGTATGACAGCACCCAGGGCAGGTTCCCGGGCACCGTCTGCGTCAAGGGCAGCGCGATCGTCGTCAACGACAAGGAAATCCCGGTCCTGCGCGAGAGGGACCCGTCCCAGCTGCCGTGGGGCAAGATGGGCGTCGATGTCGCCCTCGAGTCGACCGGCGTGTTCACCAACCGCGCCGCCGACGGCAAGCCCGGCTTCGACAGCCACCTGGCCGCCGGTGCCAAGCGCGTGATCCTGTCGGCCCCGGCCAAGGACAAGCCGGATGCCACGATCGTGCTGGGCGTCAACGACGGCGACCTCAAGGCCGAGATGAAGACCATCTCGAACGCCTCGTGCACCACCAACAGCCTGGCGCCGGTCGCCAAGATCCTGCATGAGAAGATCGGGATCGTCAAGGGCCTGATGACCACGGTCCACGCCTACACCAATGACCAGGCGATCCTGGACATGCCGTACAAGGACAAGCGCCGCGGCCGCGCCGCCGCCGTCAACACCGTGCCGAGCACCACGGGCGCTGCCAAGGCCCTCGGCGAGGTGATCCCGGCCCTGAAGGGCAAGCTGCACGGCTACGCCCTGCGGATCCCGGTGCCGACCGGCTCGATCACGGATCTGACCTTCGTGGCTGGCCGGAAGACCAGCGCCGACGAGATCAACGCGCTGATCAAGGAAGCCGCCGAAGGCGCGATGAAGGGCATCATCGAGTACGTCGATGAGCCGATCGTCTCGTCGGACATCATCCACAACGCGTACAGTTCGATCTTCGACAGCACCAACACGATGGTGCTGGCCGACGACATGGTCAAGGTCACGATGTGGTATGACAACGAGTGGGGCTACTCGAACCGCACCGCCGACCTGATCAAGCGGATCGCGGCGCTGTAAGCAGCGCCTCGCACAATCTGCCGCGGCGCGAACCGGTGCGGCGGATGAGAGACAAGAAGACAGGGACCCGCCGACAACGCGGGTCCCTGTTTCTGTTTCGGTCGGGGCGATGGTTCGGGCAGGACGGTTTTGCGCAAACGAGCCGCGACCGTAAGGGGGCGGAAAGGGGGCGCAAACGAGCCGCGACCGTGAGGGAGCGGTAGTGCGGGGTGCCATGGCAGGGGCTGTTTCCGGCCATGGAATCCCTCGGATGAGCGGACCTCCCAGGAAGCAAGCGGGAAAGAGCCCGAAGCGTAAGCGAGGGAGTTGTCCGGATGCGAGAGACGCCCGCATCCTTCGGGAAAGAGCCCGACGCGTAAGCGAGGGTATTGTTGTTACGATCCCGAATGCGGCGTTTCCGCATCCTGCACCGCCCCCAAACGAGCCCGAAGCGTAAGCGAGGGTGTCTTTGTCGTTCGAAAGCGCGACGGACTCTCAAGGGGGAGCCCCTGCGGCCGCTTGCGGGGCCATGCTCTTCGGATGGACACCCGACCGCATCACCTACTGATTCGGCTTCACGCCCGCGTCCTCTTGCCGCCGGTGGCGTCCCAGCCGGATCCCGCGAGTCAGCACGAACAGGCCCGCGGCCATGAAGGCGGCGGGAACGCAGATCACCCAGACCGACTGGTAATCCGAGTTGCTTACGACCAGGTTCCCGGCAGCCGGGTCCGCCAGGAACTCGTTGATCCGCCGGACGACGGCCTTTCTCCGCTCGATGCCCAGGCTGCTGTTGAGGCCCAGAGGCACCTGGCCCGCGGCGGCGTGCAGGACGATGAGATAACCGTGAGCATGCCCGCCCCCCCGCCTGATCCCGATACTCGGTGAGGAAGCATGTAGCTCCAATGCCGCCTTCGTCAGCCCACTAACGGACCGGTCGGCCAGCGGGATCACGCCCCGCCACGTGCGATGGATCACGCCATCGACCTGCTGCGGAGCGATGCGGGTGCAGACCAGGGTCCCGGTCCGGCCGCAGATAACAAGGCCGATGATCCCCAGGGCCAGGAACATTGCCCCGATGACCGCCTGCTGGCGTGGAGTGACTCGCCGGGAAGTGCGGCGTCTGCGGGCAATCCATTGGCGGGTCTGTTCGCGCGGGGCGACTTGCCGGCCGCTCGCAACGGCGGCGGACGGCTGCGGTTCGGTGTCGCGGGCTTCGGCGATCACCTGCCGCAGCGCGTCCGCGGCCGCATCGACGTCGGGACACGCGAGCAGCCCCCTCTGCTTGATGGTGACGTGATCCGGGGTCCGGACGACGTCCCGCTCGAAGAGGATGTTGCCGGAGCCGTCCGGCCGACGTTTGACCTTGATCGAGCGGATCTGCTCCGGGTCGAACGACCTGATTCTCTCTTTGGCGGACGGGTCGATGACCAGGGCGCGCCGGTCCGTCACGACGTAATGCACGCGGCGGGCCCCGCGCAGGACCGTAAGGGGGATGGCCAGGAGCTTTACCCCGGCCCAGAGCCCTGGGATCGCCAGAGCGGCGGCAAGGAGGCCGGCCGAGTCGAGACCGAAGAGTTCCCGGAGGTCCGATTGCCGGCTAACCGCATACCAGATCCACAGGACCGTCAGCGCGATGATGATCGCCCCCACCGGCAGCGTCAGACGCAAGATCTGCATGGCCAGGCGCCCGGGCAGGGGCTGGCCGGTCCAGAGGACCTGCTCGTGAAGTGCGAGCTCGTCGTCGAGAACCTGCTGCAAGTCCTGCGGTTGCGTCGTCATCGGATCTGCCCTTTCGTGATGTCTGAACGGGATATGCATGGTATCCGGCCCCCGCGGCCGCGGCAAGGAAAGGCAGTGCCCGGCCCTGAGGCATTTTTCCAAGGGGGTCAGACCCCGGTGGATCACTTCAGGTACCGGTGCCGCCAGGGGGATCGGATACGGGGATTTGAGTGCAGGCATTCTACAAGGGGTCAGACCCCAGGAATCGCTGGCCCTTCCCAGGGGTCTGACCCCGACGCAGACGCTCCCAGCGGAATCAACGCCGAGACTTCTTGGGAGCCCGGCTGTCTGTGCACGTCACCGGGGTCCGACCCCGTGCCGCGAAGGCGCTTTCATGCCAGGCAGATCAGCGGCAGGTCGGGGAAGTACGTGCGATAGCGGGAAACATTCCTGGTCATCACTCGCCTCGCGTCAGGGCCATGATCTGGTCGGTGGTCAACCGCCGGGTGGCCCGGCCGCGCATCGTCGCGATCAGTTCGTTGCCGCGTTGACGACCGTTGCCCGACTTCTTCAGTATCACATGGTCGCCGGAGACGACGAACTCGACCTCGGTGTTCGGAAGCAGGCCCATCTTCTTGCGGATGTCGATGGGGATCGTGACCTGCCCTTTCTCGGTGATCCTCATGGGCTTCTCCTTCATGCGGGTAGCTATCTTACATGTACGATCCTTCCCAATGACGAAGCGGGCGTCAATGCGAATTTCCGACATCGCCCGACATGCCGGCTACAATTGGGAAACCCTTCGGGCACAAGGAGCGAAAAAACGATGGCGATCAAGGTAGCGATCAACGGGTTCGGGCGAATCGGCCGGCTGGTGTACCGGGCGATGGTCGAACAGGGCGACAGGTTCGACGTCGTGGCGATCAACGACCTGTCGGATGCGCCGATGCTGGCGTACCTGCTGCGGTACGATTCGGTCCACGGGCCGTTCAAGGGCACGGTCGAGGCCCCCGACAGCAAGACCCTCAGAGTCAACGGCAAGGACGTCAGGATCGTGAGCGAAAAAAGCCCCGCCAAACTGCCCTGGAAGGACATGGGCGTTGACGTGGCCGTCGAGGCGACCGGCGTGTTCACCAACCGCAAGAGCGAGAAGGGCGGCTACGGCGACCACCTCGACGCGGGGGCCCGCAAGGTGGTCCTGACCGCGCCAGCCAAGGACGAGCCGGACGCCACGATCGTCATGGGCGTCAATGACGACACGCTGACCGGGGACGATAAGTGCGTCTCCAACGCCTCGTGCACGACCAACTGCCTGGCGCCGGTGGTCAAAGTGCTGCACGAGAAGTTCAAGGTCGTCGAGGGCCTGATGACCACCGTCCACGCCTTCACCAACGATCAGCGGATCCTCGACATGATCCACAAGGACCCCCGTCGCGCCCGCGCCGGCAGTATGAACATCATCCCGACCACCACCGGCGCCGCCAAGGCTGTCGGCAAGGTCATCCCCGAGCTGGCGGGCAAACTCAACGGCTTTGCGATGCGCGTCCCCGTGCCCGACGGCTCGATCGTCGACCTGGTCGTCACGCTGGGCGCGAAGGTCACGGCCGAGCAGGTCAACGCGGCGATGCAGGAGGCGGCCCATGGCCCATTGAAGGGCATCCTGCAGTACGTCGAGGACCCGATCGTCAGTAGCGACGTGATCGGCAACCCGCACTCCAGCGTGTTCGACAGCCTCTCAACGATGACGATGCCTGCGGCCGGCGGGCAGATGGTCAAGGTGGTCAGCTGGTACGACAACGAGTGGGGCTACTCGGTTCGCACGGCCGATCTGGTGGCGAAGATGGCATCGTTGTAGAAAAGTTGCCAGTTGCCAGTTGCCAGGAACGGCAACGGCAGGGGACAGGTTACAGGGGACAGGGGACAGCAGGCAACGGCAGGGGACAGGGGTCAGGGAATGAGCCGGACGCGGGATTGCCGAAACGTGTGCGGCGCCCAAACGCCCATGTAGGGCGGGCTGCGCCCGCCAATCTGCTCCGAACGTGTCGTCCCCACATCCTGCACCGCACCCAAACGAGCCCGAAACGTAAGTGAGGGTGTCCTTTCGGCCGTTGTCGTTACGAATGCGCACCGCTCCCCGCAGCTCGCAGGAAGGAGCCCGAAGCGTAAGCGAGGGAGTCGTTCGCATGCGCACCGCTCCCTCGCCCTGCGGGAAGGAGCCGCGACCGCGAGGTCGCGGTAACCCTTCGCCCGTGCACCGCTCACGCACGTCGAACGCTGCAAACGCATATCGTTGGCGGCACAACAATGCACTCCGGCTGTCGGTGTGCGGCTTCTTGCGACTTGCCTGTGCGGCATGGGATGCCTATTCTGACCATCCAGGACAACATCTTCAGGTGGTGTGCGGGAATGCCGATCCATGCCGACCGAACGCGTCTATCTTTCGAGGGAGCACCGCCGCAGGCTGTGGGGCGCCGTGGCGGTGGCCTGCCTGCTGGCCGCTTGCCTGTTGTGGGGGCAGGCGGCGTGGTTCCTGCACAGGCACGAAGCTTGGCGCGCCGCGTGCCGGCAGATTAATGCCAGCACCGCCCTGCTGGCCCCGCAATCAGAGGCTCGCTTGAGGGGCTGCTCCTGGGAGAAGTACTGGTACAAGCCGCTTACCCCGGAACAGATATGCGGAATACTTGGCGGCGGGACAGTCTCGGTCGCCCCGAACGACTACAAAGGCCGGCGCGTCCTCATCTGGCGTCACGCGGCGAGCGGATACGAGGCCGAGTTCTATCTTGACGATAGAGGGCTCAATGGAATGTCGCATGGCCGGAATCCGGGGGCATTTCACCCCAAGGAGCCCAAGCCGTCGACGTGGTACCTTGTGGTCGAGGCCGCTCGAAAGCAACTGGCGGGAAGCCCCTGGAACTGGGGACTGCTCATTTGGGTGTGGGCGGCGCTGCTGCTGGCAACCATCTTCGGGGGGCGGTACCGAGGGGCATTGGCCGAGGTGATGCTCGCGGCGGCGGCGATCTGCGCGATAGGCTGGTTTGTGCCGACCGAGTACATCCCCGGCCCCCAGTTCGTAGGCGGCAATGACCGGAAGGAGTACTGGTTCTTCGCGGCGCTGCTCGCGGGCTTTAGCGCATTTGTCTGGTGGTGCACGCGGCCGAGGCGCACACGGGAGCTGGCCGCACGCTGCCCGCACTGCCAGTACGACCTGAGAGGCAATGTCAGCGGGATCTGCCCGGAGTGCGGGCAGGTGATCCCCGCAGAGATCCGCCGGATCATCCCGTCCGCTGCGGAAACCGGCTCGTGAGGGCGGCACCATGAACCCGCGCATCCTGGATCTTCTGGACGCCGTGCACGCTCGCCTGCACCGCTGGCGGTGGCGGGTTCGGCTGGTGCTGGCGATCGTCCTCGTGCCGTGGTTTGCCCACTTCGCGTACGTTCGGATGACGACGTTGCCAGCCGATCCGGACTGGGATGCGAAGGTGGTGGACAGATACTGGAATCCGGCATTGCCGGCAGGCCACCCGACAACGGTCCTTGCGGAACTGGTGAAGCAGCTGCCGGCCCTGCAGGTCCCCGAGCCGACAACGGCGCCGCCGGGGATGCAGTGGGTGACTGCGTACGGGAAGATCGCCAATCTGGCCATCCCGCGCGAATCTTACTATATCAATTGGCGGCACCACGCCTTGGCCGGGGAGTGGTCGCCGCACGTACGGTACATGCAAGGCCGCGCCGCAGCCCATATCGCCAGCCCCGAGGTGATGGAGAAACTGGATCGCATCGCTGCGCTGGTTGACGAATCCTTTGTGTGGTCATGGCCCATGCCCGGCGATGGCTGGTCCGTGCTGAACGATTGTGCCGAGATGCTCTGCGCTCGCGCCCGCTGCACGCTGGCAGAGACCGGCGACCTCGAGGCGGCCATGGCCGATCTGGGGGCGATCTACCGGCTGACGGAAAGCGTCCTGCGCCGCGGGACGTTGGGGGACTGCACGGTCGCTCTGTCCTGCCGTTGGCTTGTTGCCGAAGAGGTCCGCTGCTGGTGCCGCGAGCTGCGTCTCAGCCGCCGGGACGCCCGCGTGCTAGTCGAGATGCTTTCGACATATCGCCTGGATATGCCCCGGCAGTGGAACCGGGCCATGGGGAAGGAGTGCGAGTTCGTTGAGTGCCAGCTCGACCGGACGTACACGCGGGGCCCGGGTGGCAACGGCTGGTTCGTGATGTATCCCCGCAGGAGCGGCGGTTTGACGGATACGGTGCTTTCCGGCGCGAACCTGCTGTCGGTGTTCGTCAGCGACCGCCGTGCGGCCATGCGCAGGTGTGCCGCAATCACCCGGCGCGCGATCCTTCCGGAAGGTCTGTCCTGGCCGGAGGCGGCCAGCCGGTTGCCGGAACATGCCGGCTCCCCGACGTCCAGGGACCCGTTCTACGATCCTGTGCCGACTCATGGCGGCTGCCTCGACCGCTACAAGACCTTCCTGCGGGATCTGGCCGGCACCGATGCGACGATCGTTTCGGCGGCCCTGTCCGCCTGGCGTACCGAGCACGGCGCTTACCCGGCCCGGCTGGCGGCGCTGGTGCCGGAGTATCTCGACTCGCTGCCGCTCGACCCGATCAGCGGGGAGCCGCTGCGTTACCGGCTGGATGACGTCGACGGCTATTCGCTCTACGGTGTCGGGGCCGATGGCGTCGATGACGGTGGCTGCTTGCGCAATGGCTCCTGCTCGGACTGGGGGTATGATGGCCTTCGGTCCAAGCCCGCTGACGAATGGTACCTGAGGGCCGCCCAACAGGACGCCGATGGTGATGTCGCATCCGAAGATTGAGAACAGGTTAACTGAAGGCGCATCCGACCGGCCGACGAACCTTGCTGAACAGGGCGCGGCGCCGCCGTCGGTCCTGCCGGTTCGCGCGGTATGGATTCCGTGGCCGATCGCCGTGGCCCTGGCGCCGCTTTTCTGGCTGATGCCGAAGCGCTTCGGGCCTCATTTCGCCGCGGCCGGCTGGCGGGCCGCGGTCGTCGCTCACATTGCCTGGGGCGTCTACGGTATCGGCAGCCTGCAGATGCTCTGGGGCGAGTACCGTGGTTACAGCCTGATCAGCTGGCTGGCGGGGCGGACGCCCGAGCATCGGGGGCTCGTGCTTACTCCGGCTGCGGGGCTGTGGGACATCCTGCGGGCACCGATGGCGGCGCTGGCGATGAGGACCCACCATCTGCTCGCATCGGGAGGTGGAAGCCTGGCCGAGCCGCTGTTGACCTGGCTGGCGATCGAGGCGGGTGTGCTTGCAGCCGCGCTGGCGGTGGCGCCGTACATTTCGGCGGGAGAACGGTTCCGGTCCCTGCTCGGGCGGGCGCTTCGCCTGGTGCTCTGGTCGAGCACGTCGGTGGTCCTGCTCGCCTGGATGTGGCAGGTGCCGACGGTGTATCCCCTCTCTTATGCGACGCTCGGCACGGCCGTGATGCAGCCGGTGCGCGTGCCTGTTGTTGAGATGATGATGACGGTATGGTTCGCGTATGCTGCCGTCCTGATCATCCGCGGCGGCTTGCGGTATGCCGGACCGGCCGAGGGGTTCGGCCGCGAGTCACTGGACCTGCAGTGCGAGGCGTGCGGCTACTGTCTGACGGGCCTGTCGACGGATGGGGTCTGCCCGGAGTGCGGCGCAGCCGTCAGCGACTCGCTGCCGCAGCGGCGCCGGCCGACACGGTTCGCGGTGGCCCGGGGGCTATCAGCGAAGATCCGCGGTTTTATCGCGACGTGGTGGCAGGTCCAGCGGGACCCGCTGTTTTTCAAGCGCACGGCGATCCGTGGCGCGTACCGTGCGGGCCGCCGTTTCGCGATATGGTTGTGCATCCTCACTGGCGGTGCCGGCGCGCTTGCCTGGATGATCCTTCCCCTCCCGGACATGTTCGTGAGAACCGCATGGGTACATACCGTCTGGCATTGCGCTTGTATGGCTGGCGTGGTGTGGGGCGTGACAAGCCTTGCGCTCTTTGCCCTTGTCGGGCTTGTGGCCTCGTGCTGCAGCGGTCTGGTCAGGGGGGCGGTCGGCCGGATCGCCGTGGCGGTGTTCTACTGGTCGGCGCACTTGCTCCCGGTCGGGCTGCTTGCCTGGCTGGGGCCGGTTCTCACGGGCCTATGGGCGTACGCCTGGCAGAAGATGGCGACGGATCAGGGTGTGGCGTTTGACGTCATGTCCTGGCCGGTGATCGCGGCTCTTGTGCCGCAGCTCGTGGTGGCGTTGTGGGCGATGGGGCACTCGCTGGTCCGGCTGGCGCGGGCGCTCCGCCTGGTGCGGTGGGCGAACGGGTGAGGGGGGTATTCCGAGGGGACGCCGCTGCATGCCGCCGCTGGAGGCATCTGACACCGATTCCAGGTGCACCAGGTGCTTCGGGGTTGCGTCCTCTCCCTGCGAAGCCGTCGTCTGGCGAAGCAGGGAGCAGGGCGGTGTTCTTCGGATGAACGTCGTGCCCGCGGACAAGCGGGAAGGAGCCGCGACCGTGAGGTCCCGGCAGACCCCCGGCAAGCGCAACGCCCCCGCATCCTGCGTTGCGCCCAGACGAGCCCGAAACGTAAGTGAGGGTATCCTTTCGGCCGTTGCCGTTGCGAACGCGCACCGCCCCAGCGCCCTGCGGGAAGGAGCCCGAAGCGCAAGCGACGGAGTCGTCCGGATGCGCGAGATCCCCGCTCCTTGCGCAAAGGCAAAGCGGCGTCTGCGCCGCCGCAGTCCAAAGGCTGTCGCCGTTCGGGGCGTCCGCATGCCGCAGTGCCGGTGCGCTCGTCGGGGCCCGCAGCGAAGGCAAAGCGGCGTCTGCGGCGCCGCAGTCCAAAGTCGGGCGGCGGCGTTCACCCGAGACCCGGAGCACCCCTAGCTGGGCGGCTTTTTGGCACGGCCCTGCGAACTGCCGCAGGACCCGTGGCACCGTGGCACCCGTGCTCCGCAATGTTCGACAGCCGACCGGCTTCTCGCGAAACCTTGTTGCGCGACGGCGTCGAGCCGCCGCCCGTTTCACTGTCCCGGCCGGGCGGCGGCGTGGCCGGCGGCGAGCTGTTGGCAGAGGGCCTCGGCGACGGCCGGGTCAACCTTGTCGATGATGTTGGCGTTTTCCCGGGCATCCGTCGCGTGGTCGTAGAGTTCCCGGGCGCGGGTCTGGCTGGTGCGGCGGTCGCGCCATTCGATGTAGCGGTAGCGGTCGGTCCGCATGGCGTAGCCCATCACCTCGCCGCGGGGATACTGGCTGAAGGCGGCGGTCTTCCACGGCTGGTCCGGCTCATCCAGCAGGGGGGCGAAGCTCAGGCCCTCGCAATGCTCAGGTACCGTCAGGTCGCACAGCTCGCACAGCGTGGGGTACATGTCGACGAACTCGACCAGCGCGGACGTCGAGTGGCCGGCCGCCTGCATGCCGGGCACGCGCGCCATCAGCGGGGCCCGGGTGTCGATCTCGAAGTTGGTGTGCTTGGACCAGGAGTTGTGCTCGCCGAGCTTCCAGCCGTGATCGCCCCAGAGCATGATCACCGTGTCCTCCCAGAGGCCCAGGTCCTTGAGCTCGGCCAGCACCTTGCCGACCTGGGCATCCATGTAGCTGACGCACGCGCAGTAGCCGTGGATCAGCTGCCGGGCGAGGCCCTCGGGGATGTCGCCCTCGTCGGGGATGCCGAAGTAGCCGCGCAGCTCGCCGAAGTTGGTCAGCGAAAATTCGGTTACGCCCTCCGGCTCGAACGGGTTGGGCGCCAACGGCAGTTCGGCCGGGTCGTACAGGTCCCAGTAGCGCTTCGGGGCATTGAACGGCAGGTGCGGCTTGTGGAAGCCGAGGGCCAGGAAGAACGGCTGGTCGGAGCCCTTCAGCCGCCGCAGGGCGTCGATGGCCGTCAGGGCGTCCTTGCCGTCGTGGTAGGCGTCGTCGGCCACGTCGGCGGCCTCGAAGGCCGGACCGACGCCGCGCCGCTTGTCGCCCTTGGCCTCAAGCTCTTTTCGGCACAGCTCCATGGCTTCCATCGCTTCGTCGGTCAGGTAGCCGCGGCCCTTCCAGTCGCCCTTGGCCTGCAGCGGTTCCACTGACCAGCCTTGCAGGTCGTCCTGGGCGTGGTGGTAGACCTTGCCGATTGAGACCGTTTCGTAACCGCTGCGATTGAAGTGCTCGGGCAGGCTCAGCACGTCGGGCATCGCGGTGCGAAGCGGGGTTGCCAGGTCGTAGATCGTCGTCGTGTCCGGCCGGCAGCCCGACAGGACGCTAGCCCGCGACGGCGCGCAGACGGCCTGCTGGCAGTAGGCCCGCTCCAGCAGCAGCGATTCGGCCGCGAGGGCGTCGATATTCGGGGATTGGACCCACTCCATGCCGTAGCAGCCGAGCTGGGTCCTGAGGTCGTCGACAACGATAAACAGCACGTTCTTGCCGGGCATCCGTCCGCATCCTTTGTTTGCACGATAACCTGTCGGGGTCACCGGTGGATTCTACATGGGCCATGCGTCGAATCGTGTATACCCGATGGCGCTGCTGTCTGGCAAGGCGGCGGCGGTTTCGTCGGTGCCCGCCCGCCCCCGGCAGGAGTCATGACAGGTCCCCTCGGTCGGCATACCTGCGGCGAGGATACCAGTACTGGCTGCCGCAGGTCACCCGTTCACCGACGCAGGTTGTACCGGACTGTTGCCGTATTTTGCAGTTACTATGGAAATAATAGTATTTTCTCTTGCCCGGTCAGGCCACACAGCGATAATGAAACACAACGCCTTCTCCGATCCAGGCGCCCCGAGAGCATTTCGCGTCCTCAGTATGGAAGACGGCCCTGCCCGCGCATCGCGTGTTTGCAGCGGTCGACTCGCGCAGGAAGGAGGTGGTCCCGCACGCCAACGACGTGTCGACACGGATTCATATGGGGATCGTATGCTAGAAAACTGTAGGAGGTATGCCATGAAGATGAGACTGACCCTCGCGCTGCTTGCCGGCCTGATCGTGCTCGCGCCCGTCGCCGCCCTCGCCGACTGGGACCCCGGCAAG
>JAWLBS010000029.1:0-26526 GCA_041687575.1 Phycisphaerae bacterium | reverse complement strand
CCGGGCAGGATCTGCTTGCCGATTTGAACCGCCAGATCACCCGGCGCGGCCTCGATGCGATGACCACCGCCGCGATCGTCGGGTTCTACCGCGATGATAGGACGCTACGGGTGGCATATGCGGGCCACCCGCCGCTGCTGATCCGCCGGCGGGGCGACGCGCGGTGGCGGGTGGCGGGATCGCCGGACCGGCCGGACCGGTCGAATCTGCCGCTAGGGGTCGAGGCGGCCACCGAATTCAGCGAGGATGCCTTCGAGGTCGGCACGGGCGACCGGCTGCTGGTGTACACCGACGGGCTGATCGAGGCGCCCGACGGCAAGGGAAACCTCTTCGGCCTGGAGCGGCTGCTGGCGGCGCTGGACCAGGCGGGCGGCCGCACTCTGCCTGCGCTGAAGCACCACGTGCTCGATGCGGTCCGCAAACACACCGGCGGTCCGCTGCGCCACGACGACGTGACGATGCTGGCGCTGGAGGTGATGTGACCGACCGGTTGACATTCGCTTCGCCGCGGCCATAGCATCCCTGCAGTCCGCAAGTGCATGTGCCGCAAGGGTTGGAGGATTCTGCCATGGCCAAGTTGAAGCCCGGAGATGCCGCCCCGCTGTTCGAACTGCCTGACCAGGACGGCAAGCCGGTTACGCTGGAGAGTTACCGCGGCCGCAGGGTGCTGCTCTACTTTTACCCCAAGGCCGACACACCCGGCTGCACGACGCAGTCCTGCAGTGTCCGCGACGCGATGCCGGATCTGGACAAGGCGGGTGCCGCGGCGATCGGCATCAGTCCGGACGCGCCTGATAAACAGAAGCAGTTCGCCGAAAAGTACGACCTGAACTTCGTGCTGCTGGCCGACACCGACCATGCGGTCGCCGAGGCGTACGGCGTGTGGGGCGAGAAGGTCTCGATGGGCCGCAAGACGATCGGGATCATCCGGTCGAGCTTCCTGGTCGACGAGCAGGGCCGGATCGTCGAGGCGTGGTACAAGGTCTCGCCGGAGGAGACGGTGCCGCAGGCGCAGCAGGCCCTGACCCGGATGGCATAGCTGTGACGGCCCCGGCAGACATCCCGCCGTTGACCCGCGAGTCGCTGCCCGACGAGCCGGTCGAGCAGTTCGCCCGCTGGTTCGAGCAGGCGCAACGCGACCCGCGCGTGCCGCACCCGACGGCCGTGTGCGTCTCGACGATCGACCCGCGAGGGTTTCCCGACAGCCGCATGGTCCTGCTGAAGACCTTCGACCGCGAGGGGTTCGTCTTTTTCACGAACATGCACTCGGCGAAGGCGCGGTCGCTGCTGGCGCTGCCGCGGGCGGCGATGTGCTTCTACTGGGAGGGGCTCGGCCGGCAGGTGCGGGTCCAGGGGACGGTCACACGCGTCGGCGAGGACGAGGCGGACACCTACTGGCGGAGCCGCCCGCGCGAAAGCCGGATCGGCGCGTGGGCGAGCGACCAGAGCGAAACGATGCCCGGGCCCGCCGCGCTGGCGCGGCGGGTGCGCGAGTTGGCCGATGCGCTGGGCGATCGCGACGTGCCCCGCCCGCCGCATTGGAGCGGCTTTCGCGTGGCGCCGCTGCGGATGGAGTTCTGGCAGGAGGCACCGGATCGGCTGCACGACCGGTTCGTCTACAGGCGGGTCGGGCAGCGGTGGGAGATTTCGCAGCTGTACCCGTAGGCGAGACAGGCCCTTGCTTGACACCGTGATGTCAGGGGTCTGACCCCGAAGCGCACGCCTCGGACGGAATCAGCGCGCAAACCTCGGGGCGGCCCGGCTGCTTGTGCACGCCATTGGGGTCAGACCCCGTGGGCGAGGAGGCCGGGGCATTTTCTCGGGGGGTCAGACCCCGGTGGATCTTTCAGGTACTGGTGCCCCCAAGGGGATTGGATCGTGGACTCAAGCACGGGCGTGCTGCCAGGGGTCAGATCCCCGGCACGCGACCGGTTCTGCGCCTGATCGCTGAATGCGCCCGGGCATGACAGGCTTTGCTTGACACCTTGGCGGTCGGCCGGTGTAATCGGCGCGAACTCCCATAAGACGTCCGAGGCGCGGGCGGATGGTGGCATGGGGACGGCCCGGGCGGTTGCCTGCCTCCGGGCAAGAGAGAACAGATAATGGACGACGCAGCCCTTTCGGTATTGCTCAGCCGCATCCAGTTCGCCGTGACGATCTCGTTTCACTACATTTTTCCTCCACTGAACATCGGGCTGGGCCTGCTGCTGGTGGCGATGGAAGGCTTCTGGATCAAGACGGGCAAGCCGGTCTACAAGCAGATGGCGCGGTTCTGGGCGCTGGTCTTCGGGCTGATGTTCGCCCTGGGGGTCGCCAGCGGGCTGGTCATGGAGTTCCAGTTCGGGACGAACTGGTCCAACTACTCGCGCTTCGTCGGCGACGTCTTCGGCAGCGCCCTGGCGGCCGAGGGGATCTTCGCGTTCTTCCTGGAATCGGGCTTTCTGGGCCTGGTGCTGTTCGGCTGGGACCGCGTGCGCCCCAAGGTGCACTACTTCGCGACGATCATGGTCGCGCTGGGCGCGCACTTCAGCGCGATCTGGATCGTGGTCGCCAACAGCTGGCAGCAGACGCCGGCCGGCTATCGCCTGGTCGAGCACGACGGCGTGACCCGCGCCGAGGTCACCGATTTCTGGCAGGTGGTGTTCAACCCCTCCAGCCTGGACCGCATCAGCCACGTGTTCAGCGCGGCGTGGCTGGCCGGGGCGTTTCTTGTGCTCAGCGTCTGCGCTTACTACCTGCTGCGCAACCGGCACGTCGAGTTCGCCAAAGAGGGCATGAAGATCGCCCTGGTTGTGGCGGCGGGGGCGTCGCTGCTGCAGCTGGCGACCGGCCACAAGAGCGGCGTGACGGTCGCCAAGTACCAGCCGGTCAAGCTGGCGGCCTTCGAAGCCCACTTCGAGGCCGACGCCCCGGCCGGGCTGTGGCTGTTCGGCATTCCGAACATCGAGGACCGACGAGTCGACTACGGCATCCAGATCCCCGGCATGCTCAGCTTCCTCGTCGACGGGGCGACCAGCACGAAGATCCCGGGGCTGCTGGCCTTCGACCCGTCGGAGTGGCCCCCGGTCCAGGCCGTCTTCCAGACCTACCACGCCATGGTCGGCATCGGCATGACCCTGATCGCCCTGTCATGGGGAGGCGTGCTGCTCTGGTGGCGGGGCACGCTGTTCAACCATCGCTGGCTGCTGTGGGTCTTCGTGTTCGCGGTGCTCGGGCCCGTCCTGGCCAACCATCTGGGCTGGTTCAGCGCCGAGCTCGGCCGGCAGCCCTGGGTGGTGTGGGGGCTGCTGAAGACCGCCGACGCCGGCTCGCCGGCGGTGCCCGCGCAGAGCGTCTGGATCTCGCTGATCGGTTTCATCCTGATCTATGCCCTGCTGTTCGCGCTGTTCATCTACCTGCTCAACGAGAAGATCCAGCACGGGCCGGGTGAGCCGGCTGCCGCCGAGCAGGAACAAAAGGCAGGGATAAGCAAGGAGGGACATCGCGCATGATCGCCGAAGCGGTTCCGCTGCTGAACGTCACGTGGTACGTGCTGATCATGATCCTGCTGGCCGGCTACGTCGTGCTCGACGGGTTCGACCTGGGGGTCGGCTCGCTGCACCTGTTCGCGCGGGGCGACCGCAACCGCCGGCTGATGCTCAACACGATCGGGCCGGTCTGGGACGGCAACGAGGTGTGGCTGGTAACGGCCGGGGGGGCGCTGTTCGCGATGTTCCCGGAGATGTACGCCACGGCGTTCAGTGGCTTTTACCTGGCGTTCATGCTGCTGCTGTTCGCGCTGATCTTTCGGGCGGTGGCGATCGAGTTCCGGTCGAAGCGCGAAAGCGGCGCGTGGCGGGGCACATGGGACTTCCTCTTCTTTTTGAGCAGCGTGCTGGGCGCCCTGCTGGTCGGGGTGGCGCTGGGCAACCTGGCCTGGGGCGTGCCGCTGACGCGGGTCGACGGCAAGCTCGAGATGCTCGGCTCGCTCGGGGACCTGCTGCACCCCTACCCGCTGCTGGTCGGGGTGACGGGCGTGGCGCTGTTCATGATGCACGGGGCGATGTTTGTGGTGGTCAAGACCGAAGGCGACCTGCAGGAGCAGGCCCGCGACTGGGCGCGGAATGCAACGATCTTTTTCGCGCTCTGTTACGTGATCACGACGATGGCCACGCTGCTGTGGGTCGACCGGATGACGGCCGTGTTCAGGGAGAACCCCTACCTGATGGCGATCCCGCTGCTGAACCTGATGGCGATCGCCAATGTCCCGCGGACGCTGTATCACAAGAAGGACCTGGAAGGGTTCCTCTCCAGTGCGGCCGCGATCGTGCTGCTGATGGCCCTGTTCGCGGTGGGCACCTACCCGTACCTGATCTACTCGCCGGTCGATCCGGCCACCAACAGCCTGACGGTCATCAACGCGGCCAGCTCGAAACTGACGCTCTGGATCGGCTTCATCATCGCGATGATCGGGATGCCGCTGGTGATCTCGTACACCTTCAGCGTCTACTGGGTCTTCCGCGGGAAGGTCCGGCTCGAGTCGACAAGCTACTGACGTTGCGCGGCGCAAACAAACGGGCCGGATCCGCTGACGGATCCGGCCCGTTCTCTATCGGAGAAGGCGATGCCCGGTCTAGTAGACCTTGCCGAAGCGGCTGGGCTCGACCTCGAAGATGCTCTGGGTCCGCAGGATGGTGCACTCGTCCGGGAACAGGTGGAAGGCGTGGACGTGGAACTCGTTGTCCCGCGCCTCGGTGCTCAGGTAGCTGAACGGCACCAGCCCGTTGGTCGCCAGGTCCGGGTACTCCATGTGGATGCCGCGATTGCGGGCATCGCCGAGCAGGTCCTCGTGGCACGCCTTGAAGACGTTCTCGGTCATCTGCTCGACCTGGCTGGAGAAGATGTACTGCATCCCCTCGTCGAACTCCCGCTCCTCGTCTCGCTCGCCGCGGAACTTGAAGCTGGTCACCAGGCCCCGCTGCGGCAGCGATTCGCCGGGCGCCGCGGCCACTTCCGTGATGATCGCGTTCTTGTGCCGCAGGGTGATGACATGGGCCAGACCTACGATCCAGACATCGGCGAAATAACGTCGCTGACGAACGACCTGTCCCTGGTCGATATGGAACAGTTCCGGATGCAAACCCCTGCCGTATAAGTGGTAACGTAATTGCCCCACACTTTGTCTTGCATGTTCGATGTCCACGCCCGGCTCCTTGCTATGACTTACGTCCCTGTCCGCTAACAGCGGCAATATAATAGATCGGCGATTATACAGGCGCAGCAACCCCCCTTCAATGAAAAAGTGGCCGCGACCAGGCGGCCATTCTACATCCACCACATCGCATGTACACCCTTTTTTCACGATCCCTGAACACTAAACCAAAAGCAGAGATGCAGTTACGCAACACAACCGCTCGCCGGAGGAACTGGCGGGCCTGTCAAAATCGAGCGCAAACACTCATTACACGTGATTATGAATCGATTTAGCGCGATTGCTATGCCGGTCGCTGCCGGCTGTCGCGACAACGAGACAGACCCGTCGCTCAGGCTTGGCTCAGCACGATCAGCGGGAGTTTCCAGGGGGCGCCACCCCGCAGTCGGTTTCCCGGCGGAGCAGTCGTGCCTCTCAGGACCGATCGGATCTGCTCGAAGGGCACGATCCGGCCGCACCACCCGAGCCGGTACCGCAGGACCGGCGCAGCGCCCCAGCTCGACACCAGCAGATCGCACCCCTCCTGCTCGATCCACGGCCCGCAGGGAAACGGCTGCCAGGCCCCCAGGACCCGGCCCGCATCGCCGTTGACCGCCTCCATCCTCATGGCCGCAGCGGCCAGGCGACTCAACGGCGTTTCCGCTGCAATCAGCGGCCCCACCTCGTCGGCCCCGAGGACCGAGCAGACCGCAACGTCGCCGGCCGCCCCGGCCGCAAAGCCCGATACGGGCGGACCGAAACAGACGATCCCCGACCGGACCTGCTGGCTGGCCAGCCAATCGACCCGCTCGGCCACGTCGCCCGGGCGGGTCAGCACGATGCACTGCTGGAAGGCGTCAGCCAGCCGCGCCAGACCGCGGTCGTCGTCCTGACTGTCGCGGTCGACGAGCGTCGCGCTGAGGTGGCCCAGGCCGATCGCCTCCTGCAGGGCCCGGCCGATCCGCGGTGCCCCCGCCCATCCCGCGGCCGGCAGGTCCAGCACCAGCAGGGTCCGGCGTCGACGGGCATCGAACCAGCCGCTCAAAAGCCCGACGAGCTGCTGGCGGAGGATGGACAGTTCGTATCGACTGCGGGGCCAGTTGGAATGATGGCCGGCGGCGCCGGGCGGGGCCCCGCTGCACGGGTCCGGATCGAAGGTGATCGCCTCGGACTGCCAGCCGCTGCAGCAGCGGTACCGCAAGGGATAGACATCGACATAGCTGTGGCGACAGGTCTGCAATCGGTGGGTGTGCCGGCCGGCGGCGGCGCTGGGCCCGGGCTGCCCCTGGAAGATCTCCAGCAGCTGCCCGTAGGCCGGCACCCAGCGGGCCGCCCGCTGCAGCAGCGACCACCCGCGGCGATGCCACACCCGGTCGGAAAGCCCGGCCGGGATCATTCGCCAGAACCGGCTGGCGGCGGTGTAGCGCAACATGCCTCTGTCCCTCTCTCACCGTCTGCAGGGTCGACCACACGATCAGCGACAGGATTGTAACGGATCCGCCCCGCCTGAGCCACGCCGCATCAGGTGCCAGGGATCGACCCCGATTGTGCAAGCGGGCGCCGCGCGCATCAGTCCACGCGCCGACACCAGCAGCGCCCCCCATCGCCGTGCCGGCTATTTGAGGGTTACGCTGTCAAAGAAGGCAACGGTGGTGACCGGGCGCCGCAGCGCAGCCCGCAAGCGGGCCGGCTAAATGAAGACGCCAACCGCGGGCTTCATTTTCTGCGCGGGGGTCAATACCTCGTGTCCCGCGACATCGTTTCGGGGGACAGGTTCATGAAAACCGCGGAAGTGTTCTCGTCTCAGCCGGTCGGCAGCTTCGCCGCCTTCCACGCCGTCATCCCACCGAGCACGTTGTACACCTCGTCGTATTCCTGCCGCTGAAGCAGCGATGCCGCCACCGACGCGCGGTAGCCCGAGCCGCAGATCGCCGCCACCGGCCGGTCCTTCGGCACCTTCTTGAAGTGGTCCTGCAGCAACCCGCCGTGCACGTGGACCGCGCCGTCGATGTGGCCCTCGTCCCACTCCTGCTCGGTCCGCACGTCCAGCACGGTCAGCCGGTCAGGCACCTCGCCGAGACGACGATGCAGGTCGTGCACCGACAGCGGCCGGACCGACTCGATCGGCAGGCCCGCCTGCTCCCACGCCGACGTGCCGCCCTCGACCTGCCCGGCGATCCGATCCAGGCCGATCCGCGTCAGCGAGACCGCCACCTCGGGCATCTCGCCCGCATCGGCCGGCACGACCAGGATATCGCGGTCGTACGGCAGGACCCAGCCCGCCCACGTGGCAAAGTGCTTCCCCAGGCCGATGTTGATCGCCCCGGGGATGTGCGCCGCCGCGAAGGCCTCCTTCGACCGCGTGTCGAGCACCAGCGCGCCCTGCTCGATCCGCTCACGGGCGGCCTTGAGCTTGAACCGCTTCTGCCCCGGCAACATCGGGCCCAGCACCGGCGGGCCGTCCCGGTTGACCTGCTTCATCGTTGTGAAATACGGCGGCGCCATCGGCATGTCCCCCAGCAGGTCCCGTGTCCACTGCTCCTCGGGCGCCTTATGCAGGGAGGCGCTGAAGCGCCGCTCGAAGCCCAGCGTGCTGCTTCGCCGGCTGGCGATCGCCTTGCCGCACAAACTGCCCGCCCCGTGCGCGGGGAAGACCTCGGTGGTGTCCGGGACGTCGCCGATCCGTTCGAACAGGCTCTTGTACAACTCGTGGGCGAGGCGCTTCTGCTCCTGCTCGCCCAGCAGGTCCGGCCGGCCGACCGCCCCGACGAACAGCAGGTCCCCCGTGAACATCAGCCACGGCTCATCCTCGCTCCGCGACGTGTCGTAGACCAGGGCGGCCACATGCTCGGGCGTGTGGCCGGGCACGTGGCGAAAGTCGATCCGCACCCGGCCTATCTCGATCCGATCGCCTTGGCGAACCTGCCGATCCGCGTAAGGCGGCAACCACTCCTTGCCGCCCATCGCCGAGCAGTGGATCGTCGGCTCGCCGCCGAGTCGCTCTTTCAGCTCTCGAGCCCCGCTGACAAAATCGGCGTGGACGTGCGTCTCGACGATATGGCGGATGTGCAGGTCATTGTCGCGGGCATACCGGATGAACGGCTCGATGTCCCGGACCGGGTCGATCACGACCGCCTCGCCCGACTCCTCGTCGCCCAGTACGTACGACAAGATCGCCAGGCCGGGAACGTACCGCTGGTGCAAGAGCATGGGGGCCCCCCGTCTGTCGCTATTCGATCCACTCGTCAGCGGCCTCGGGGCCCAGGTCCTCGTCGAACTGTCCACGTTGCCGGCTGACGATGTAATCCCGCATGAAATCCTTCAGCTCCTGTTTTTCGATATCCAGGCCCAGCTGCCCGGCCTTTTGAAACACCGCCTCGGGCGATAGTCCCGTCTCGACCGCCAGGTGCATCAGCGCAAAGGCGGCCGACCGCTGGCTGGTGCTGCAGTGGACGTAGACCGGCCCCATCAGCGACTTGACGTCGTGACGGAACATGTCGACCTGCTCGAAGTGCAGGTCGTCCATCGAGACAGGGATGTGCGAGTACCGCAAGCCGTTGCCCCGCACGATCTCGCCCTCGTCCTCCGGATCGATCTCCAAGTCCTGCTCGCCCTTGGCCCGCAGGTTGACCACCGTCAGGAACCCCTCTTCGGCGATCTGGCTGATGTCTTCGACGCTCGGCTGCGGCCCGACCAGCAGGCCCTCGGATATGCCAACCACTTCTTTGCCTTTGACCTTCATGACGTGCCCCTTGTAATGGACTGGATCTGTATCAATGTCAATGGGCGTCTCTGTACACGTATGCCCCCGAGGGACAGCAGGCGGGGGGCAACTGCGGCAAACGCCGTGATCCGACGCCTCTATTCGACGTTAGACGCGCCCCGGAAGCGGGTCAAGGACGGCTCACTTTCCTGCTGCAGGTGTGATCTCCGGCGTCTGAGCCTTGAGCGTGCGCTTCCGGCTGAGGCCGGCGTCCGAGGCTGCGGCTGTGACTTCGCCTACTGACCGCCGTGGCGGCGGAAGGCCTCGCCCAGCGTCTCCAGCAGGTCGCTGGCGATCATGCTGTACTGGCCGAACCGCTCGGCGGCGATCTCGCCAGCCATCCCGTGCAGGTGCACGCCCAGCACGGCCGCATCGAACGCGGAAAAGCCCTGCCCCAGCAGCGCTGCGATCACCCCGGTCAGCACGTCGCCCGTCCCGCCGGTCGCCATGCCCGGGTTGTCCACGTCGTTGACGTAGACCTGCCCGCCGCCAGCTACGACCGTGCCGGCGCCCTTGAGCACGCAGATGCAGTCCAGGTGGTGCGCCAGCGCCTCGGCTGCCGCCCGCCGCGCCTTCGGCTCATGCGACAACTCGACGTTAAGCCCGAAGGCCGCCAGCAGACGGTTCGCTTCGCCGGGGTGCGGGGTGATCACCAGCAGACCCGCCACCCGATCGATGCGCCCCAGTCCCGCCAGGTTGTTCAACCCGTCGGCATCGAGCACCAGCGCCGTCTCGGCCTCGACGATTGCCGTGTAGACCAGCCGCTCGCATGCCCCCGACCGGCCCATGCCCGGGCCCATCGCGATCACGTCGTGCTGCGCCGCCTGCTCGAGCAGCTGGTACCGCGCGACGAGGCTGAAGTGCCCGTCCGCGGTCTCGGCGGCAGGCGCGCTGGTCGCGCAAATGGCCTGGCCGATGGCGATCGGCTGGGCCGAGGCCGGGCAGAAGATCCGCACCAGCCCGGCGCCGCTGCGGTAGGCGGCATTCGCCACCAGCGCCACCGAGCCCGCCATCGCCGCGCTGCCCCCGACCGCCAGCACCCGCCCGAACATCCCCTTGTGCGCGTCCCGCGGCCGCTCCGGCAACTGCGGCAGCGCCGTGACCGTCTGACTGCGACTCGTCCTGCTCGCCATCCGTGTATTCCCTTGTTCCAGAACAGGTATAACCTTCCGCCGTCGATCCCGCTGAATGTCATTATAGCGCCGAGACCGCAACGGGTGCCATGGCCGCGCTGCTTGTGGTGAGCGAGCGCAGCGAGTCGAACCATGCGGCCATGGCATTCCGCGGATGAGCGTTGCGCTCAGATGCAAGCAGGAAAGAGCCCGAAGCGTAAGCGAGGGAGTCGTTCGAAGACGCACCGGCCCCGCAGCTCGCGGGAAGGAGCCCGAAGCGTAAGCGAGGGAGTCGTTCGAAGACGCACCGGCCCCGCAGCTCGCGGGAAGGAGCCCGAAGCGTGAGCGAGGGAGTCGTTCGAAGACGCACCGGCCCCGCAGCTCGCGGGAAGGAGCCCGAAGCGTCAGCGAGGGTGTCGTTATCCCTGCGGACGGGCAAGACTTCCGGACGCAAACGGGAAAGAGCCGCGACCGTGAGGTCGCGGTAACCCCTGGCAGGGGCGTGGCGCTCGCATCCTGCATCGCGCCCAAACGAGCCCGAAGCGTGAGCGAGGGTGTCTTTGTCGTTCCGATGCGCGCGACGCCCATATTGGCGGACAAGCGCCGTGCGAGCGATTCTGTCGTCCCTGCCGGGACTGTACGACAACGACCGGCGGGCGCAGCCCGCCCTACACTGTCCCTGCCGGGACTGAGCGGGCGGGCGCAGCGGCGCCCTGCGCTTTTTCAGGATGACAACCACGGAGCGCACAGAACGCAAGCGCAGAATACACTGAAAGACGAAGCCACTTCACGTTGTTCGCGATGACAGCACATTGTGGCTGACAACACGGCGAAACGCCCCGCTTTCGTTGTCACGTTGTCATGTTGTCACGTTGTCACGTTGTCACCTCACCACCGCCCGGCCGCCAGCACCCGGCGCAGGATCTGGGCCCGGTACATCCCTTCCGCCGCACGCTGCGTCACGTACCCGTGCGGACCCGCCGGGTCCGCCTCTAGCGCCAGCGCGCCGTCCGCCGCGACATCCACCCGCCCGCGCTCGATCCCCATCCGCTCCGGCTGCAGCAGCGACGCCAGGGCGAACACGTCCGCCACGTGCACCCCCGGCACATCCTTGATCGACCGCACGTCCGGCCGGCCCGCCCCCTTGTTTTGCGCCATCAGCACCACCAGGTCCAGCAGCAGCGCCGCGTGCGGACGCCCACTTGCAGCCAGCGCATCGAACTCGGCCGGCGTCAGCCCGTTTTTGCCCTGGGCATCCGCCGCCACGACCCGCCACCGCACGCCGCTGCGGGCGATCGTCGCGGCTGCCAGCGGGTCATACCGCACGTTCCACTCCGGCTGGCTGTTGCGCGGCGGCAGGTACCCCGCCAGCGAGACCACCCCCGCCAGCCGATCGGCCAGCGACGGCTCGGCGCACAGCGCGGCCGCCACGTTGGTCATCGCCCCGATCGTCACCACGTGGACCTGCCCCGGCTGCTCTCTCGCGACCTCCGCGATGAACTGCGGCGCCGACGGACTCCGCGAGACAGGCGCCGTATCGCCCGCCACCGCGTCGCGCTGCGAGCACCGCTCCGGTGCGGTCCCTTCGTGATAATCGAACCCCAGCGGCCGCTCGCACCCGGCCACCACCGGCACGTCGCCGCGCCCGGCCGCCGCCAGCACCTTCCTCGCAATCCGCGCCCGCGTCTCGACGTCGCCATAGACCGTCGTCACCCCGAGCAGCTCGAACTCGGGCGAGCCCAGCGCAAACAGCAGCGCGATCGCGTCGTCGATGTCGTCGCCGATGTCGGTGTCGAGGATGATGCGGATGGGTTCGGTCATCGTGATCCCTCGCTGTCGGCTGCCCGCCCTGCTACTCGTCGTACCGCGCGTACATCTGCACCGCCCACATCAGCTCCCGCAGCCGCTCGAGGCTCGTGCCGGCTGAGACCGACCCCGCCGTCGTGATAAGCAATCCCCCGTCGCCACCGACGGCGGCGAAGTCGCGCTTCACCTCGGCGACCATCTCCTCGAACGTCCCGTTGCGCAGCGTCATCGGGGCGATCT
Organism: Phycisphaerae bacterium; assembly: GCA_041687575.1. Taxonomy (GTDB): domain Bacteria; phylum Planctomycetota; class Phycisphaerae; order UBA1845; family JANYLN01; genus JANYLN01. The sequence continues at coordinate 14,435 of JAWLBS010000029.1, read as the reverse complement.
GGCCGTGGATCTCGGTGCGGGGCATGGCCGCACGGATCACCTCGGCCGGGATCGTCGGCCCGAGGTTGACGCCCCAGAAGTCCAGCCGCGCCAGGATCGGCAGCAGGTGCCGCATCTCGCTGTCGGAGTGCTGGTAGCGATGGTCGTCCGGGGCCGGGGCGAATGCGGCGAACACCTTCTTGAGCACCGGGTAGCAGTACGTATCATACAGGTCCGGCGAGAACAGGCAGCAGTTGTCGTCCAGCCAGCCGTAGCCGCGAAGTGTCACGTTGCTCGCCTCGGCCACGATCCGCTGGTAGCGGACCAGCACATCACCGAGCAGGTCATAGAACCGCCCCATCACGACCGGCTCGTCGACCAGCCAGTACATCAGGTTCATCGTCCCGCAGACGCTCGTGCCGATCGTGGCCGGCCCGCGACTGCCCGCCCCGCGGACCTTGCGGCTGCCGTCATCATCGAGCGGCTGACGGAAAACCGTCCCGCCGCTGGAGAACATCAGGTCGCGCAGGGCCTTGTCGTCGAGCCGCTCGACGCGGTCGAGCAGGGCCCGCAAGTCGGCGATGGTCTCGACGCCCGGCTCGAGCCACGGCGTGCCGCCCTCGGTCATCTCGAAGCGGGCGCCGAAGACCTCCTCGATCCGCAGGATGCCCTTGGGTTGCGGCTCTTCCGGGAACTTGCGGATCCCGATCGCCTGCTCGCAGCGGTCGTTGCACTGGCGGTTGACCCGGGCCTTGTACTCGGGGTCCCGGTAGTACCGCAGCGTCGAAGGCACCTGCATTTCCTCGATCAGCCAGTGATCGTCGATCGGCAGGCCGAGCGGGGCACGGGGCTTGTCGGTGCTGAAGGGCTTGCCCGTACACCGGCTGTTCTCTTCCCAGAAGGCATTGACATCCAGTTCGATCGGCATGGCCTGCGGCTCCTTACGAAAGCCCCATTGTAATCCGCGGCTCGGCCGATGCGAACCCGGTCCAGGGGTCAGACCCCGTTGGATCGCTCAGGTACCGGTGCCCCCAAGGGAATTGGATCATGGATCTGAGTGCGGGGCGTGCTGCCAGGGGTCAGACCCCCGATGCCGCGGCGTCTGCCGAGCTCTGGCCCTGAGCGGGTGCTCCAATCGAAATCAACGCCGATGCCTCACGGCCGCCCGGATACCTGCCGAGATAAACAGGGTCTGGCCTCGTGGAGCGGACGCTGGCGTTTGGCCGCGATGGCCTTGGGGCGATCGCCTCTGGCCGCATCCTCGGTACATCGACCCGGTAGAATAGTACATACAGGGGTGGCTGTGGTTGGCTCCTGAGCACGACGGGACCGAAAGAGGAAGCACAATGCGTCAACTGCTGATACTGGCGAGTGTTATGTTCTGTCTGACCGCCGCGGGGGCGATGGCGCAAGGTGTTGCGCCCGACCAGGCGGACCAGAACCGCAACTTCGCCCAGATGTGGGACCCGGACCGCATGATCGAACGCAGCGTTTCGCAGGCGGTCAAACGCTACGACCTCACACCCGAGCAGGCGGAGCAGGCCCGCAAGATGACGAGCCAGGGCGTTAACCAGTTCCTCGACAAGCACGAGGACGATCTCCGCCGCCTCGTCAGCGAGGTCCTGCAGGCACGCCTGGCCGGCAAGACCCCCTCCGCCGAACAGGTCCAGGCCTGGGCCAAACGTGCCGAACCGCTGTTCGAGGAGGCCAAAAAGGCGATCGTCGAAGGCAACCAGGATTTCCGCCAGTACCTCACCGACGAGCAGAAACGGACCTTCGACATCGACCAGAAGGTGATCGCCAAGCAGTTCGCCTGGTCCGAGGAGCGGCTGGACCGCTGGTCGGCCGGGCAGTTCAACCCCCAGACCGATAGCTGGGTCTTCGGCCAGCAGAATACCGCCCGTCCCGACGCGACCGTGCAGCGCCGAACGCCCCCCCCTCGCCAGACGCAGCCGGCCCAGCCGGACTATCAGCCGCAACTCGACCGCTGGGACCTGGCCGTCCGGTCCTTCATCCACAGGTACGAGCTTGATGCCGCCCAGTCCAGCCAGGCCTACGGCATCCTCGCCGACAGCAAGAAGCGGGCCCAGGAGTACTGGCTCAGCCGCAAGCCCGACATCGAGGCAGCCAACCAGCGGATCCAGGAGGTCCTGGCTGATGAGGCCCTCAAGGACCAGGCCGTCGCCGCCCGCAAGCACCTCGACGACCTGAACCAGCCGGTCGAGGACGTGTACAAGCAGATGCTGCAGCGGCTCGACCAGATCCCCACCGACACCCAGCGCCAGGCCTACGAGCAGAAGCGGCAGGAGCGCCGCCGGCACATGCGCGAAAGTCGCGCCGGCGACCCGCCCCGCACCGCCATCAGTGCCACCAGCCAGAGCCAGCCCACAGGTGCCCGGGCGACGGCCGAAGACCTGCGCGGCCGGATCAAGGGCCCGGCGGCAACCCGCCCGGCGGCTTCACGAGCCGCGAGCACCCAGCCGGCCGCGGTCCGCTGAGGATCCCGACCGGAATCACATGATATGCCGGCGCTTGCGGCGCCCTTCGCACACCGGTCCGATCACCTGCGGTCCCGGCGGATGTCCGCGCTGTGCACGTCGAAATCCGTGCCCCCGAGTTCACAGCGAGGCTAGAATCTGAAAGACTGAACCCGGGTTTGCAGGTTCCCAATCGATCGGCGGACGTCTGGCCGGCGGCCGGAAGTCGCCGTCCCTGCAGGGGCGGCGCCTCTCCGCGGCGCCCTCAAGACCGGCCTGATCGCCGGGACGCAGGAGGTGGAAGATGCCGCAGACTGCCGAGGCCGCCGAGAAGGTCGAGACCGTCGAGCCGGTCGCCAGGCCGCAGGCCCCCGAGCCCCGCAAGAAGGACGAGCCCGAGGTGCCGCCCCCTTACCGGGTGCTGCTGCACAATGACGATGTCAACCTTTTTGAGCAAGTGGTCCGCGTCCTTCATCGCCTCACACCGCTGAACCTCGAAGAGGCTTTCGAGCGGACAACCGAGGCGCACACCCGCGGCCGCTCCGTGCTGCTGAGCACCCACAAGGAGCGGGCGGAGCTGTACGTCGAACAGCTCGCCAGTGCCGGCCTGACGGTGACAATGGAACAGGACGCGTGATGCGGGATCCTTCACTTCGTTCAGGATGACGACGGAGGAGATCGTGTACGCGATTGTGGGCCTCCGGCCGATTTCCGCAAAAAGTCTCTTGCCCCCTTACAACACGTATTCTAGGTTTCCTTTGCCAGGGACGAGGCCGGCAAAGACCGACGGCCGGTAAGCCCACCGGCGGGCGAAGGAGATGCCGAAGGCAGGATCGAGTCGGGCGTCCGTGCAGGACGGGACTCGCGGGCCTGTCGGGGTACTGGGTACCCCGTGAAGGTGTCGGGCCGCAGGATCGCCGGACGGCTCACGCGGTCGGGGCGGTAGCCAAAGACCTCGCAGCGTGCAAAAGGAGGGGAACACGGGCGAGCGTTGCACACGGCCTTTGTTCCTGGTGGAGCCACAAGCCCCGCCGCGACGCGTCGTCGCGGCGGGGCTTTGTGTATGCGCCAGCGGGGCTGCCGGCAGCACCGGAAACGCGCCGCGTCGCCTGCCACATGCAGAACCTTCCTTCACCCGTCGCACCGCCCCAAACCCGCAGCCGATAATCACCATAGGCTTAGGCTGCGCCCCAGAGACATTACCCCTATTATTACCCTCTTTAAGGGGTATTACGTATACGTAAATTGCGCCGTCGCCCGGCACTCCAGGTCGGCCGTCACCCGGACCCAGTGCGCGCTGAAGCCGGCGGGGAACTCGTGGTGCGCGTAGCCACTCGCCTCGACAGGAATCCGCGTATACGTCTTCCACGCCCCGGTTCCCAGGAAGTCGACCTCGACCGCGAACGTCACCGTCCGGTCCGCCTCGTGCGAAAGGTGCAGGCACTTGTGCTCGTAGCCGGTCATCAGGTACGGGTCCGACGGCTCGCCCGCCCGCACGGGCGTGTCCCACCACGGCCCGCCCCAGCCCGACGGCTTGCCGAACTGCCACAGGTCGTCCGTCTTGCCGAACCACATCGCCGACTGCGGCTCGCCGCACAGGATGTTGTGCGGGCCCCACGCGCTGGCGTTGTCGGCGCCGAGCACCAGCATCCCCCGCCACGAGCAGAAGTCGCCCAGCACCCACAGGTGCGTGCTGATCGGGCGCAGGCCGAACACCACGTCGCCCAGCGGCCAGGGAGACAGCTCGAAGAACGTGCCGTGGCAATCCACCAGCAGCCGCTCGTGCTCGGTCTGGCGGATCCGCGGCCACTCGGTCGCCCAGCCGTGGTCGAAACAGTGGCTCGCCTTCGGCAGCCGGTACCGCAGCCATCGCCCGGTCCGCGCGCTGAACGACTTGAGGATCGCCGACGCCCGGTCCCAGCCGGTGGCGAACATCGTCTTGCACCCTTCGCCCAGGCCGGTCACCTCGTTGAAGGCGGTCTGTTCCAGGATCGTCCAGTCGCGGCCGTCCCACTCGGCCAGGCACCCGCCCGAGCCGGGGCCCTCGAAGTCGCGCATGTCATAGGTGTTGTTGGCGACGACGACGCGGCCGAAGCCGGTGTAGCCGGCCTTGAAGTGCGGCCAGTGCCCCTCGGGCAGCCCCAGCGGCTGGCAGAGGTTGCCGAGCGGGCGCGACTCCAGCGTATGCACGTCGAGCTCGAAGAACTCGCCCTCCATCCCCAGCATGTAGACCTTGCTTGCCGGGTCGTCGAGGTGGCGCATCGTCGCGCAGACCCGCACGTCGAGGAACTGCTTCATCGTGCGGATGTTTCTCTCGGCGTCGATCACGTACGGACCGATGAACAGCTGGTTCGTCTCCCAGTGGACCATGCGGTTGGTCCAGGTACCGACGAGGCTCTCGGGCCGCTGGGTCATCGTCATGTCGGGGAAGATCTCGTAGAGCCCGGTGCCCACGCCGCTGGGGGCCTTGCTCGAGACGTACGTCAGCGCCCAGAGCCTGTCGGCCCAGTTGAACAGCACACCCACGCCGCACTCGGTCCGCGGCGGGCCGAGGGCCGCCCCGAGACACAGGCTCGGCGCGATGCCGCTGATCATCAAAGGATTCGCTTTCTCCGACATCAGTATTCTCCTGACATGTCAGCACAAACGAGGGTGTTGTTCCGGATACACTGTCCTGATAACTGGCCGGGCGCGGCGGACACTTGAATCCGCCGCGCCCGGAGTCGCATGCCAATCATATCGCTGCTCGGGGTTGCCGTTCTACTTCAGCCAGTTATGCGCGAACATCAGCAGGTCGATCGCGTTGACCGAGCCGCTGTGGTCCAGGTCGCAGTCGGGGTTGTAAGCGGGGTCGCCCTGGCTCTTGCTCCAGCTGAGGGCCATCGCCAGCAGGTCGATCGCATTGACGTGGCCGTCGCCGTTGATGTCGCCGACGATGAAGGGGATGGCATAGATGTCCATGACGCTCACGCCGCGGTTGGTGTTTTCCCCGACGTCGTGGATGATCGACACCTGCGTGATGGCGTGGGTACCGTCGCACTCGATCGACAGGAACGGACAGTAGGCCCCCTGCGCGTCGCCGCGCAGCGAGACGTACTGCTGGTGCGAATCGCCGCTGTCATCGACGATGGTCACCCAGACGCTGCGGTCCTGCAGCAGGAAGTTCTGGTCGTCGTTGACATGCTGCGGGTCGTCGGTCCAGTTGTTCGTCGAGGCCGGCAGGAACACGCCGAAGCGCCGCGCCGGCTCAGTCAGGTCGAACATGACGGCCAGGTAGTTCTGCGAGTGGCTGCGGGCGAGGCGCGGCACGTGATACGGGAAGCGGTTGTCCTGCCGCGGGTCGGCGTCGCTGCCTTCCTGGGTGACATACAGCTGGAACGTGTCGTTGACAACGAGGGGGCTCGCCGGGCTGTTCTGCACGCCATGGATGGCCACAGCCGCATTGCCCAAGGGCAGGCTTACATAGTTGTAGTACCCCGGCGAGGGGCCCGGGCTGAAGGTCAGGCCCTCGGCGTAGTTGTCGTAGAGCAGCTCGCCGCCAGGCCAACCGGCCGCGGCCGGTATCGGGAACACGCGGATCGGCTGGGGCCCGGGCACGTCGCCCGGCGCGGTGTCAAAGACGCTGACGGTGTGGTGCCGGATGGGCGGGTCGTACTGGAGGATCTGCTGGTAGACGTCCCAAATGCCGTGCAGGGTGACCCAGTTGCGCAGCAGGTAGCCGTTGGTGTTCAGGGACGACTCGCTGAAGTCCTGCGCGGTCGCGCCGCTCCACGACGGGTGCACGCCGTCGCTGGAGATCAGCGTGCCCTGCCAGGCGGTGCCCGGCTGGCGGGCGAGGATCTCCTGGTGATAGTCGATCAGCGGCACCTCCTGCTCGATCGCCAGGTCGCGCATCGCCTGGGCGAACTGGGCGCTCTTGTCCACGTAGCCGGCCCGCGGCGGGATCGTCGTCAGCAGCGGGATCGTGCCGAAGGCCTTGCACTGCTGGATGACCTGCCGCATGTTGCTGGTGTAAGTGGCCACGTCGTAGGGGCCCAGGTCATTGGTGCCCCACATGACCACCGCCAGCTCCGGCTGGAGCTTGTTCAACCAGTACACAATGTTGATGTCAGACGGGTCGAGCTCGACCTGCAGCGGCCAGGCGGCGGTCTTGCCGCTGTAGCAGCCGTTGCCGTAGGCGACGGCATCGTCCTGCCAGGTCCAGCACGAGGGGACCATGTAGTTCCTCAACCAGGTCAGCGCCTCCTGCTCCTCGGGCGAGGTGTTGGTGAAGTTGTTCTGCAGCGGCTTGAAGAACGCCCCGCTGTAAGTGATGCTGTCGCCGAAGCGGGCGATCGTCCCGCGATTGCCCTGGAAATTCGCGTGCACCTGTTGCATCGGCTCGACCCAGTAGGGTGTCTCCGCTTGCAGAGCGGACGGCGGCGCCAGCAGCACGACGGCGCCCAGCACGACTGAAACGGCCAGTGAAGCCTTCATAAATACTCTCCCTTCCTTGAACGAGACATGTGAGTTGTGCGAACACGGTTCCATTATAGCAAGGGCACGCGCCGCGGACAGGGTAGTCCGCGGCGCCGCCCCCGGATTGGTTGACACTCCACGCCGGCCGATCAGCCCTGGCGGCGACGGAGCACCGCCAGGCCGCCAAATGCCATCAGTGCCAGCGCTGTCGGCTCGGGGGTCACCACGAACGCCAGGTCGTCCAGCGGCACGTAGCTGTTGCCGGCTCCGGCATCCCGCGTGCACTCGATCCTGGTGATGAACATGCCCGCCGGGGCCTGATAGCCGAGGAACATCCCGCTGCCGGGCACTCCGCCGAACGTGCCGTAGTCAAGTTCCACCAGGCTGCCGTCGCTCAGGTCGAGGTAGATCGTGCCGGCGTTGGTGGCCTGGGTGTCCCGGCCGTCGGCGGCAAAGCCGATGGCACTGACGCCCATGCCGGGGGCGTCGACCGAAATGCTGGCGGCAAACCAGTTCAGGTCGGGAGAGGCGGTATGCAGCAGGTTGCCCGCCGCAATGCCCTGCACCGTGCCGAGATGGTGGTGGGCCAGCGAGCCCGAGTGCCCGCTCCGGCCGAGGCTGGTGCCGCCGCCGTAGTTGTACCCATCTACCGGGTTGCCGAAATCGCTGAAGGTGACCGCATTCGTGCCATCATAGACGGCCACGATGGAAGTGACGCCCTGGAACGTCACGTCGGGTGTGAAGTTGATAACCTTCAGGCCCGGCAGAGCATTGAAGCTATCCTTGCTCATGCCGACGATCACATCCGAGGCATCGATCTCCTCCAGTCCCGGCGGATCGACCATGTCGCCGAAGGTGGTTACCGTCAGCGTTTTGGTCCCTGCATCGTAGATCTCCGCGGCGAACCCGGTCCCGAGCATACACAAGACAGCCAGTGCGACTCCGCAGTACTTCATTTCTCGATCCTCCATTGAAAGGATTAAGGAAACGTGAACACTTTGCCCAGTCCCCTAGCAATATCCATGCCATCCCAATGCGCACGATTTGCGCTCACGGCAGAATCGGCACGAGTGAGGCCCGCTACAACACATTTGACGACATAGGGCTTCGCCATGGGCGCCCCTACGTGCGGGCGCCTGTGTTGCCGAAAAGCATCATCATTTGTCAGGCCGCCATAAGACTTGGGTAAGTAACGGGTTATGCGGCGACTCCGTCCGCAACATGCATGGACGGCTTGCACGGGCGACCTCAAAAGCGCACAATATGCGTACACCGAGGACGGGGGCGGGTTTCCGCACGCGCCGTGGTTCGGACCAACTCTCTGGAGTAACCGATGGGCAGGCACGCTATATATATCGATCTGACGGAACAGATCCGATCTGACATCAGCAGTTTCGACGATGGCTGGAAGCTGGACGCCGTCCGCAGCTACGCCCGTCGCCACGGGGTCTCGCCCAGCACAGTCCGAAAGGCCCTGGCCGTCCTGGCGGAGCAAGGCGTCATCCGGTCCGGCGAGAAAGGGCAGTACGTGCGCGACCGCACGACGGGTTGGCTCAACTGCCCCCGACGGTATCCGGTTGTGGGGCTGCTCAGCTCCGTCGGCCTGCCTTTGCCGCAGAACGATTATGTGTCCCGCCTGCTTCGCAGCTTCATCTCCTCGGTGCAGACGCGAAGGACCCCGATCTGCCTGTTTCCGCAGATCGACCTGCTGGCCATGCGGGCGGTCCCGGGCGGGGTCGCGCTGGGCCCCAGCCAGATCGGTTGCAGCGCGATCGCGTACCTGTTCGGCGCGGATGAGGCGCACCTCAAGCAGTGGACGGACCACGGCCTGGTCGTCATGACGCTCGATTATCTCTCCAGCACTGAAGGGGTCGATTCCGTCGTGGTGGACTGTGAGGACGAGGCAAAGCAGGCGGTCCGCCACCTGGCGGCGCTGGGTCACAAGCACATCGCCTTCGTGGGCACAGCGCAGATCCGCAACCCACGGCACTGGTCCGACGGGGTGGACCCGGACGTGCGGCGTTTCAGCAACGAAATGCTGCGGGTCAAGCAGGCTCTGGGCCTGGACGCCTCGACAGGATATCACGAACTCTGCGGCCTGGACACACTCGCTTCGGACGCACGCCTCCAGCAGACACTGCGAAAGCTGCTGCGGCTGCGGCCGGCGCCGACCGCGATCGTCCTGTTCGGGTTGGACCTGGCTCGCCAGGCAAGGGCGCTGCTTCAGCACTGGGGGATCCCCTGCCCGGCGAGCGTGAGCATTCTGGGGCGGGGGCTGGAGGACGAGGAAGGCGATATCACACGACTCGCCTCGGATCCGGTGCGTATCGGCAACACGGCAGCCATGCACATCCTGGACCGGCTGTCGAACTTCGGATGCATGGCGACGCGGCTGCTGTTTCGTTCCAGGTTGATCGAGGGCAGCACCAGCGGACCGGCGCCCGGGCCGTGAGGTACTCTTTGCGGATGCAGAGAAAGACACGCGCCGCGGATGCGGGCATCCGCGGCGCGTGACAGTGTATGCGAAGTGCGCGGCCGGCGCGGCTACTTCTGCCAGTTCTTCGCGAACATCAGCAGATCGATCGCGTTGACCGGGCCGTCGCCATTGAGGTCGCAGGCCGGGTCATAGCCCGGCTCGCCGGGGGCCTTGCCCCAGCTGTTGGCCAGCCGCAGCAGATCCAGCGCGTTGAGCTGGCCGTCCGGGTGGATGTCGCCGACGATCGTGATCGCCAGACGATTCTTGCCCTTGGTCACCGTCGCCTGCGGCACGGTGATCAGTCCGTACTGGTCGACGACAACGGTGCCGGTCCCGACGACAGAGCCGGTCGCAACGTCGGTGTTGACCCAGCGGCAGGTCATCGTCGGCCGCGGGGCGAACGCCTGGCAGCGGCGCGGGGTGACATCGACGGTGCAGGTCTCCTGCGGGGCGTTGCTGGTCAGGTAGCAGGTCATCCCCCAACTGCTGCCCGTGTCAATGGAATCGTCCTGCTGCCACCAGAGGTATGCATTGAAGTTGCCGGCCGGATCGCCGTCGGACGGGTCACCGTTGCCCGGATTGTTGTCCAGCGAGCAATAGGTGAACGCCGGCAGGGTCTTGTCCCTGCGGGTACCGCCAGGCACGCCTAGGACCCCCTGGAGGTGCCCGTTCTGGCCCCAGGACCAGATGTGCGGCCGGCGGGTCTCCTGGCAGGCGATCGCCATCAGCCGCGCCTGAGGCCAGCCGATGCCGGAATCGTTCTTGCCGTTGGCGAAGGTGATAAACGGCGTGTCCTGGGCGACGTGCGCCCGCAGCCATTGGTTGTTGTCCCAGTAGTCGAAGGCGGCCAGGCCCGTGTTCTCGTAGAGGCAGGCCCAGCCAACCAGGCCGTAACTGCCCTCGAAGGAACTCGTGAACGTCGGGCTCATCGCGGGGATGTGCACGCCGACCTGGCTCTGGATGTAGGCGAACTTGTCGTTGGCCCGCATGCCCCACATGCTGGCCCCGCTGCCGCCCATCGACCCGCCGGCCACGGTGATGCGGTTGGCGTCGATGTTCCAGCGACTGGCCACGAAGCCGGTCACGAACGACCAGATGCGGTTCTGGCTGTAGGGCCGCACGCGCCCGCCGCCGTTGCCCTCCAGCTCGGTAAACGGCCGGAGCGTCCCGCTGTTCTCATGGAAGGCGGTCCACCAGTCATAGGGGACCTGGTTGGTGGCCACCAGCAGAGCCCCGCTGCCGGCCTCGACCCACGGCGTGGTCTCCATGCTGCCGCCCCACTCGTGCAGACCGACCATGACCGGCCGCGGATCGGCGGCCGTCGGAGGCTCTGCCACCAGGTAGTTGTGCGCCATGTTCGGAACATTGTAGTTGGGCGGGCACTCCCACTTCACGTAGTAGTACTTCATGCAGTTGTTGATGTACTTGAACGTGACCGGCCCAGCCTGCTGCCACAGCAGGGCCATGCCGCTGCCGATCGTCTCGACGACCGGCGAGCCAAGCGTGTTGAACCCCTGGATCCAGTTCGAGAGGTCCTCCTCGCCGTCGACCACGCGGCTGACGGCGTAGCATGCACCGCCCGCTGCCTTGGTGCGATTGACGTAGATGCCTGTGCCCGGAGCGGCCTGCACCAAGTCCGCCACCGGCAAGGTCGGCACCACGCGGGTGCTCCAGTCCTGCTGATCGTAGGAGGTATTCCAGCAGGTCAACGGGTTGATCTCATCCACCAGTTCCGCCTGACGGATGGTGGTTGCATCGATCGGCGAGGTGTGGCGGTAGATCCGGTAGCGAATCTGGCTGGAAGCGTTGATGGCGTTCATCGCGGCGTCGTATCCGGGCCCCGTGATCGGCGCCGTGCTGATCGGCTGCTCAACCTCCGTGAAGGTCAGCATCGTGTCGCCGCTGCGATGCACGGCCGCTAGGCTCGTCACCTGCTGCGGTGGATTGACCGGCGGGGCATCGCACCAGACATCCAGGCGGATGATCTGGCCGCTATTCCAGCCCGGCCAGGAGATCACGTTCAATCGCAATGTCCGCGTACCCGCTATGGCCCGCTGGGCTGCGGCGGTGCAGTCGATCGTGGTGTAGCGCGGTCCTGCGGCCTGAAGCCACACGCCAGGCTCGTCATTCGCCTCGATTTTCATCGCTGCGTTGGCACGCGAGCTGCTGGCGCTGCCGCTGTTGCCCGAGAGGTGCGGAACGAGAATCGCGCGGTAAACCTGCGTGCCGGCCGGCAAGGCCGTCATGTCCACGTCGATCGTACTGCCCGAAGTGGTCAGCTTCGCCGGGTGGGTGCCGCGCGTCGCGTGATTGGTGAACGAGTGCGTGGAGACGATCGTCTCAGGCAAGGCCTGCAGAACCACCAGCACGCTCTGCGGGCTGTTGGCGGCCGACGGGTCGGTCACATCCACCCAGGCGGTGTACGTGCCGTCGGCCATGCCGGTCCGATCGACGCTGAGCGTGAATGCCTGGTTGTCGCTACCCGTGGCGTTGGCAATGGTCAGCCATGCGGGAGCGGGCGACCGGGCGGCCGCCGTCCAGGCCAGGCTGCCAAAGCCAATGTTCCTGACAGTGACGCTCTGGCCGGGCGGGACGGGGCTTGCAGCGGTCGGGCGGAAGCGGACCTGCGTCGAGGACAGCTGCATGGCCGGCTGTGCCTGCCCCTCAGGAGCCAGTTGCAGGTAAATCGCGCCATTGTTGTACGTGATGGCGCCAACCCAGCCTGCCGGGTACGTCACACCGGCGAACTGCTGGCCGGCCAGGTCGTTGGCACAGGTCAGAATGGTGAAGGTTTTGCCTCGAACGTCATCCCCCGTTACGCCCGAGAGTGAGACGTTCAGGACGGCATCGGACAGGCCGGTTATGCTACGCGTCACCGCCAGCACATCATTGGTAACGACGACCGGCGAGCCGGCGCCGACCACATCGATGTTCAGCGAGGCAGGTGTCGAATCGTTCCGCGAGAAGGCCAGGTTGCCCTTGACGGTCAGCGTGCCGGCGGCACCCGCGGTGCCAGGGCTCAAGGCAGAACCGTTGGCGGTCAACGTATAGCTGCTCGAGCCATCCTCAACCTGCACGGTACCGGCCCCGGCGATGTCGTTGCCCAGCGACCAGTTGTCGTTGGGCGACGCGTCCAGGAACACCTCGGCACCGCTCGCAAGTGTGATGGGACCAGCCCCTTGCGCACCGGCAGTGGTGATGTACAGATTGCCCGCGGCCACGCTCAGCCCCCCGGAGAAGCTGTTGGCGGCGTTGGTCAGCCGCAGCTTGCCGTCGGGTGCTCCCGTGCCGGTCATGGTCACGTTGAGCTTGCGAGGAGTGGCGTCCTCGGTGATCCGGCCGGTTACCTCGACGTAGCCGATGTTACCGCCCGCCGTATCCACCGTCAGCGGCGTGTCCGCCTGGAGAGTCCAGGTCCCGCTGTAGGTGATCGTGTAGCTCGGGTGCGTGCTGTTCCAGCATGACCCGCCGGCGAACGTCAGATCGCGAGCCAGGGTGGCGCTACCCGCCTGGTACGGCCGGATCTGGCGGACCACGCCGTTGGGCAGGACCCGCACCGCACCGCCCGTGTTCGGCCCCAGCGGGGTATTGGCTCCCCACGTCAGCGGGCACTTGATGTTGAGGTTGCACAGCAGGTTGGTGTTGGCGCCGTTGAGGATCATGTAGTTGCTGTAGCTGACGGCCTCGAAGTGGATCGTCGAGGTCGCGGGCCCGCTGATAGCGCCTGCGAGATTGCCGTTGTTGTAGGTGGCGCCGCTGTGCCGGATGGTCACTGTGGCGCTGTCACCGACCGTGAACGTGCCGTTCATTGCCCCGTCCTGGTGCAGGTTGCCGTACCAGAGGGCGCCGTCGTTGAGAATCATGTTCCAGTAGTACTTCTGGCGGGTGGGGTAGTTGGCGCGGAACTCAACCTGGCCGCCATTGTTGACCGTGACGGTGTTGGGGTTGTTCAGGTTGATCGCCGCGTAGAGCTTGCCGCCGCCATCGACGGTGATCATGCCCATCGAAGGCACGTCCACGTCGACGGTGGTGGTGCCGTTGTCGATCGTGGCGGTGTCCCCCGGGTCGTTGCCGCCGGGATAGCCGGCATTCTGCGTCCAGGAGGCCGGGGCCGACCAGTTGCCGTTGCCGGCTGCATCGGTGTAGGCGACGGGTGCGGCTCGACTCGGACCGGCCGTTGCCACCACCACCAGGGTCAAAAGACATGCGAACCATTTCACGTGAGTACCCTCCAGTTCCCGAAAGATCGATCCCGGGCCGTCACATGCAGCCGGCCCGTTACTTACGGGCCCGGGACCTTGCCAAGGCGCCTGCCTGCAAGACCTCGGGGCCTTGTTACTGATCCCGACCGGTCCACAAAGACAGCGCCGGTCCGAGCAGCACGACGGCACCCGGCACGGCTGGAACGGCCAGTGAAGCCTTCATGGATATGCTCCCTTCCTCGAACGAGACACTGAATCGCGAACACGGTTACATGATACCAAGATCACGCGCCGCGGATGCGGGCATCCGCGGCGCGTGACAGTGGACCGGACCTGCGTGCGGCCAGCGCGGCTACTTCTGCCAGTTCTTCGCGAACATCAGCAGATCGATCGCGTTGACCGGGCCGTCGCCATTGAGGTCGCAGGCCGGGTCATAGCCCGGCTCGCCGGGGGCCTTGCCCCAGCTGTTGGCCAGCCGCAGCAGATCCAGCGCGTTGAGCTGGCCGTCCGGGTGGATGTCGCCGACGATCGTGATCGCCAGACGATTCTTGCCCTTGGTCACCGTCGCCTGCGGCACGGTGATCAGGCCGTACTGGTCGACGACGACGGTGCCGGTCCCGACGACAGAGCCGGTCGCAACGTCGGTGTTGACCCAGCGGCAGGTCATCGTCGGCCGCGGGGCGAACGCCTGGCACCGCCGCGGGGTGACATCGACGGTGCAGGTCTCCTGCGGGGCGTTGCCGATCAGCAGGCAGGTCATCTCCCACGTGGCGGCCGTATCGACCGAGTCTTCCGGCTGCCAGAGCATGTAGGCGTTGAGGTAGCCGCTGGCGTCACCGACGT
>JAWLBS010000028.1:11634-26879 GCA_041687575.1 Phycisphaerae bacterium | reverse complement strand
ACTGGCCCGCACCGCGGCGACGCGGGCCGGCGCTGCTGGCGAACATCTGCTTGATCGTGTTGACCAGGTCCTCGGCGCGGGCGTGCTGGAGCTGGAAGACCTCCATGCGGGCGTCTTCCGGCGTCTCGACATCCAGCTGCTCGATCAGCGCGGCGATATTCCCGAGCTTGCCGGCGGTCGCCTTGACCAGCAGGGCATTGGCGTTCTCGTCGACGGCGATGTCGATCCGGTCGCCCAGACCGCCACCGGCGGCGGTCGGCTGCCCACCCCGACGCGGCGCGGCACCGCCGGTCGCCGGGAACATCTGCTGAACGATGTTGCGGACGTCGGCCGCCTGCGTATTCTTCAGCTCGAACCGTCGCATCGGACGCAGGTCGTCGTCGATCGGCCGCTGGACGATCTGCAGCCAGCGGTCCACGTCGACCGCCTGGCCGGCCACGATGATCTGGTTGGAGTTGCCGAGGGTCTGGATCAGCATGCTGTCCGGCGCGAACGAGCGGAACTGCTCGACCAGCTCGGGCGCATCGGCGTTGGTCGGGGTGTAAAAGACCACGCACTTCTCGTCCTCGGCCAGATCCGCCTCCTGAAAGGCCTCGTACCCCTCGAAGAACCGGTCGACGTCCAGCCACCGCAGGAACGCCGTGCTGCCGACCGCCTTGACGATCTGAATGTAGCCGCTCTTCTTGCGCAATAGCGCGATGTGTTGCTGCGACTGCGAACCGAGCAGGCGGTTGAAGTACCGGAAGGCCTCCTGGAACGTCATCGGCCGCTGATGGTAGAAATCGACCGTGCCGGTCAGGTCCTGCGTCTCGCCAATGATGCTCAGGCCGGTGGCGCGGCTGAAGTACTCCAGCACGTCCTTCCACTCGGCGCCCTTGAGATTGAAGTTGTAGGACTTGAGCATGTACTCGGGGACGGCGCTGGCCACGCTCTGCGCGCCGGCCGACTCGTCGGCGGCCGGGGCGACCTGGTCATCATCCGCGCCGAGATCGGCGGTGGCCTCGGCAGGCTCCTGCGCCGCGGCCGCCGGCTGTTCGACAACCGGCTCGGGCGCCGCCGGGATCTCCTCCGCCACCTCCGCGGCTGGGGCCTGCCCCGTCACGCCCAGCTCCTGCGGCTGGGGCGCCGCGGGTGACTCAGCCGCACCATCGGCAGGAGCCGAACCGGAGCGGTCCTCGACGAGGCCGTCGGGCTCGCCGGCCGGCCGCTCGACGATCTCCTCGGCGGCCGGGGACGGGGCCATCTCGCCCTGCTCACTGTCGGGGACCGCCTCAATACTGTCGGCGGTGGGCGCTTCGGGCATCAACTCGTCCCGCTGCACGTCACCGGGCCGGACCGGATCGACGACGATCGGCGCGGCGGCCGGAGAACCAGTCGGGCCTTCATCGCCCGTCCGCCCGGGACGACGGACCTCGACCATCGTCGGACGGCTGGCCGGGGCATTGGAGCCGACCGAACGGCGCGCCGCGGCCTTGAGCCGGGCCATCTCATCGGGGGCGGCGACCTGGACCTTGGCGGACGACTCATCGGCCGCACCCGGGGCGGGGGCCGGTTCGGCCGATACAAGCCGCCCGATCAGCACGGCCAGCAACACCGCCGCACTGAGGCCCGTAATACTCTTCCAGTTATCTCGAATGTGCCCGGTCGTATCGTTGAACATTCAGTCTGCTCCTTCACGGCCGGCTCGGCCGACCGCAATGACTGCGATGGACTTCATCACTTCATATATTCAGGGGCCCCTAACACCGGGCCCCTTAAGGCACCGGCCCCGCGCTCGGGCCGCTGCGGGCGGTTGTATCGTTATCGGCCTGTATGGGCCTGCCTCACCACTGCGTCTCTATCAGGATTTCTACCGCGGCCGCGATGTCCGGTTGCCTCATTGGATCGAGAAGTTCCTTCTGGGCCAGAGGTTGGCCAAGCCGGTAGACATAACGCGGCCCGTCAGGCATCTCGGCCACCGCGGCCTCGGGCAGCACGAGCAGCAGCTGGCCGCCGTCAAAGGGGGCGCCCTCCTCGACGTACTGACGCTGCTGGGTCTGCTCGTCGATCAGGACCGCCTCGTTGATCGGGCCGTAGGTCCACAGGGCGATCAGCTTCAGCGGCGGAGGCGGCGGCTCGCTGAACGACGCGGTCGCCACGGGGCTGTCCTTCATCTTGTCCCGGTAGGCAATGGCCCGAATCGTTGTCGGCTTGTCGACCCGAATCGGCTTGCTGTTGTCATACACCTCGCCATGGGTGCGGCTGGGCATGCTGCCGTCGGTGGTGTAGCGGATCGTGGCCCCCGCGGTCGTGCAGCGGATCCGCACGTCGGTCGGGTCCTTGACGGGCCCGCCGTTGGGGGTCAGCAGCGGCTGGGCGACCGTCGGTGTCGCCGGCGGGGGCGGCGGGGGCGGAGGCGCGACCGGCTCGGTATACGGCTCCATGAACTGCTTGTCCCACAGCACGGTGTACGCCAGCACGTCCGGATCGGTCGGCCGCCACGGCTCGGACAGTTTGCCCTCGCCCTCGTCGACGGTCGCCCGCATGTCCTTGGGCACTTCCTGGTTGTTCAGTGTGATCGCCTCGATCCGCAGGCTCGAGACCTTCAGCGGATTCTCCCGGTTCCGCAGCGCCACCGGCTGCTCCAGGTTGTACGAGAGGATCTGCATCGCATACGGCTGCCGGTAGAAGGCGTGCAGGAACTTCGTGAAGGCCTCCATGCTCCCCTCGGCCGTGATGACCGTGTAAGGGATGATGTACAGGCCCGGCCAGGCCTTCTTCTCCTCGCGGGGCCGCCCGACATTGACCGACAGGTTGGTCAACCCCGCCTCCTGCATGAGGCGCTTGATGAGCACGTCGAGCTGGCCGGCCGCGATGTTCGGGTTGGCCGCGAGGGTCTTGCTCTGGAGCTGCTGCCAGTGCCGCTTGTAGGCGGGTTTCATCTGCGCGCGGGCGAACAGCTGCGTCTTTTGCGTCTGCAGGTCCTCGAGCTGACGGCTCGTCGTGGTGATCGGCTCGAGGATCACCCCCTGCACGAACCCCCAGAGCACCAGGCAGGCGACCACAGCGCCAGCGGCGACGGATAGTCTGCGTTCACGTTGGGTCATCGGGTCTGCTCCTGCGCCCGGGCCGCGGCCGGACCACCGTCAACCGCCCCTCGATCCCGCGAAGCCACGGTCGAGGTCTGATCGTCCTCGCCCGCGACCGGAGGGGCGGCGGGCACCTCCGCCGGCTGGCTGGCCGGGGCCTTCGGCTGCGCGACCGATCCGGCGAGCTTGCCGGGGATGACGATCGTCAGTTCGCCGGTGTAGTCATACCGGGCGTCACGGGTCGACTGCCGCGACGCGCCGATCGTCACGCGGAAATCGGTATTGCTCATCAGCTCGTCCTGAATCGTACTGGGGATCCGCCCGTCGCTCATCCGCAGGCCGACCTGCAGCTCCCGCGCGTCGTCCCCCTCGCTGCTGTTGGCCCGGGCGCTGAGCTTGGTCACGTAGCACCTGGTGTTGTCAGGCATTCGCTGCACGACGTTGCGGAGCTGGTCGATCCAGACCAGGTCCTGGTTCATCCACTTGCGGGCCGTCTCGATCCGCTTGTCCAGCAGGTCGACCTTGCTCGCCTCGACCTGCAATTTGTCGATCTCGGCCTGCACCGCGGCCTTTTGGGCATCGAGCTGACCGACGTACGACGCCGAGGCCAGCCACGCCCCAAACAGCAGCACTGCCGCGGCGGCTGTGGCGGTGATGATCTGCCGGCGACGAATCGCCGCCATGTCCAGCGGCTTTTTCGGCGAGGCGAAGTCGAAGCGCCCGATCTCCGGGCTCAGCTGACCGGCCAGCAGACCCAGCACCGCGGCAAAGCCCGTCATCTGCTCGGCCCGGTCCTTGTCGATCTCGACGGTCCAGCGCGGGTCATACAGCGAGGCCGGCGAACTCAGCCGGGTCCGCAGGGCGTCGGCCAGCCACCGTTCCTGCCCGGTGTCGCCGGCGACGATGATCTGGTCGATCTTGTTGTGGTCGGTCGTGCGATAGGCCTCGACGGTCCGCAGGACCTCCATCAGCACCGGCCGGCTCGCCGCCTCATCGGCCGCCCCGCCCGCCTCGGCGTTGATGTGGACCGAACGGGAGTAGGTCAGCCGGCCCCAGCGGAAGATGTTGATCTCGGTGGTCTGCGGGGCGATATCGACGAACAGGATGCGGTCGTCGGGGAACGGCTGCACCCCGCCGATCACGCTGACGAGGTTGGAGTTGGGCCGCAGTCCCAGCCGCACCAGGCTCAGGCCCGCCGCGCTGGCCAGCTTCTGGTAGTAGGCCAGCGCCTCGCGCTGAATGGCGGCGACCGTCACGTCGAGAAACTCCGGCGCGTCATGGGCCTTCGAGCCGGCGAAGTCCATCACCGCCTCGTCCGCCGAAAACGGCAGCTCGCGGGCGGCCTGGAGCCTGACCATGTTCGACAGGTCGCCCACCGGCGCCTCCGGCAGCCGCAGGTTCACCAGGATGACCTTCTCTCGCGGCACCGCCAGCAGCACCTGCCGGGTCGTGAACTTCTTGTCAGCCAGCACCTGCCGGATGTACGGCGCGAAGGTCTCCACGTCGTTGACCTTCACGTCCTCCGGGATGCTCGCCGAGATCACGCGGTTGATCCGCAGGCCGCTTTTCTGGACGGTCGCCTCCACCGCGTTGAACGTACGGGTATCCCAGTCCAGCGCCACCAGGCGGCGGCTGCGACCGGGCAGCTTATCCATCAAGGTTGGAACCAAAGGTCGATTCCTCCTGGCCGTGGACCGGCCAACCGAGGCCCAGGCCGCTCAGGTCGCGCCAGTAGGCGACCTGGCACATGCGGCCCTGCATGGTGATGATCGCTTCCAGGCGGCAGAACGTGCCGACGTGGTCGGCGAAGCCCACCGACTCCACGTGAAACTGGAAGGACCGCGTTGTCAAACTCTGAAACAGCGCCGGATCGTTCAGCCGCTCCATGTCCACCACGCCCTGCTGGATCAGCCAGGCCAGCGTGGTCTTGTCGGCCCCGGTGAGCTGGCTGCGCGTGGTGACGATCCGCCGCGCCTCCTCGGCGGTGAAACCGATCGCCACGAGCACCTCGGCCGGGGCGGTATTCACGTTGACCAGCCCGGCACGGGTCTGGGCCCGCACGCAGGTCAGGTCGTCGAGGATCATCGGCAGGTCTTCCATCGTAAAACCATTGCCACTGACCGACCCCTTCAGGATCACGTCCAGCGGGGTCTTGAGCCCGCCCGGCTCCCGCTTGGCGATCCCGATCGCCCTCTTGTGGTCGACGGTGTAGTACGGCGGCAGGCTCGCGTAGAGCTTCATCGTGTCGGCATTGCCGGCATTGAGGAAGACCCGCGGCCTGTTGGTATTGCTCGTGTTCGGCTCGCTCGACCAGACCGTCAGGAACGGGTACAGGCCGCGGTCGAGCTGGCCGTCGCCGTTGTCCGGCGGGAACGACGCGTCCCCGTCGTCCTCGGACGGGTCCAGAAGGCCGTTGCGGTTCCAGTCCTCGCCGTAGAGGATCCGGCCGTTCATGCCGCGGACCAGCAGCAGTTCCTCGACCGAATCGAACGGCGCGTGTTTGGGCACGTAGGGCGAGTCGAGGGTCTGGTACCAGGCGTCCTCGGACTGGTCCTCCTGGCCTTCAGGCACGTCGCTGCGCCAATAGTCGATCGCCTTGACCAGATCCTCGGGGACGACCTCCGGATCGTCGACCACCTCCTGGATCAGCCGGAGCAGCTGCTCCCGTGAAGCAACGTTGAGGTTCAGCTTCGAGGACTCGTCGGTCACGCCGAAACGGACCGTCGACTCGCTGCCCGGCTCGCCGGGCTCGCAGGCGACCACGCTGAACCGCCAGGTGGGCGGGTTGGCCGCGCTGGGCTTGCCGGGGACCTGCCCCTCCACGCCGCTCGAGCCGCCGGACAGCGCCCCCTGCACGATGCGGGCCTCGTAGTGGTCCGCCATGTCGTACCACGCGTCCATGTCGATCCGCCCCCGCGGCAGGTCCTGCTGCTGGACGTCCGCGGCATCGGGGCTGGCCTGCAACACGGCGATTACCTTCTGCAGGCCCGCCTCGGCAGCCATGCGGGCCTTGAGCGAGGCCTCCGATGCCTGCAGCGCCGCCAGGTCGACAGTGCTGCGAAAGACGACCTGGGCGGCCAGGACCGCCAGCAGCCCGATGATCAGCAGGGCCACCGGGAGGATCACGCCTCGCCGGCCGGGATGTCGGATCGCATATCTCATATTCCGCTCACAACCCCGACCCCAGATTCTCACCCCGACCCTGCTGGGCCGCTTTGAGCTGCGCCATCATCGCGTTGGCGCTCGGCAGGCGAACGATCAGGCTGTACCGTCCTTTTACCGGCGGCTCGTCCTGGGGGTTGCCCATCAGGTCGAATTCGGTCTGGAGCGTCTCCTCCTGCCCACTGAGCATATCCACGTCGGGCTCAAAGCCGATCGTGATCTTGACCGCCTGCGGCAGGCCGTTGACCCCGCTGCCGCCCCTCCATACGTCCTGCCACGTGCCGCCGTCGAAATACCGCAAGCGAATGTACCGCACGTCCGGGGCCATCATGCGAACTTCCTTGAGGACCTCCCTGTCGTCAAGGTCGATCACGGCCTTGTTCAGCTGCTTCTGCTCGCGCCGCACCAGCCCGAGCACCCCGAGGTTGCCGTCCTCGTCGGTCGCCTCCGGGTCGACGGCCAGATAGTACTCGATCCGCCGTACGTCGGACGCCGGCGTCGGCGGCCTCTCCTCCAGCCCGTACGTCTGCATCACGGTCGCCGGCGGCATGGTCGTCGTATCGATCGTCAGCGAGTGCATCTTGCCGGCCAGGGCGTTGCGCGTCTGCTGGGCGCCGGCGGCCGCCTGGCGGATCTCGCGGGCCATCTGATGCAGCACCACCCGGGCCCTCTGGATACGGACGGTATGCTCGCCGGCCCGCTTGGTCGCGTCCAGGGCGATCGTGTAAAACAGAAACAGCGTCGCCATCGTCAGCAGGACCAGCGAGATCGACACGAGCATCTCGATCAGCGTGATGCCTCGCCGGCGGATGCGTGATGCATTCATCAGCGCCCTCCCGCGGCACCGCCGCCCAGTTCGTCGCCCGCGTGCGAGCGGATGTAGTCTTCGGCTGCTTGCTGGTCCCCGCTCTCGAGCAATCGCCGCACCTCGTTGAAATCGATGCTCCCGCTGCCGCCGCCATCGTCTCCGCCATCGGCGCCGCCGCCATCGCCGGCCCCACCGCCCGAGCCGCCGCCCGAGCCGCCCATGTCGCCCAGCACGCCCTCCAGGGCGCTGCGGATCATCTCCGGGTCCATCGCGCTGAGCATCGACACGTCCAGCCCGTACATCCGCAGCAGCCCCTCGAGCTGCGGGAACTGTCTCAGCAGATCGCCCAGGTCCATCCCCATCAGCGCTGCCGGATCGAGGCTGTACGGGTCGATGCCGGCCGCGGCCAGCGCCCCGGCATCTTCCTCGCTCATGCCGAAATCTTCGACGAGGTTGAACTTGACGGGCATCGCCCAGAAGGTCGTCATCTCGGTCACGGGGGTCATCGAATCGACCGTCACGTCCCCCTCGCCCGTTTCGTCGCGAAGCACCCGCAGCCGGACGCGGATCAGCGTCTGGTCGTCCTCGGTCGGCTCGGCGAAGACCTGCCAGCCCCACCCGGGATGCGCGTCGCCGAACGTGTCACTGACCTGCTGCGTCTGGTCGGTCAGCTCGAAGCCCCCCGACTGCAGCCGCCCGATCAGCGACTCGGTCAGCAGCACCGCCGTCTGGCGACGCTCGATCGCCCCGGCCGCCCGAACCGAAGACAGGATCTGCGCGCCGATCAGCGACATGAACATCGCCATGATCGTCACGGTGACCAGCACCTCCAGCAGGACGCTGCCGGACCTGACCGCCGCCCCGCGCCGGCGGGGGGTACCCAGGATCCGTGGCAGAGCGGGTCGCTTACGGGGGTCTGACCCCTGGCAGGACGCTCGCGTTCGAGCCCACCCCCCAATTCCCTTGGCCGCACCAATACCTGAAAGGTCCACCGGGGTCTGACCCCCTGGGCAGAAACGCCCCGGCTGGGTGCCACGGTCCTGCGTCCCCGCCCTGCGAAGCCGTTGTTCGGCGAAGCAGGGAGCAGAACCGTGCCGGTCGAACGCCACGGGGTCAGACCCCGGTGACGTGCACAGACACCCCGGCCGCCATGAAATCCCGGCGTTGATTCCGCTGGGAAGCGTGCGATCCGGGGTCAGACCCCTGGAAGCGCCGCACGTGCCGGGGGTCTGACCCCTGGTAGCATGCCCGGGCTCGAACCCATGCCCCAATTCCCTTGGCTGCATCAACGCCGGGAAGATCCACCGGGGTCTGACCCCCTGGGGAGAATGCTGCAGGCGCAATATGTGGTGCTGCCGCCTCATCGCCGCGCCCCCCTGCCGCCTTCCATCCCGGCCCGCAGGTTGTCGATCAGGCTGCTGAGGCCCTCCATGCCGGCACCGCCGCCGAGCTGCCCCATCAACGAATCCATCGGGTTGTCGACGACCTCGACCGCCTGCTCCTCGAACTGCAGGTCGACCAGCTCCGCCTGCTTGTCCAGCAGGGCCTCGAACTGGTCCGGATCCGGCGGGACCTGAACCGTCGCCTGGCCGGTGAACTCATCCAGGACGATCCACTTCTGAAGCTCGGACGACTCGTCCTCGCCGGGCAGCGCGACCGTCAGCACGAACACCGCCGGATCAGCCGTACCGTCCGGGTGGAACTGCACGGTCTCCAGGCTCGGCTGTTCGGGCAGATCGAAGCGGCCCTGGCTCCCCGACAGGCTCACCAGGCTGAACGGACCCCGCTGCACGAGCCGGACCCGCACGCCGGACTGGATGGCCGGTTCGTTGGCCCAGCCGGCCGCCATGTTGCGAAACTCGCCCGGCGCTTCGATCGGGTTGGCCTCGTGCGTGACGATCGGCTGGATCGTCTCGGACAGGCCCTCGTCCTCGGCCGCCGGGTCGACCCAGGTCAGCCGGACCGGGTGCCCATTGAGCATCGCCTGCGCCCGGCACATCGCCATCAGTGAAGCCAGTCGCTCGCACGACTGGTCGAGCTTCTGGCGCGGGGTGTCCGAGCGGATCAGGGGCCAGGTTATCGTCGCCAGCAGCCCCAGCAGCGCAATGACCACCAGCATCTCCACGAGGGTGAAACCCTCGCGGGATCGGGACCACTGGCGCTTGGGGTTGACGATCATCCGGATCACCTGCCTGCTGCCTTCCCGGCCGCAACAAAGCGGCCCGGCAAACCGCCGGGCCACTGGTATTCCGCACTGGGTCGCACCGAGCCCGGCCGGGAGGCGTCCCCGCCGCACGCTCGCCGGCGGGGCCGCCCGGTGCCTGCTCCAAACGGCCGCAAGCCTAGCCCTGGTCCGACTGCCAGTTCCTGATGTCGTCGGCCGTGCCGGCCTGGCCGTCCGGACCGTTGGACCACAGGTCATAGCCGTCGGCGTTGACCTCGCCCGGGAACCTGTAGCCGTACGCGTTGCCCCACGGATCCTTGAGCGACTCGGCGTCGTCGATGTACTTGTTCCAGTTGTCGGCCTGATTGCCTTCCAGCGTCGTCGGCTTGGACACCAGCGCCCCCAAGCCCTCCTCGGTCGTCGGGTACCGGCCGACGTCCAGCTTGAACATGTTCAGCGCCGTGGCGACCGGGCCCGACCGACCGACGGTAGTCTTGGCCACGCCGATCTTGGCCCGATCGCCGGCCTGCATGAGCCTCGGTACGGCCACCGCGGCCAGCATGGCCAGGATCATGACCACCAGCAGCACTTCGATCAACGTGAATCCCTTGCGAGCGTTGCGCTTCATTCTGTTAGCTCCTTAGCAGGCAACTCGGCCTTACAGACTTCCGTGCGTCCCATGCCGCATCGGGCATGCAAACCTGAACGTTTATCCCTGCATCTGCGCCGCCATCCCCAGGATCGGCAGCAGCAGACCCATTGCCACAATTCCCACGATCACCGCCATAAAGACGATCAGCACCGGCTCGAGCAGCCGGACCGACGTATCGATCAACTGGCCCGTGCGGGCCTCGTTCGTATCCGCCAGGTCCACCAGGACCTTGTCCAGGGTGTTGGACTCCTCGCCGACGGCGATGATGTCCAGGATGTCCAGCGGGAACAGCTCGCTGCGGGCCAGCGGCGTGGTCAGCGACTCGCCCTTGCGGACGTTTTCGGTGGCCTCCTCGACCGCGTCTGCCAGCACCTGGTTGTCAGCCGAGTCCTTGGCGATCTGCAGGGCCTGTAGGATCGGCACACCGCTGGCGATCAGGGTCCCCAGGATCCGGCAGAACCGGCACACCGCAACCATCGTGAAGAGCTTGCCCATGATGGGCATCTTCAGCTTCCACGCATCCTTGTTGTACTGCCCCTGCTGCGTCTTGAAGTAGCCGCTGACCGCCACGAACGCCATCCCGATCCCGAAGCCGATGAACAGCCCGTAATCCCGAATCGAGTCGCTCAGGCTGAAGATCGCCTGTGTCAGTACCGGCAGCTCCTGGGCATTCTCCAGGAGCGGGCGGATCTTCGGCACGATGAACGTCATCATCGCCACGACCACCACAACGCAGACGATCAGCAGCACCACCGGATAGATCATCGCGCCGACCAGCTTGGAACGCAACTGGTTCTGCCGATCGACGAAACCCGCGATCCGCGCCAGCACGTCCTCCAGAAATCCGCCCCGCTCGCCCGCACGCACCATCGAACAGTGCAGGTTCGCGAAGACCTTGGGGTGCTTGGCCATCGCATCGGCCAGGCTCTGCCCGCCCGCCACGTCATCGCGGACGCTCCGCATCACGGCCGTCAGGGCCGGGTGGGCGTTCTGCCGGCACAGCAGGTCCAGCGACCGCAACACCGGCACGCCCGAGCGCAACAGATCCGCCAGCTGCGTGTACGCCGTCGCCAGGTGCGCGAGCTTGACCTTCTTGGCAAACAGCCCGGCCGCCGCGTCGATCACACCTTCCTGGACGTCCAGCGGATAGAGCGCTCGCTCGTCGAGCATGTGCAGGGCCGCCTGCTGACTGTCAGCCGTCAGCATGCCCTCTACGACCTGCCCTTCCACGCTCCTGGCTTTGTAGGTATACGTCGGCATCGTCTCTTTCCGTCGCCCTGACAGCGCCCCCGCCGCAAAGTCTGACTCATTCCTCTACGACACGGACCGTCCGGAGGTTTGGAACCTGTTTGCGCTTCTTATGCCTGTGCCTTGGTCACCCGCAGGATCTCCTGCGGCGTGGTGATGCCCGCCCGGACCTTGTTCCAGCCGTCCTCACGGAGCAGGACCAGCCCGTTCTTGCGGCCGGCCGTCATGATGGCCCCGGAGCCCGAGCGGTTCATGATCAACTCGCGAATCTCCTCGTTGAGCGTGAGCAGCTCAAAGATCCCCAAACGGCCCTTGTAGCCGGTGTTCAGGCACTGGCGGCAACCGGCCCCGCGATACAGATCCTCGCCCTTGTAGTACATATCCTTGGGCAGCGAGTCCGGGTCGGGCTTGTAGGCCTCCTTGCAGTTCGAACAGATCTTGCGGACCAGCCGCTGGGCAAGCACCGCCTCGACCGACGAGGCCACCAGGAACGGCTCGACGCCCATATCCAAAAGACGCGTGTTCGCGCTGGCGGCGTCGTTGGTGTGCAGGGTGCTGAAGACCAGGTGACCCGTCAGCGAGGCCTGGATGGCCGTCTCGGCCGTCTCCAGGTCGCGAATCTCACCGACCAGGATCACGTCCGGGTCATGCCGCAGGAACGACCGCAGGCCGGCCGCGAAGCTCAGCCCGATCCGCCGGTTGACCTGCACCTGGTTGATGCCCTGGAGCTGATATTCGACCGGGTCCTCCACGGTCAGGATCTTGATCTCGGGCGAGACGATCTCCCGCAGGGCGCCGTACAGCGTGGTCGTCTTTCCCGAGCCGGTCGGCCCGGTGACCAGCAGGATGCCGTGCGGGATCTTGATCAGTTTCTGCCAGGCCACCAGCGTGTCGCCGATCATGCCCAGGTCGCTGAGCTCCAGGGCGATCGAGGACTTGTCCAGTAGTCGCATGACCACCGCCTCGCCCCAGATCGTCGGGATGATCGAGACGCGGATATCGGTCTCCTTGCCGTGGGCCCTGATCTTGAAGCCGCCGTCCTGGGGCAGCCGCTTTTCAGCAATGTTCAGGTTCGAAAGAATCTTGATGCGGCTGATGATCGCCGCCTGGAACCGGCGGATCTCCGAACGGGTCGGGGTGTCGTGCAGCACGCCGTCGATGCGGTAGCGGACCACCAGGTCGTTCTCGAACGGCTCGATGTGCACGTCGCTGGCCCGCTGGTGCAGGGCCTCGACGAGGAGCTCGTTGACCAGCTTGATGACCGAGGCCTCCTGCGCCTCGGCCTCGATCTCGCCGTCCTCGACGGCGACCTCGCTGAGCAGCTGGACCTCCTCGTCTTCCATCAGCTCTTCGATGGTCCCGCCGCCGACGCCCAGGTGCTTCTTGATCACCCGGTTGATGTCGATCTCGCTGGCCAGGACCGTCTCGACCTGCAGGCCGGTCATCATCCGGATCTCTTCGACGGCGTACAGGTCGAACGGGTCGCAGGTCGCCACCCGCAAGGTGCCGTTGGTCTTGGCGATCGGGACGATCTTGCGGCGGTGGACCAGGCGGCTGGGCATCTCCTTGAGCAGCTTCACGTCGATCGGCGTCTCCTGCAGATCGACCACCGGCATCGCCAGCTGCTCGCTCAGGACCGACAGGACATCCTCTTCCTTGACAAAGCCCATCTGGACCAGGATGCGGTCGATGCGATCATGCGGATTCTTGCGCGCCGCCAGCGCGGACTGCAGCTGGTCCGGTTGGATCTTGCCCTTTTCCAGCAGGATGTCGCAGATGCTCACTGGCGAAAACCTCCCTTGTACGTCACCGCTAACTGCTTCGCATGCAATCACTTTCGGCTGCCGATGCCCCTGGACTGCACTGTCGCCCACCAATGCCTTTTACCGCACCGCCTCCTGTCCGTTGCGGGATTTCGCCGACCCACCGGCGCCCACGCCGGCGCCACAGACATCCGAGAGCGAGGCCCTGGCCGCCGCGGCCACAGTCTCGCCCCGGGGGCGGGCGGGAAGGAGCCGTGACCGTGAGGTCGCGGTGGACCGGCGGACGGATCACTTCGTGCAGGATGACATCGGCAAACCGCTCGGCGAGAAGACAAGCCCGCAACCCCCTGTCCACAACAACGCCCCGCCCTTTACAATTCCTCCCCATCCAGCCGATGCCCCGTCCTGCGCAGGATCTCAGCCCCGGGATCATCCGCGCCGTTGGCGCCGCCGTCCCACCACGCCCGCCCCAAGAGCACCCACGCCCGCGGACACAGCGGCCTGTAATGCAGCCCGCGACGCAGGAACCGCCGCGCCGTCACCGGCCACCCCCCCAGCAGCAGCCCCCGCCCCGCCCGGCGAAACGCCTCGCCCAGAACGGCCCGGGCAAATGACTCCCGCACCACCCCGCGCACCTGCGGCCTCTGACAGAACCGCTCTTTCAACACCGCACGGGCGACCTGCGCCCGGGCCTTGTTGCGGCGGCTCAGATTGTCGGCGTGCAGGCGACGCTGCATGAGCGGCTCGTCGACCCGGCCGAACTCGCACAACAGCGACATCCGCAGCCACAGGTCGTAATCCTCCCCGCACGGCAGCGCCTCGTCGAAGCAGCCGGCCTGCTGCAACACCTCCCGCCGGCAGATCACCGACGGCGTGGGAATGAAGTCATAGGCCAGCAGCGGCTCGGCGACCCAGCCGCTCGGCTCGCGGCGCGCCTTGCGCTGCCCGACGACCCGGCCGGCCTGGTCGATAGCCTCCGCCCCGTGGTAGACAAGCCCGACGCGCGGTTCCCGCCGCAGCAACTCGATCCCCCTGAACAGATGGTCGGGCAGCCACAGGTCGTCGCTGTCCAGGAAGGCGAGATACTCGGTGTCCGCCGCGTCGATGCCGACGTTCCGCGCGGCCGCGGGTCCGGACTTGGCGATCCGGATCCGGCGGATAGGCCCGGCGAACGAATCGATGACCGGCCCGAGATCCTCTTCGCTCCCGTCGTCGACTACGATCACCTGCCAGTCGTCGAACGTCTGGCTGGCGACGCTGCCCAGGGCCGCACGCAACAGGGCCCCGCGGTTGCGCGTCGGGATGATAATGGAAACGATCGGCCGCATGGCCGGATATGCTAATCGCCTCGCAGCGACCAGGCCAGCCCGCCCAGAAGCTGCTGAACAACCTGCGGGTCCGACTGCCCTGGCCGCATCCAGCATGCCCCCAGACCCGTCCACCCGCGGAACTGCCAGGGCCGATAACGCACCGACCGGCGAAAGAAGCCCATGGCATCGCGCCCTTGCCCCGCACGTGCCAGCGACCGGCCGGCCTGAAAGAAGACCTTGCCCAGCCGCTTGCACGCCGATCGGGCCGGGATCGCCTCGCGCCCGCCTTCACGCAGGTAAAACCGCTCCAGCATCGCCGCCCGGACCACGACATTGCGCAGCCGGTCCTGCCGACTGAGCGCCCGGCCGTGCCAGCAGCGCATCGAGGTGACCGGCTCGACCGCCGCCATCTCGCACCGCAGCGCCAACCGCAGCCACAGGTGGTAGTCCTCGCAGACCGACAGCGACGTGTCGAAACAACCCGCCTGCCGCACCAGGTCGCTGCGGCACAGGACATTGGATGTGTGAATGAACACGTGCCGGAACAGCCGCTCGGCGACCTGGCCGCTGTAACACTTGCGGCAGTCGCGCCGCCCGCCCAGCGGCTCGCTGTCCAGCGTCACCGTTTTCGTGGGACAATAGGCCAGGCCCACCCGCGGGTCGGCCATCGCCGCCAGAAGGGTCGACAGGTGGTTCTCCAGCCAGTAATCATCGCTGTCCAGAAATGCCAGGTACTCGCCCTCGGCCGCGGTGATCCCCGTGTTCCGGGCAGCGGCGGGACCACCAGCCTCCTGGCGGATCACCCGGCAGCCCGGCTCGCCGGCCAGGGCCTCGACCGTGCCGTCGGTGCTCCCGTCATCGACGACCAGGATCTGCCGGTGTGGATGGTCCTGGCGCAACACCGACCGGACCGCCCGCAACACCAGGTCGCGACGGTTCCGCGTAGGGATGATGACACTGATCAATGGGTTCGGCATGCCGCCACTCAACAGGATCTCGACCACATCCGCCGAATCCTATCGATATGCGGCGCAAATTGCAACGACGGAAGGGTCACGCCAACGAGCCGC
>JAWLBS010000028.1:0-11534 GCA_041687575.1 Phycisphaerae bacterium | reverse complement strand
CCAACGAGCCGCGACCGTGAGGGAGCGGTAAACCCCGCCGGGTGCCACAACGCAAAGAATGCACCCGCAGATTATCGCTCAGCGGTCTGGTCCGGCGCCTCGATCCGGCCCAGCAACTCCTTCGCCCGCTCATGCTCCGGCACCGCCTTGAGAACCGCGCGCAGATCTTCGGCGGCCTGCTCCGGCTGGCCGATCATGTACCGCAACCGGCCGCGGGCAAACAAGACCTCGGGATTGTCCCCAGCGGCCTCGTGCGCCTGGTCCACCTGCTCGAGCGCGTCGTGCAAAGTCAACTGCTGGCGGACATCGCTGACCTGCTCCAGCAGATCGGCGAACTGCAGTCGCAGCGATGCGTCTTTCGGCGCCGCGGCGATCTGCTGCTGGACCAGCGCCGACCACGTCGCCAGCAGCTGCGCCAGCTGCGTGAGCTGCTCGCGGTCGCCCGGCTTGTCCGCAAGACCCTGACGGATTAGATCGTAGGTGGCGCGGGCCTCGGCCACGGCCTCAGGCATCTGCTTGCTCTCGGCGTACAGCGCGATCAGCAACCGACGGGTGTCCAGTTTCTCAGCATCGATCGCAAGCGCCTGGCGGGCATATCGGATCGCCTCCGGCAACCTGTGCAGACCGCGATGGACCATCGCCAGGTTGTGCAGGATGCGGTGGCGCTCTCGCGGCGGGGCGAACGACAGCGCCCGCTGCAGAAACGGCAGCGCCAGCCGGTGATAGTTCTCCTGAAGGTAGACCGTGCCCACCCCGAACTCCGCTCGCCAGTCGTTCGGCGCGACTTTGCGAGCAGCGTTGTATGTCTCGACGGCCTTGAAACCTTCCCCCGTGCTGAAATACGCATCCGCCAACCCGAGAAGGGCCGCCAGGTTCCGTGGCTCGGCCGCGACTACCGCCTCGTAGGCCGGGATGGCCGTCACGAAGTCCCCCGCGGCCACGGCATCTTCCGCCTGGCGAAACAGCTCGGCGGGGCTGGCCGGCTGGGTCTGGGCGGGCTGCGAGGCGGCCGGCTCGCCCGCCGGTGCGCCAGTCTGGGCCACAGCCAAAGGTATCAAGGACAACAGGGCCAGCCAGGGGGCCACTGAAACGACTGTCGCTCTCATGTTTGTCATGGTCGGTTCCGGGGCAGGAGTATAATCCGCATCGATTCCGTCCGCACACTATACGGAATTTCGAGACGGACCTCAACAGGCTTGCGGCAGAGGTGGACCCTATAAACACAGTCGCGACCGATTGCTCATCGGTCGCGACTGTCGGCGTTAGTCTTGCGGTTTCTCAACCTCAGTGGGTCGCTGAGGCAGGAACCAACCGTCCCACAACCAAACCGAGTTCTGCGGCGAACAGAACTCATGCCGCCTTTCGCCAGTGGGTCGCCGGCTTATCAGCGGCGCTGCACTCGAAATCACTGCACGTTGCGTGCCAACGGGTACCGCAAAAGCCATTGTTTTTCCACCCACCGCACAACGCCTCATACAACTCCTGCCGTGCATGAGGGTTACGTGACTCAGCGCCCCGCTGCTTCCGCAACGCGACCGGAGAGGCGCCCACCCCGGCATCGCCGCAATGTTGCCTGCAGGCAACATCCTGCGTAAACGGTGTCGACCTCCGGCAACATCGCCTTTGCTATTCCCCCACTTGTGGGCGGTCTCTTTATCACATTTGGCGCTGGGGTTTGTTGTCGAGGTCGTTCGAGCCCCGTCAGGGGCGATCGCGGATCTCTTTTCGACGGTCGTAGTTGTTGCCGTTGTCGTAGCCGTTCGAGCCCCGTCAGGGGCGACCGATCGTAGCCCCGCCTTTCCAAGGCGGGGTGCCGTGGCGACCAAGGCCTTGGTTTGTTGCTTTTGCTATTGGAGTCCCGTCAGGGACGACTGAACTGCTTGCGCCGGGGCCTTCAGTCGTCCCTGCGGAAAGCCGAGATTCCTCGCCTCGCTCAGAATAACAGATCGGCGCTGTGCGAGGGCCTGGTGGGCAATAGTCCCCTCTGCACTTGCATACAAAAAGACAGCCGCAACCGGTTTCCCGGTTGCGGCTGCCGTCGATTCTCGCGGGATCCGTTTCGAGCCAGTCGCCCGGACCGTCTCCCGTTACAACTCCTGGTTACTTGCGACGACGGATCAGGGCCAGGCCGCTCATCGCCAGCAGCGCCAGCGTCGCCGGCTCGGGAACCACGTTCAGGGCGATGTACGCCGCATTGACGCCACCCCACTGCTCAACCGAGACGAACTCCTGGTTGTTGCTCCAGTCGACCGACCCGCAGTAGGTAAGCTTCTGGTAGAACCCCAAACCCTTCATCTCCGGGTCCGATGCCAAGGCCTGGATGATCTCGTCATTCAGGTCGACCGCGTACCACTGCCCCAGCTCATTGGCCGTGCCACGCACGTCAACTGCCTCGAAGCCCGCACCGAAGGCCACTGGGTTGCCCAAGGCATCCTTGACGACCAGCTGACCGGCCGACTCGAGCTTCGCCGCATCGATCGCGCCGTTGCGGTTGTACTGGCCGATCAGGTACTGCAGGGCCCAAGTACCATAAGTGTTGTTATAACCGAGCTGCGTACCAGAAGTCCACACCTCGCCGCGGGCGTTCCAGACGATCTCGTCGCCGGCCGCGAAGCCGTTGAGCGTCGCGCTGTTGCTCGGGCGGATCCAGGCTTCCCCGACGCCCATACCCGGGGCGGTCCAGGTGTTCAGGGCCGGGTCCTGCGAGCGGAACGCGAACGGCTCACTCGCACCGGCGATCCCGGACGCCGGGCTGTCGAAGGTGCCGCCGGCGCCGGTCGAGCCGTCCTCGACGATCGCCCCGACGTTGCCCGACCGCAGGCCGATGATGCCGGCGGAGGAGCTGAATGCGTTGTGGGCGCAGATGTACAGCTTCGCATCGGCGATCGACCCGCCGTTGGCCGCCAGGAAGTCCGCAATCGACTGGGCGCTGCTGTCACCCACCGCGCCGTCAAAGCCCAGGAACCCCATGTGCTGGTTGTCCTTGTACAGACGCGGGCTACCGGCTGCACCCATGTTGAAATAGCCTTCCCCAGTGTGCGTCCCGAACGAACCGTCCGCAGTAACCGGGAAGTAGTCCACCGCCGCCATCGCCGGCATCGCCAGCGCCGCCACTGCCAAAACTACCAAAACCTTCTTCATCATGCTTCCTCCCTAACAGAAATGTGTAGGTAGACCTAACGACCTGTTTATCACTCCCCGGACACGACGCCGGAGATTCTCAACATTGCCACATGAAACCTGACGATACGATCGACGGACCTGAAACCCGTCAGATCCCCTCTGTCTCTTGATGAGGTCCGAACTGTGTCGACTTCGCCAGGAGACCCTGCACTTGGCATGCCAAATCGGAAGTTCAACGCCGACATCCACGTGTCACCGGTGGAACTTTCCTCGTAAGTCGCCAATCAGGGCGGAGTTACACACTCGCAAAGACTGAATGATCGCCAGGCCACTGCGCTGGCCGGATAGGTCGCGGTGTTTACAAAACGCAACATCCGCCGAAAAAACGGCTCCGCCCCCGGACGGCCCAAACCTTTATCTAGCGAATTGACAAGCACTTACCGATGTGTCGATTCTGTGCAACATCCTGCCGCAAGGGATCAATCGGGCCTGCAGCAGCGGCGCGCCCCGACCCGGGTCTCTGACATAAGCCGCTGTCCGAAAATGCTTTACAGTGACCGCACCGCCTCCCATTGCCCCGGCCCGCAGGCCTGAAGGCCCGCCCGCCGCTTGCAGGGATGTTGCCTTTGGAATGCACCGACGGGCGGATGGTCCGAAAACTGCCTCGTCGCACACCGGACTCTCCCTTGGCACCCCCGCAACCGACCGTGCCCCCCCACGCCCACAGCCCCGGTTCCCCCAGCGCCCGGCCGCGCCGCCTGCGCAAAAAAGAGCCGGCCGCGATCATTTCAGATCGCGGCCGGTCATTCACTTCTCAACCGGTTGCCGGCCCGGAGGGTTCGGCATCCTGCATCTGCTTAGGCCCGACGACGACGGATCAGGGCCAGGCCGCCCCGGGCCAGCAGGACGAGCGCGGCGGCCTTAGGGGTTACCTCGGCAAACGGGAGAACTGACTGACGCCACCCCGCTAGTTCTTGACAGCAAGCGCCGGGTTGCCCTTGGTGCTGGTGGAGGCTAGTCAAAAGAGCAGCCGCAGTCGGAGGCTCCGACTGCGGCTGCGGTGTTAGCAAGCCCGGACGTGGCTGGGCGCCCCCGCGGGGCGTCCTACGGCGTCTAGGGTTTTGCCGGCGGGACATTGCCCCAGTGCGCCGAAAGCATGTTGACGTCAGCCTGCTCGACTACACCATTGCCGTCGACATCCTCCCGGCCGTCAGTAACCTGCCCCATCGCGAGATTCACCTGCAGCAGGTCCAACGAGTTAACGGCGGAGTCGTTGAAGACGTCACCGACGAACGTCACCAGGTCGAATTTGAACGGCTGTACGTCGAAGGTGGAGGACTGCTGGATCCGGTACCAGGTCACATCAGTGAGCACCGCCCCAGTCTCAACAATCTTCAGGGTGTCGTTGGAAACGTTGGTGGTTTCCAAGCTGTAGGTGAAGCTGCCGGCCAGGTCGGTTCCGAGCGTTTCCGGGTCCGATGCGATCAGCTGCTGGATCACGATCGGATTCCCCGTCGGCAGGGCCAGCGACTTGTCGAACACCAGCCGGAGGATGTTGTTGGCACCCTTGGCCAGGGTGGTATTCCCGGCCGGGTCCGCCGACACCAGGACGCCACCGAACTCGTCGGCACCGATGTCCACAGCGGGACCCATCTTGCGAGGCTGCCCTTCCATGTCGAATGACCCTGCATAGACCCCGTTGGGGTCGCCGGCGTTCACGCACGGAGAGTTGTACGGGATGCGGTAATCCCCGTTGGACGCGTCAAGGAACAAGGGATCGGCGTCGATGTTGCCGCTGCCCCAGGTCAGTACGTCTGGAGGGACCACGACGACCGCCACCTGGCCACCCTCCACGTTGCAGTAGCTGACGCTGAGGGCGGACTCGGCATATCCAGGGATGGTCGGCCCAAGGCCGATCTGGTTTGAAGTCGTGGTTTGGCCGTCTTGAATGGAGTTACCCCTCAAGATGGAATTGCTCAAGATGGTGTTGCCGATGAAGCAGTTCAGACCACCGCCGCCGTAGGCAAACATCGTGATCGACTCGTTGGAGATGATTGTACAGTTAGTGATCCTGACACCGTCCGCCCCAACGAAGATACCAGCACCCTGCCCCGCCTTGTTACCAGCTATGACGCAGCTGTCGATGACGGCTCCGCCGCCGCTTAGCAGGCACATCCCACCACCTACGTAGACTAAGTTGGCGGGATCGCAGCCGTTCTCCACGAGTGTGCACCGCGTGATCCGGGGGCGCCCGAACCCGTCCGTAAAGATCCCCGCTCCGCTCTGTCCCTTGGTGACATTGCACCGTTCGATCACGCAGTCAGAGATCTGCGCGCTGCTGTTGAACAGATAGATACCTCCACCATAGAAGTAGCCTTGCGCTGTGCACTGCTCAATCCGGCAATTGCGGATGGTAGGGCTGCTGTTGTAGCACCCGATGCCCCCGCCGCCTGAATCACTGGCGCTGCCGTTGATGATGGTGAACCCTTCTATGACGGTACTGGCATCCTCTCCGCTGTGCAGATAGAATCCAGGTCCACTGCCATTGCACTGAAGGATGCAGTTCTGCGGGTTGCCGCTGGCGCTGCGTATCGTGATCTTCTTGCCTTTAGGGTCGAGCTTCCGGTTTCCAGGTCCGCTGTAGGTGCCATCAGCCACCACCACCTCGTCGCCCGGCAAGAAACATGCGTCGATCGCATCTTGAATTGTGGCGTAAGCCTGCGGCACCGCATGGACCCGGACGGTGTGCTCGTCGACGCCGATGTCAACTCTGCCGTTGAGCACGCGGGCCTGCCCGTCAAGGTCGACCTGCCCGGTATAGTTGCCGGCCGGATCGCCGGCATCGATACAGGGCGAGCCGTCGTCCAGATGGTAGTCGTTGTCTTGCCAGGTGGCCGCCTTGCCATCGGCGCCGCCGGGGCTGCGGAAGACGGGATCAGCATCGATATTGCCGGCGCCCCAGTTGAGCGTACAGCCGGCTGCCAGGTAAACCCCGGATTGACCAGCTTGGACGTCGCTGTAGGAGACTGTCAAGATGCCATTCCCGGCTGCTCCCATCTGCGGGCCTGAGGCGGCACTGTTGCCCCAGATAACGCAGTTGACAATGGTGACGTTGCCGGGCACCCAGACGCCTCCGCCCTGCGTGCCCGTATTGCCGGCAATCGTGCAGTTCTGAAGTACCATCCAGTCGCCGTACACCGCCCCGCCGTCACCGGTGGCACGGTTGCCGATCATCAGGCAATTAATATAGGTTCCCGAGCTGGCCACAGCTCCCCCGCCCAAGGTGGCTTGGTTACCGGCGAACACGCAGTTGCTCATGGTGCCGTGGTAGTGATCTGCACCGCCGCCCCACGCAGCAACATTGCCTGTTATGGTACAGTTGCTTACGTTGCCATGGCAGCCGTCCAGACCCCCGCCAGTACCGGCAGTTATGTTGTCACTGATCGTGCAGTAGCTGATCGACCCCGCTACACTGCTGATGCCTCCGCCCGTTGCCCCAGTCTCGTTGTCGCGGATGACACAGTGCGCAATCGTGGCGTGGGTACCGCGCCCATAGACGCCGCCGCCGTCGAAATCGTATCCGTTGGTTAAGGTCACACCGCTGAGCACCGTAGCCGACGTTTCAGTACCGTCGAACGTCACAACAGAGCCGTTACGTCCACCGTCGATGATCGTGTTGTCAACGACTGCTGGGTCATCCGGATTCGTGCCGCGCACCGTGATCTGCTTGCCGCCGAAGCTGATGTTCTCGGGGTAGATGCCCGGCTGGAGCACGATCTCATCGCCCGCATTGGCGTCATTGATGGCTGCCTGGATCGTGGTGTACCATTCGTTCTGCGTCGTGTTCTGGACGCCTTGGAGGGCGCGGTATACGTTGAGGCGCCCCCCGGAAACGCATTTTCCTTGCAGTGCAGGTAGCGGGTCCACTGTGCCCAGCAGGCGTTGCTTGACAGCGGTACAGGTGAGCCCGGGATACCGGCCCCACACCAAGGCGGCCGCACCCGAGACATGCGGGGCGGCCATTGAGGTACCCCGGTAGGACCTGAAGCCATAGGTATAGTCGCTTCCCCAATACGAGAGACGGATGTTGTCAATGTGGACGTACCCGGACCCGCCGTAACTGTCGGAGGTCCAACGGAAGCGGACCTTCAGGTCCTGGTTGCTGTACGTGTCGAGGCAGTACTCGCCCCCCTTCCAGTTGTCGGACAAGGGACTATCCGTGGACTCGGTGATCGTCCCGAGGTTCGTCCAATCCGTACCGTCCCAGACATCGACCGCCAGCTGTCCATGTGCGTACAGAGAAGCTCTATAATTGAACTGCAGGCGGATGTGGCTGAGGCCCGTTGTGTCGTACGCGGGGGTCTCCAGGGAACAGTCCGCGTCAGGCAAGTATGGGTTATTCTGGTAGTCCGCCGAGGCGAAGATGTGGCCGTTGTCCGACACGGTTCCCCACAGGCACGGACTGCCGACGCGCGTAAAGCCGCCGCAATCGATCCCGGGCGTTACCGACTGGAAGTCCTCGCTGAACAGCGGGACGTACGGAGGGAAGGTGCTAAGAATGTTGTTCGTGTCGTAGTGGTCGACGCCCGAGCCCGGGGCGCCCAGGTCCACGGTTGTCGCACCCCAGTTGGAAAAGTATGACAATGCATCCGTATAGTCTATGCTGGCAACAGAGATGATATTATCCAGGTTGTACGCGGCTGGATAGTGCGGCGTCGTCGATGCACCATTCCCGGCCGCTGCCACAAGGAGAACATCCCGGTCGCCGGCATCCGCGATCGCCTGGGAGAGCGTGGTGCTGGGCATCGTGCCTCCCCAACTGCAACTGAGCACCTTTGCCCCGTTGGCGACCGCGTAGTCGATGGCCGCCACAGCCGTAGAGTCCGATAACGCGCCGAGGGCGTTGGCGATCCGCAATGGCATGATTTTGACGTTCCAGGCGACGCCGGAGACGCCGTAGTTGTCGTTGCCGGCCGCGCCGATGGTCCCAGCGACAT
The DNA here is from genome assembly GCA_041687575.1 of Phycisphaerae bacterium. Classification (GTDB taxonomy): domain Bacteria; phylum Planctomycetota; class Phycisphaerae; order UBA1845; family JANYLN01; genus JANYLN01. The sequence continues at coordinate 3,414 of JAWLBS010000028.1, read as the reverse complement.
GCGTCCCGTGCCCTATGGTGTCCATCGGGTCAGCAGTACCTTGGCCGAAGTCATAACCGTACACGTCGTCGACGTAACCGTTGCCATCGTCGTCCACGCCGCTTTGCCCGCCCGCCTCGACTTCGTTCGTCCAAATACGACCCTGCAAGTCGGGATGGTTGTAGTCTACACCTGTGTCGATCACAGCCACGACAACAGGGGTCCCCGTCTGGAGGTCCCAGGCATCGACGGCGCTGATGTCGTTGCCTGCATACTGCTGGCCGGGCTGACCCGTGTTGTGAAGGGCCCACTGCTCGGGGAAACGGGGGTCATTCGGTAGAGCCTGCGTATGCCTGATGTAATCCGGCTCGACGTACTCGATCCGCGGGTCCTTCTGCTTCCAGTTCTCCTTCATCGCCTGAGCGACGGTTTTACCCTCAGGTAGATCCATAATAACTACCTGACCCCGATTGCTGCTGCGCAGGCGCTTCTGGACGCGCCCAGGCAGGACCTTCGTCACCTCCGCCACGATTTGGTCGGCCGTCGCGCGGTTGGGGTCCGATCGGATCCCCACCAGCACCCGGCCAGCTACACATTCGGCCCCGTCTATCCGCTCGGTTGCTCCGCCGGGCGACGGCGCTGTGAGCGGGGGACCTGCAGAGACTCGTCCCAGTGTACAACCCAGGACCACGAGGGCAAAAACTAACACCCGCCTGTCGATGCGACGCATGGTGCAACTCCTTTCATTGGTAACTGACCGACCCACACCCACTCCCGCCACGCGCGGGCACAGCCACGAGCCGCCAGTCGTACCAACCTTGACAACCGGTGCAGTCGCCCTACCTATTCACACGTATAGACAGAGCCTCCCCCCCACTGAAGCAAGGACACAGGGAACGGATGAAATGTTACTGACAAATCCACTCCTGGAGACGACCCGCCGATTTCTACGGGTCTCGGCATGAAGATTGTTCAGCAGTGCGCGTGGAGTATTTAGCGGATACCCCCTTATCAAACCCGGTCCTATAACCATAGCCCTCCGTATTGCCGGCAAACCCTGCGGCCACCGGAAGGGCATGTCCATCCCACCGGTTGCCGCACGCTGGACGAGGCCGGCCGCGCCGCCGGCGCAAAAAGAACCGGCCGCGATCTGAAATGATCGCGGCCGGTCATCAACTTTCAATCGGTTGCCGGCCTGACGGGCCCGGCATCATCCTGCGTCTGCTTACTTGCGACGACGGATCAGGGCCAGACCGCTCATCGCCAGCAGCGCCAGCGTCGCCGGCTCGGGAACCACGTTCAGGGCGATGTACGCCCCGTTGCTGCCGCCCCACTGCTCGCTCGAGTAGTACTCCTGGTTGTTGCTCCAATCGACCGCCCCAGCCCAGGCCACCTTCTGGTAGAACGCCAGCCCCTTCATCTCCGGGTCCGACGCCAGGGCCTGAATGATCTCATCGCTCAGATCGACCGCGTACCACTGGCCAAACTCTTCCTTGGCCGTGCCACGCACGTCGACCGCCTCGAAGCCCGCACCGAAGGCCACCGGGTTGCCCTGGCCATCCTTGAGGACCAGCTGGCCGGCCGACTCGATCTGGGCGGCGTCGACCACGCCGTTGCGGTTGTACTGGCCGATCAGGTACTGCAGGGCCCAGGTGGTGTAGCCCTGCTGGATGCCGTACTTCGCCCCACGACTGGTGGCATCATCCCACGGGTTGCCGCCGGCCTCCCACGCAATCTCGTCGCCAGCCGCAAAACCGTTGAGGGTGGCGCTGTTGCTCGGGCGAATCCAGCCTTCCCCAACGCCCATGCCCGTGGCGGTCCAGCTGTTCACGGCCGGGTCCTGCGAGCGGAACGCGTACGGCTCACTCGCACCGGCGATCCCGGGCGCCGGGCTGTTGAAGGTGGCGCCGGCGCCGATCGAGCCGTCCTCGACGAGCGCACCGACGTTGCCCGACCGCAGGCCGATAATCCCGGTGGTGGAGCTGAACCCGGTCTTGGCGCAGATGTACAGCTTCGCGCCAGCGATCACGCCGCCGTTGGCGGCGATGTAGTCGGCCAGCGACTGGCCGCTGTTGTCACCGGTCGATCCCTCAAGGCCCATGAACCCCATCTGCTGGTTGTCCTTGTACAGACGCGGGGTAGCAGCATCGCCCATGTTGAAGTACCCTTGCTGGTTATGCGTCGCGAACGACCCGTCCGCGGTGACCGGGAAATAGTCAACCGCCGCCATCGCCGGCATCGCCAGCGCCGCCACTGCCAAAACGACCAAAACCTTCTTCATCTACCGCCTCCTCAAAAAAAGGACCTGCCATAACCTCCCCATCGCCGGGGAAATACCACGCCTGCCCAAGGGCGATCGCCCCTGCGATCCGCAGGCGAACTCATGTGCATAACCATTGTCGCCATAAGCACCTGCCGGTATCGCCAGCCGATGCACCCGTTCTCCATGCAACAACCGTGCCAACCCGAGCCGGCCTGCTCGAACGGCAGGCGACATCCGCGGGTGCAAACGCGGGACCAGCCGGCAAGGCCGGAGATTGCAGCCTCCACATGCGTCCGCGGCGGCCATCAACAGGCACAAAACGTGAATCTGACGAAGGCGTACGATTCACCGGTACGGACCTGCGAACTACATCAATCACCCTAATCCATATCAGCAGAGGCGAATTCGGATAAATAATTGCTGTAGCAACACTTAACGATCCTCTCACTTTTCTCGGGCGGCAAGGCCGCCTGACCTTGCCGGATGTTGCCAAATTGAATCAGGACGTGTTGCTGTGTTGACTCAGGGCAACATGCCGGGCCCGGTGCCGGATATGCCCGGTCTGCCATGTCGAGCGGCATTCCCTTTTGCAGCAGCCACTTATGGGCACGCGAGCCGCGCGAAACCGACCGCTTTTCGAATGCCGCCGCCCCCCGCATCGCCCCTTGCGAACCTTACCCACCCTAGGGTGCCCACCCGAGTGTTCTCCCGAGGGGGTCAGACCCCGTTGGATCGTTCAGGTGTTGGTGCCCCCGCGGAAATCGGGCGGGGATTCGGGTGCGGGCGTTCTGCACGGGGTCAGACCCCCGTCAGGCGCCTGCCCGCCCTCTATGCCGGGGTCAGACCCGGGTCCGACCCCATGGGAACAAACGCCTCCGCTGGCAGCGGCCCTCCCGCGGACTCGATGTCCTGCAAAAAGTGTCACGCACCCCCGCCATGCGATCCCCCGGCGGCGCCATTGGCGAGCCGGCACTGCTGTGGTAGTGTGCGGCCGGTACGTTGCGTTCTGACGAATCGGGACGGGTATCCAAGGCAGAAGCGGGAGATCTACGATGGCCCTTCGGGTTGGTTTGATCGGTTGCGGCGGGATCGCGCGGGCCCACTGGCGCGGCTGGAAGACCCTGCAGGATCAGGGGCGGGCGAAGGTCGTGGCGCTGGCCGACCCGACCGAG
>JAWLBS010000027.1:0-27723 GCA_041687575.1 Phycisphaerae bacterium | reverse complement strand
CCGCGGATCGCCGTGTGCGGGCTGAACCCCCACGCCGGCGAGCAGGGCCAGTTCGGCGACGAGGAAGACCGCATCATCAAACCCGCCATGCTCATGGCCCGCGAAAACGGCGTATGGGTCGAAGGCCCCTTCCCGGCCGACACGCTCTTCTGGCAGGCCCGCAACGGCCGGTACGACGGCATCGTGGCGATGTACCACGACCAGGGCCTGATCCCGGTCAAGCTGACCGCCTTCGACACGGCCGTGAACGTCACTCTTGGCTTGCCGACGATCCGCACGAGCCCGGACCACGGCACGGCGTTCGACATCGCCGGCCGCAACCTCGCCCGCCCGGGCAGCATGCAATCGGCGATCGAACTGGCCTGCCGCTTGGCCACGCAGCGCAACGCGGTGCTGGAGGCGACGGGCAGTCCTGTGGAGCCGTAGGACGGGACCCCGCCCAACCCCGATTCGGACCATCCGGACTGCCCCGGCACAAACCGCACCATAAGCCCATGCTTATACTGTTTCCTGTCCGCAACCTCAGCATCCGCCGCGAAAACGCGGTCATCCCCGCCCTTCGCGCGCCCAACGGCTACTTTTCGTAGGACTTCGGCGCGCGGACCACTTTTTTTGCGTCGCCGAACCGCTATAATGCCACGGCTCACATTAGGGCACGCTTGCGGATGTCCCTGAACTACCTTGCAGTCGGTTACCCGGTTGAGCGATGCGCGTGCGGCCAGAGAACCGCGCGCTTCGGCCCCGGCAGGGGCGTTTTGGGAAGGAACGAACGTACAGGAGCCACATGCAATGCGAGTGATTATCGTAAAAGACGCCCAGCAGATGGGGCGCGTCGCCGCCGACCTGGTTGTCGAGGACATGAGCAAGCGGGCCGTATACATCCTCGGCCTGGCCACCGGCAGCACCCCCCTGCCGCTCTACCAGGAACTGATCCGCCGGCATCGCGAGGAAGGCCTCGACTTCAGCAAGGTCATCAGCTTCAACCTCGACGAATACATCGGCCTGCCCCCGGGGCACCCCGAGAGCTATCGCCGGTTCATGGACGACAACCTGTTCGACCACATCAACATCAATAAGAAGCTCACCTTCGTGCCTGACGGGACCGTCGAGGACCTCGCCAAGGTCGCCGAGTTCTGCGAGTGGTACGAGGCCCAGATCGCCGACGTCGGCGGCGTGGACTATCAGGTCCTGGGCATCGGCGGCAACGGGCACATCGGCTTCAATGAGCCGGGCAGCAGCCTGGGCAGCATGACGCGGATCAAGACGCTGACCGAGCAGACCCGCAAGGACAACGCCCGGTTCTTCGACAACGACATGAACCAGGTGCCCAAGTACTCGATCACGATGGGCATCGGCACGATCATGAAGGCCAAGAAGGTCGTCCTGCTGGCCACCGGCAAGGGCAAGGCCGAGGCCGTCGCCCAGTCGCTCGAAGGCCCGGTCAGCAGCCGGTGCCCCGCCAGCGCGCTGCAGCTGCACCAGTACGCCACGTACGTCGTCGACGAGGCCGCGGCCAGCAAGCTGACCCTCGAAGGTTACGAGACCGTCTAGAACGGGAAGGAGTCGGATCTTATGAAGTTGGTAGTATTTGAAGACATCCAGGCCGCGGCGAACTTCTTTCCGATTTCGCTGTCGCGCCCAGTGTTCGAACTCCGTTGCGGCATGTTCAACCTGGCCGAGAAAATCACCAAACGCCTTTCGGCCGAGCCGAGCGCCTATCTGGTCCGCGACTACCTGGTCGCCACCTTCAAGCGCCGCGCCGGCAGCGCCGCCGTCAATGACCTGGCAGCTGTCAAGAATGACACCGTGCTGATGGTCAACGGTCAGGTCAAGGCCGCCAGCCTGAAGGTCGCGGCCGACGGCCCCAGCGAGATCGGCATGAAGGGCGACCAGGTCGTCTACTGCCGTCTGGCCGGCAACGACACCGCCAAGATTGACGCGGCCAAGGTCGGCATCGAGACGCTTCCGCTGGTCGACGGCCACAACGTGGCGGTCAAACAGGTCGAGGCCGAGTTCTTCAACTACTCGTGGGACATCATGCTTGAAAGCCCCCACGAGATCGCCCACGACTTCAAAATGGTCGGCAAGAGCGGCATCGAGGGCACCGTCGAGCAGCCCAACGCCATCCGCGGCAGCAAGGACGATGTGTACATCGCCCCCGGCGCCAAGATCCACCCGATGGTCGTGATCGACGCCTCCGCCGGTCCGGTCTACCTCAGCGAGGACGTCGAGGTCCACCCGTTCACGCGGATCGAGGGTCCGGCGTTCGTCGGCCGCAAGAGCCTGCTGCTGGGCGCGAAGCTCCGTGAAGGCTGCTCGATCGGTCCGGTCTGCCGTGTCGGTGGCGAGGTCGAAGAGTCGATCATGCACGCCTACTCCAACAAGTACCACGACGGCTTTCTGGGCCACGCCTACGTCGGCGAGTGGGTCAACCTGGGCGCGCTGACGACCAACAGCGACCTGAAGAACGACTACTCGACGGTGGAGGTGATGCTCAACGGCCAGAAGATCGACACCGGCTCGAACAAGGTCGGCAGCATCATCGGCGACCATACCAAGACCTCGATCGCCACGCTGTTCAACACCGGTTCGATCATCGGGGCAATGGGCCTGCTGATGGGAACCGGTGAGCCCTTGCCCAAGGCGATCCCCTCGTTCGCCTGGTTCATCAACGGCGTGGTCACCAAGGGCTTTGGCCGCAAGGCGCTGTACAAGACCGCCGAGACCGCCACCAGCCGGCGCAAGATGCCCTGGACCCAGGACGACCTGGACCTGTGGGAGAAGATCTTCGAGATCACGAAGGAAGAGCGCGACGTCGCGGTCGCCAAGGGCCGCAAGCAGATGGTCCGCCGGTAGCGGCGGATCACCGGGACCGGAGCGGTCCGGTCCGCCACGTTACGTGACTTTGTAATATCAAGGACTGGGAAACAGATACACAGGAGACTGAAATGGCAGTGGACAAAGATGATGTCGCTCGCAGGGTGAAGGAAGTTACGGCCCGGGTGCTCAACGTGGACGCCGACAAGATCCAGCCGACCGACACGTTCTCCGGCGACCTCGGCGCCGAGTCGATCCAGTCGATCGAGCTGGTCGCGGCCTTCGAGGAAGAGTTCAACATCGAGATGGACGAAGACGAGGCGCTCAGCGTCACCAACGTCGGCAAGGCGATCGAGTTTATCCACGACAACGTCGTCAAGCAGCACGGCTAACAAGCTGTCGTCTGCCGCTGGGGCGGCAGTACGTATGGAATCACCGCGGCCACCTGCCGCACCGGGAGACCCCCGCGTGCGGCAGGTGTGCCGGTTGCGCCGCGGTGAACAAATGTCAGAGGAGGTCACGCTGCACCAATCGTCCTTCCCGGACGCGCAGCTGCTGGAGGTCAGGCCATGAAGGAATATCCGCTCAAAAACGTTGACCAGCCCAACCTGGTCGAGGACATGTTCTCCCACTCGCTGCCCCCGCGGATCCTGTTCGATGGCAAAATCGTCGAGGAAATCGACGGCAAGCGCATCGAATTCGACCCCGCCGAGGCCGTCAAACGCGACCTGTGCATCACGGACACGACGTTCCGCGACGGCCAGCAGGCCCGCCCGCCCTACTCGGTCGAACAGCAGGTCACGCTCTACGAGATGCTCGCCAAACTCAATGGCAAGAGCAACGTCATCCGCCAGACCGAGTTCTTCCTGTACACCAAGAACGACCGGGCGGCCCTGGACGCCTGCCGCGAGCTCGGCTACGAGTTCCCCGAGATCACCAGCTGGATCCGTGCCAACGTCGGCGACTTCCGCCTGGTCAAAGAGGCCGGCGTCAAGGAAACCGGCATGCTGACCAGCTCCAGCGACTATCACATCTTCCAGAAACAGCGCCAGACCCGCCAGCAAGCCTTCGACCAGTACATCGAGGTCGTCGAGGCGGCCTTTGCCGCGGGCATCCGGCCTCGCTGCCACCTCGAAGACGTCACCCGCGCCGATTGGGAGGGCTTCGTCTTCCCGTTCGTCCAGAAGGTGATGAAGCTCGGCGAGCAGGTCTCCGCGGAGCTCAAGCCCAAGATCCGCCTGTGCGATACGATGGGCTTCGGCATCACCTACCCCGGTGCCCAGGGGCCGCGGTCGATTCCCAAGCTGATCTGGTACATGAACAACGAGTGCGGCGTGCCCCCCGAGCGCCTCGAGTGGCACGGCCACAACGACTTCCACAAGGTCCTGATCAACGGCACCACCGGCTGGCTCTACGGCTGCAACGCCGCCAACTGCACGCTGTTCGGCTACGGCGAGCGGACCGGCAACCCGCCGCTGGAAGGCGCGTTGATGGAGCTGATCAGCCTGCGCGGCGACACGATGGGCATGAACACCTGCATGATCACCGAGATCGCCAACTACATGCGGTCGATCAACTTCCCGATCGCCGACAACTACCCGCTGGTCGGGCGCGACGCGTTCACCACCCGCGCCGGCATCCACGCCGACGGCCTGCGCCGCGGCGAGCGGATCTACAACATCTTCGACACCGAGGCCCTGCTCGGCCGACCCGCCCGCGTCGCCATCACCGACAAGACCGGCGTCGACGGCATCGTGGTCTGGGCCAACGACTTCTTCGGCATCAAGGGCACGCCCGACGAGCTCGGCAAGCTCGACGTGTTCAAGATCCAGAAGTGGGTCATGGCGCAGTACAACGAAGGCGGGCGGCTGACCACCATCAGCGAGGAAGAGCTCGAGGCCCAGGCCAAAGAGCACCTGCCGGAGCTGTGTGCCAAATACGGGAAGAAGTAACCCGCAACAACAAACCGTCTGCCAGGCGGACGGAACCATGAACAGATGACAGCAGGCCCGGGATCGCCAGATCCCGGGCCTGCTCTTTTCTCCAGTAGGGCGGGCTGCGCCCATAGAGTTGCCAGTTACCGGTTGCCAGTTGCCGGGACGTAGCGCGCGAAATCGGAGACAGATGACTCGCCCTCCTGCACCTGTCGAACACGCTGCTCCCGCGTGCGCCCTGATCCGGCCGAATGCATGGTCACAGTACCGTGCAGGAAGATGAGGATCCGCATCGCCTCTACATCGCCCCCACCCAACGCACATACCGCTCCAGTGGTCCACCAGCCAAGGCATTTGCCAAGCGCCGATCTCCAGTGACCACCTGCCCGCCCTCCCGAACCGCCAAGGCCAGATAGAGGCAGTCATACACCGTTCGTTTCGTTTGCAGTGCCAGTTCCAGGGCCTGTCCCACAAGCGATCGTGACGGCGTAGCATGTATCGGCACCTGCAGCATGACTTCCTGCAGCAGATCGTGTGCTTCCGCCTCGTCGAGTTCTCCCCGAAGGTAACGTTTCCAGATGACATTCGCCAGTTCCGCGTAGATCAAGTCCGGAGCGCGAAACTCGCTTTCCGAGGCCAGCAATCGGCGTGCGGCCTCAGCATGTTCCTCCCGCAGAAAAGCGGCGGCAACAACGCTGGCATCGAGGATACACGCGTTCACCGCTCCCGATCCTCGCGGATCAGATCGGCACTGCTGGTCTCGAACTTCCGGCCGGCAAATCGCTTGTCCCATCGCTCGAACACGGCTGCAATCTCTTCACGCCCCGGCGCCGCCGCTTCTTCCAGAACGCGCTTCGCCTCGCTCTGCAGCGACCGGCCGTTTCGTTTAGCCCGTTCCTTCAGCCGCTCGACCGTCTTCTCGTCCAGCCCTCGCACCAGAATGCTTGGCATAGCACATCCACCTCTCACGTCTTCAACGAGCACGACGAACACTAGCATTATGCTAGCATTCGTCGTGGACCGCTTCAAGCCGAAAGCCGATGTAAAGGTCCCGGACCCGTTGCCGCCCTACCCCAGCCGGGCCAGGTAGTAGTAATTCATCATGTCGTGCGGCAGCTCCTCCACCCGCACGTCCGCGAAACCCGCCTCGGCCAGCATCGCCAGCGCCTTCTCCCGCCCCCACGCGGCGCCCAGGCCCACGCCATTGCATGCCAGCGACACGCTCATGCAGTGCATGCAGGAGATCGAGTAGATGAACGAGGCCATCGGCCGCTCCTTGTTGTGGTGCAGGATGCTCGACATCGCGATGTCCTGCATGAGGAACAACCCGTCCGGCCGCAGGGCCCGGGCAATGTTGTCCAGCACGGCGGCAGGCTGGGCCTGGTCGTGGATCGCGTCGAACGCGGTGATCAGGTCATACCGGTTTTCCGCGTCCATCGCCGCCGCGTCCGCCTGCTCGAAACGGGCGTTGCTCAGCCCCCGTCGGGCAGCCTCCCGGCCAGCGGTCTCGATCGCCTCCATGGAAAAATCCAGGCCGGTGAAACGGCTGGCCGGGTACAGCCTCGCCATCTCCATCAGTGCAAAGCCGCTCCCGCAGCCGACGTCCGCCACGTCGATGCCCGCCTCCAGCCGCCCCGGCAGCAATGGGTCCAGCGGCAGGATATGCTCCGCCAGGCCGGCCACCACCGTCTGCAGGCTTTCCTCGGCCATCACCGGGTGGAACCGGCGGTAGGCCTCGTAAGGTACGCCCTTGCCATGACGGAAGGCCTCGACGATCGCGTCCTCGACGCAGCCCATCACCGCAAAAAACTGCATGCTCGATGCCACGTTCTGTGGCGTCGCCGACCGGGTCAGCCAGGCGGCGTGCTCGGACGGCAATGCATATGTCTCGCTGACCGGGTCGTACTCGACGATCCCACCGGTCACCATCGCCCCGAGCCATTCGCGGACGTATCGCTCGCTCAGGCCCGCACGCCGGGCGATCTGCCCACTGCCCGCCGGCGGCATCGACTCCATCGTGTCGAACAGCCCCGTCCGATGCCCCACCGAGATCATCATCCCCAGCGCGCCGCAGTTGAGCACTTCGACCATCTTCTGGCCGAACTCCTCGGTCTTCTGCTGGTCAGCCACTTGTGTTGCCATCGTATCTCCTTTCACCCCGATCTTCTTCGATCACCTGACGCCCCGCGGCGTCGATCCTCATCCCACAGCCGAACAGTAGCTTCGGACCGCAGCGCCGCCAATTGACTCGTGGTCAACTTCGGGGTTGACTTCCGGTCAACCCGGGCATGTCGTTATGCGGGCGAACCGTTTCTCGCCCTTTTGAGAGGGTGCCCCATGAGCACGTCGACCCGGCAGCGATTGATTGATACGGCGTTCGAACTCTTTTCCCTGCACGGGTTTCACGCCGTCGGCCTGGACGCCATCCTCGCCGCGGTCCACGTGACCAAGACCACCTTCTACAACCACTTCGAAAGCAAGGACCACCTCATCCGGGAAGTGATCCGCTACCGGGACACCTGGGAACTCGACCTGATGAGGCGGCTGCTCCGCGAGCACGGCGGCCCCACGCCCGCCGGACAACTGGCAGCCGTCTGCCGGGCCCTCGACGGCTGGTTCACCTCGGCGGAGTTCAAAGGCTGCATCTTCATCACCGCCGCCGCCGAGTTCCCCTCGCCCCACGACCCCGTCCACAGGGCCGCCGGCGAACATCAACTCGCCCTGCGCAGCCTCATTCGCGACCTGGCGGTCCGCGCAAATGCTGCCGACCCCGATGAGCTCGCCGATCAGATCCTTGTACTTGTCGAAGGGGCCATCATCGTTCGCCATGTCATCGGCAAGACCGACGCCGCCGTCACCGGCGACACCATGCTCCGCATCCTGATCCAGAAGCATCTGCCCGCCGGGCAGCCGGCTGGATGAACCTTCTCCCCGCGCATCGATTCCCCGTTGTCGCAGATCGAATGACCTTGCCATGGCCCTGCGTCTGACGATAATGCTGATCATGAGCAACCAAACACAATCGAACTATGACGTGGTCGTGGTCGGTGGCGGCACGGCCGGGGTTATCGCCGCGATTCAGGCCGGCCGGGCCGGAGCGAAGACCCTTCTGGTCGAGAAAAACGGCATGCTCGGCGGCACGATGACCGTCGGCGGGGTCAACTACCCGGCCCTGTTCTTCGCCTGGGGCAAACAGATCATCGGCGGGATCGGGTGGGAGCTGGTCAAAAAGACCCTCGACGAGACCGGCCAAGAGCTGCCCGACATGACCGAGCCGACCGAGGGCCGCCCCCACTGGCGCCGGCACATCCACATCAACGTGCCGGTCTTCGCCGCCCTGGCCGATCAGGCCGTCCTCGACGCGGGCGTCGACCTGCAGTTTCACGCGATGCTCGCCGGCGTCCAGCGCGACGCCGCCGGCTGGCAGGTCCAGGCCTGCACCAAGTCCGGCCTGCGGACCGTCACCGCCAAGGTCCTGATCGACTGCACCGGCGACGCCAACGCCGTCTCGATGGCCGGCCTGCCCGTTGAACGGCCCGAGCCCCTCCAGCCGGCGACCTTGGTCATGCGCTGCAGCGGCTATGACATCGACCAGCTCGACATGAAGGCCATCGACGCCGCCCTCGACAAGGCCATCGCCGACGGCCGCCTCCAGTACACCGACGTCGGCTGGCACCGCGATCGCGGCGCGCGCCACTTCCTCCACGGCCGCGGGCAGAACGCCAACCACGTCACCGCCGGCCCGGCCGAGACCGCCGAAGGCCGCACCTGCGCCGAAGTCGCCGCCCGCCAGTCGATGCTGCGGATGCACCGGTTCTTCCGCGCGCAGCCGGGCCTGGAGAACTTCACCATCGACTGGATCACCCCCGAAGTCGGCATCCGCGAGACCGTCGTGATCCGCGGCAAGGACCGCATCACGGGCAAGGACTACTGGGCCGGCCGGATGTACGACGACGCCGTCTGCTACTGTTTCTACCCGATCGACATCCACCTCGACCACGGCGAAGGCGTCGACCTGCGCGAGCTGCCCCAAGGCACGCTCCCGACGATTCCCCGCGCCGCCATGCTGCCGGCTGACAGCGAGCGGCTCATCGTCGCCGGCCGGTGCATCAGCGGCGACCGCGAGGCCCACTCCGCCTACCGCGTCGAGGCCCCCTGCATGGCAATGGGGCAGGCCGCCGGCGCGATGGCGGCGCTGTCGGTCCGAACCGGGAAGGATGCGGAGCAGTTGCCGATGGCCGACATCCACGCCCTGCTCCGCGAGCACGGCGCGATCATCCCCGGGGACGTCACGGTCGATTAAAAGAATTACCTCTCCACCCGCGCCAGCATGCGCTCCATGGCCCGCGCTTCCCTGCGCAGATCCTCCCGGACCCGCAGGGCGGCGTCATCGGGCACGGCCATCCGGTCCGCCTTTTCGCGGATCTCCCGCGGCGCCTCGGGGCGCACATCCCGCCGGCGCAGCGCCCGCGGCGTGAGGACCGTCACGTGGTTGTCGAGCACGTCGGCGAAACCGCCGGCCACGAAGAACCACAACTGCCCTTCGCCCCCCTCCACGCGGACGATGCCCGACCGCAGCCGCACCAGCAGCGGCGCCCGGTTGTTCAGGATGCCGAATTCACCATCGATCGCAGGTAGCGCGACGAATATCGCATTGCCCTCGACGAGGATCTTCTCCGGCGTCACGATCGAATATCTGAGTAACCAACTTTCCGGCATCGCTCTGCCTTCCCATCATCAGCCTGCCACCGCCCGCCGACTCGCGTCGCCGTCCTCGCCCGACGCCGGCTGCCCGGCCCGTCGTGCCTCCGGCAAACCTTACGCCGTCTGCGCCAGCCGCTCGGCCTTCTCGGCCGCCTGCTCGATGCTCCCGACATACATGAAGGCCTGCTCGGGCAGGTGGTCCCACTTGCCCTCGGTCAGCTCCTCGAAGCTGCGGATGGTATCCTCCAGCGTCGTGTAGTTGCCGGGGATGCCGATGAACTGCTCGGCCACGTAGAACGGCTGGCTGAGGAACCGCTCGATCTTGCGGGCCCGCGCGACGACCAGCTTGTCCTCCTCGCTGAGCTCCTCGACGCCGAGGATCGCGATGATGTCCTGCAGGTCGCGGTAGCGCTGCAGGATCTCCTGCACCCGCCGGGCGACCGCGTGGTGGCGTTCACCGACGTACTGCGGGTCGAGAAGACGACTCGTCGAGGCCAGCGGGTCGACCGCCGGGTAGATGCCCTTTTCCGAGATGCTCCGCTCGAGGACGATGAACGCATCGAGGTGGGCGAACGTCGCGGCCGGGGCCGGGTCCGTCAGGTCGTCAGCCGGCACGTAGACCGCCTGCACCGACGTGATCGCCCCTTTGCGGGTCGAGGTGATCCGCTCCTGGAGCTGGCCCATCTCGGTCGCCAGCGTCGGCTGATAGCCCACCGCCGACGGCATCCGCCCCAGCAGCGCCGAGACCTCCGAACCGGCCTGGCTGAACCGGAACACGTTGTCGATGAACAGCATCGTCTCGGCACCGCTGTCGTCGCGGAACCACTCGGCCATCGTCAGGGCCGACAGGGGCGCCCGCAGGCGAGCCCCCGGCGGCTCGTTCATCTGGCCGAAGACCATCGCCGTGTGCTCGATGACCTTCTTGACGTTGCCGTCGGCGTCCTTGAAGGTGGCATCCTGCATCTCCAGCCATATATCGTTGCCTTCGCGGGTCCGCTCGCCGACCCCGGCGAAGACCGAGTAGCCGTGATGCTCGCGGGCGATCCGCGCGATCAGTTCCTGCACGATGACCGTCTTGCCCAGGCCCGCCCCGCCGAACAACCCGATCTTGCCGCCGCGGACGAACGGGGCCAGCAGGTCGAACACCTTGATGCCGGTGACCAGCTGCTCGGTCTTGGGCGTCAGATCGACGAATTCCGGCGGCTCCTGGTGGATCGGGCGAGTCATGGTCACTTTGATCGGTCCCCGGCCGTCCACCGGCTGGCCCAGCAGGTTGAACACCCGCCCGAGCGTCTCGTGACCGACCGGCACGCTGATCGACGCGCCGGTGTCGACGATCTCCATGCCCCGCTCGAGCCCGTCCGTCGAGCCGAGGGCGATCGTGCGGACGCGCCCACCGCCCATGTGCTGGGCGACCTCGCAGAACAGCTCGACCGTGCCGCCGACCGAGCCCTTGGCGGGCGGGACCGTCACCCGCAGCGCGTTGTAGATGCTCGGCAGGTGCTCCTCGCGGAACTCCGCGTCGAGCACCGAGCCAATGACCTGCGTGATCCTGCCGACCCTGTCGCCGCTTACATCTGCCATTTGCCTGTCACCTTCTTCATGGGTCGACCCGCCGGATCGCCGTGCTCAGCGACCCCGGACAACCTGATTGCGTCTTGTGGCTTGTGCGCAGACAGAGCCACGCAGGATGCCACAGTCCTGCGTCGTGCCCGCCACGGCGTGGCCGCCGTCTGGCGAAGCCGGGTGCAGGGCCGTGCGACTTCCGACACCCGATCTCGCCCCGGGTGCCCCAGTCCTGCGCAGCAGCCCCGTCGATTCTTCCCGACACCCGAACCCCGACCTCACACCTGCTGCAGCGCGTTCGCCCCGCCCACGATGTCCAGCAGATCCAGCGTGATCTGCGTCTGGCGGGCCCGGTTGTACTGCAGCGAGAGGAACTTGATCATATCGGTCGCAGCTTCCGTCGCCGACCTCATCGCCACCATCCGGGCCACCTGCTCGCTGGCGACCGCCTCGAGGAAGCACTGGTAGAGGCTCACTCGGATCGCCTCGGGCAGCAGGTCCGCCAGGATCGACGCCGGCTCGGGGTAGAACTCCCACTTGACCCGGTGGTGCAGCGGCACCTCCTCCACGATCGCATGCTTCAAAGGCTCCATCGGCAGCAGGTTCATCACCTCCGGCCGCTGCAGGCCCGTCGAGACGAAGTGCATGTACACCACCGATACCGAGTGGACCTCGCCGGCCGCGTACCGCGCCATGAACGTGTCCGCCAGACCCGCCACCTGCTCATAGGTCGGGCGATCGCCGAAGTGCAGGTACTGCGCCTCCATCGGCCTGCCCATGAATATGTAGTAATGGATGCCCTTCTTGCCGACCATGTGGACCTGCACGGTGCGGCCCCGGGCACGGGCGGCATCGTTATGCGCCACCGCCGCCCGCAGCAAGCTGGCGTTGTAGCCGCCGCACAAGCCACGATTGCTGGTCAGTACGAGCACCAGGTCGGGGGCGTCGTCGTGGTTCCGGCGCAACAGCGGGTGCTCGATGTCCACGTCCTCGCTCAACTGGCCGACCATCTTGCGAATGCGGGTGACATAGGGGCTGCCAGCCGTGGCGCGGTTGTTGGCCTGCTGGAACCGCGCGGTCGCGATCAGCTGCATCGTCCGCGTGATCTTGCGGATGCCCTGCACCGCCCGGCGGCGCTTGATGATGGCCCTTGCCTTCGCCATGGTCGATCCTTATCTCGCGGCCGGCGCCGCCTGCTGCGCGGCGTACTGGCCCTTGAACTCCTTGAGCGCCGCGTCAAGCCGCTCGCGGATCTCGTCCGTAAGCACGGCCTGGGCCTTGAGCTCCCCGAACAGGTCCGCGTGCCGGTTGTGCACGAAGTCCAGCATCGTGCGTTCGAACTCGACGACCCGGCTGAGTGGAACGTCGTCCAGAAAGCCGCTCGTGCCCGCGAAGATGCTGATCACCTCGTCGGCCATATCGTAGGGGCGATACTGGGACTGCTTGAGCAGCTCGACCAGGCGCCGGCCCCGCTCCAGCTGTCGCAGCGTCGCCGGGTCGAGGTCCATGCCGAGCTGGGCGAATGCCTCCAGCTCCCGATACGAAGCCAGGTCCAGACGCAGCGAGCCGGACACTTTGCCCATCGCCTTGGACTGGGCGTTCTTGCCGACCCGGCTGACGCTGATGCCCACGTTGATCGCCGGCCGCACGCCGGAAAAGAACAGCTCCGGCTCGAGATAGATCTGCCCGTCGGTGATCGAAATCACGTTCGTGGGAATGTAGGCCGAAACCTCACCCTCGAGCGTCTCGACGATCGGCAGCGCCGTCAGCGAACCGCCGGAGCCGGGGACCTTGCGGATCTCGTAGGCATCGCCCCCGATCTTCTTGAAGTCGTGCTCGGCCTCTTCGCGGCCGGGCACGCCGACGTAGACCTTCCCGTTCACGCCGGTCTTCTCGTCCTGGGGGGCACTCTTCCTGACGATGACGTACTGTTCGGCCAGCCTGGCGGCACGTTCCAGCAGCCGGCTGTGCAGGTAGAACACGTCGCCGGGGTACGCCTCGCGCCCCGGGGGGCGGCGCAGCAGCAGCGAGAGCTGGCGGTAGGCGGCGGCCTGCTTGGACAGGTCGTCGTAGATGCACAGCGTCGCCATGCCGCGTTCGTACATGAAATACTCCGCCATCGCGCAGCCGGCGTACGGGGCGATGTACTGCAGCGGCGCCGGATCGCTCGATGAGGCGCTCACGACGATGGTGTAATCCATCGCCCCATGCTCGCGGAGCGTCTCGACCAGCGCGGCCACCGTGCTCTCCTTCTGGCCGACTGCCACGTAGACGCAGACCACCCCCTGGCCCTTCTGGTTGATGACGGTATCGACGGCGATCGCGCTCTTGCCGGTCTTGCGGTCGCCGATGATCAGCTCGCGCTGCCCCCGGCCAATCGGAATCATCGAGTCGATCGCCTTGATGCCCGTCTGGAGCGGCTCGTTGACCGGCTGGCGATCGGCGATGCCCGGAGCGGGGCTTTCCAGCGCGCGACGCTCGCTAGACTGGATCGGGCCTCGCCCGTCGATCGGCCGGCCCAGCGGGTCCACCACCCGGCCGACCAGCGCATCGCCCACCGGAACCGACAGCAGCGTGCCGGTGCAGCGAACCTCGTCGCCTGCGGCCAGACCCACCCAGTCGCCCAGGACCGCCACGCCGACCGCGTCCTCTTCCAGGTTCAAGGCCACGCCGTAGACGTCCGTCCGCGGGAAGTGGATCATCTCGGCCGACTTGGCATGGCTCAGCCCGTAGACCCGGGCGATGCCGTCGCCGATCTCGACGAGCCGCCCGATCTCAGCGACCTCCACCTGCGGACTGTAATTCTCGATCTGCTCGCGGATGACCGAGGCGATATCGTCAACACGTAGCCCGCCAGGCATAGCAATCTCCTGTCACATCCATCCGCGATCCGAACCGCCATCCGGTCCGTCACGCGGTCATTTCGTTGTGGTAGCCTCGCCCGTCCGCAGGCCTTCCTTGAGCCGCTCGCGCAGCCGTTCCAACTGGCCGACGACCGAGGCGTCGATCAGCCGGTCGCCGATGCGGATCCGCAGGCCGCCCAGCAGCGACGAGTCCTGCCGGACCCTGATCACAGGCTCGAAACCGCCCCAGGCCGAGATGCCCTCGCGGATCCGCCCGAGCATCGCCTCGTCCAGGTCGGTCGCGGAGACCACCTCGATCTCGCGGCGGTTCAAACGCCGCTGGTCATCCACCCGCACGTACTCGGCCAGGATCGCTGCCAGGCTGCCCAGCAGCCACCGGCGGTTGAGCACCCGCAGGAAGTTGTGCACCCGCCGGTCCACCCGCCCCTCGAAGGTCTGGTCCAGGATCTTCTCCCGCTTATCCGCCTCGATCTTCGGGTCGGCCAGCAGGCGGGCGAACGCCGGGTACTCGGCCAGCAACCCGCGGAGCGAATCGATGTCGTCGCGGATCGTCTCGGCAACGCCCGAGCCGGCCGCCGCTTCGTACAGCGCCTCGGCGTAGACGGCCGTTACCCTGCTATTCGCGCTTGTCGCCATTGATCCCTTCTCTTGCCTGTCAGCCCCACTGGTGATCATCGCCGTTGCTGCCAGCCAGCTGCTTGAGCGACTCATCCACCAGGCGCTGCTGATCGGCCGGGGAGATGTTCCGCTGAATGATCTTGCTGGCGACCTCGACGGACAGGTCGGCCGCCAGGTTCCGCAGATCCTGCACCGCGGCCTGCCTGCTGACGGAGATCTCCTCCCGAGCCCGCTCGACCATCTGCTCGGCCTCGCTCTGGGCCTGTTCGTGCAGCCGCTGGCGAGCCATCTCGGCGTCTTTGCGCCCCTGGTCGACGATCGCCTGGGCCTCCTGCTTGGAACGGGTGATGGTCGCCTGGTACTCAACGAGCATCCGCTCCGCCTCGGACCGCTCTTTGCGGGCCTTCTCGAGCGTATCGCGGATGAACTGCTCGCGGCGATTCAGCGCCTCGAGCATCGGTTGCCAGGCGTACCTGCCCAGAACCCATAGCAGGCCGAGGAAGATCAGCATCGTCCAGAACACGTTGCCGATGTCGCCGGCGAAGAGGCTCTGCTCAACCTCGCGCTCGCCGGCCGTCTCAGCCGCCAGCACCGTCGCCGGCGCCGCAACGGCGCTCAAAATCGCAACCAGGCGTCCGATAACGCTGGGAGAAACAACCATTGCTCTACCGTCTCCACTTTCGCGGATCCATCTGCCGCCCAACGCAGCCCGCGCTGGTGAACTCCAGGCGGGTCGATGCCCGGCGCAACCGGGCGTCGTTCCGTCTGGCCATCAAGCCAGGACCGTCAACAGCGTCACGATCACGCCGAACAGCGTGGCGCCTTCGATCATCGCCGCGACAATGAT
This sequence comes from Phycisphaerae bacterium, assembly GCA_041687575.1. Lineage (GTDB taxonomy): Bacteria > Planctomycetota > Phycisphaerae > UBA1845 > JANYLN01 > JANYLN01. The sequence continues at coordinate 12,373 of JAWLBS010000027.1, read as the reverse complement.
CATCGAGGTGTTGATCTGGCCAGCCACCTCGGGCTGCCGCGCGATCGACTCGACCGCCGCCACACCGATCTGGCTGATCGCGCGAGCGCCAGCGTAAACGACCAGGGCGGCGCCGAGTGCGCCAGCCAGCATCTGCGTGCCTACGCTGTCCAGCAGCAATGGATACCGCTCAACCACCCGTTCAGCCTCTGCCGCCTCCTGGGCCATCGCCGGGCTCGCCAGCATCAGAACCAGACCGACTGCGATCAACGCAAGCAACACCTTCGCTGAAAACCTGCTCATCCGACGGATCTCCTCAAATGGTTTGGCTGCGCCTGCGGGAACCAAGGCGCCTTCAACGCCATACCGATGCCTCTTTTCTTCGTCCGCGGGCCGGATACCCGCCATCCAGCCACGGCAGTATTCTGTTTTTCGGACCACCGCTCGTCGACCGCCCCCGGTCCGCCGGGAGCCGGCCCTTGCCCCGCGCCGCCTTCTCAGGCCGGCGGCGGCGCGATACCGGGTGTCGCCAACTCGTCCTCGACCAGGTGCCCGTGCTCTTCGTGCTCGTGCTCGCCTTCGTGGTGCAGGGCCTGTCCCAGGAAGACGATCAGCAGGAACGTGAAGATGAACGCCTGCAGGAATGCCACGAACAGCTCCAGCAGACTGATGGCAACGCTACCGGCCACCACCGCCAGGCCGATCAGAAAGCCCCCCGCCAGACCGACGCTTTCTGCCGCCGTCGCCACCAGCCCCAGCAGGATCGCCAGCAGCAGGTGCCCGGCCAGCATGTTCGAAAATAACCGTACCGCCAGGGCGAACGCTTTGGCCGCCATCCCCATCAGCTCCACCGGCACCAGCAGCGGCGCCAGCCAGAGCGGCCCCGGGCAAAAATGCTTCAGGTAACATAATCCCTGCACGCGAAAACCGGTGACCACGATCGCCACCAACGCCATAAACGCCAGCGTACCATTCGTCCAGATATTGGCAGTCGGCGTCCCTCCGGCCGCATAGCTGCCGAGGACCGGTTCGGTAAACGCCCCCAGCGGCAACAGGCCGAGCAGATTGCACGTCAGGATGAAAAAAAAGACCGTCCAGACCAGCGGCATCAGACGGTCGGTGTGCTCGCCGAGCTGCGGCCGCCCCACGCTCGTGCGGAGAAACTCGCAGATGGCCTCGACGAAATTCGGCACCCCGTGCGGGATCACCCCCGCCGGCTCGTCCGACGCCCTCCGCAAGCGGCGGAACATCGGCACGAATACCAGCACCAGCAGCGCAGCGGCGGCGATCTCCATGAAGATCTGGTTGCTCATCCACGTGACCGGAACGGCGAACTCGCCAATCCGGTACACCTGCCGCACCCACGGGTGCTGCACGACGTGGTGCAACGCCTCCACTTCTGCCAGCCACAACTGCATAGGCTAAACTCGTCTTCCTGCGTCCCGGCCCCGCAACCACACAGCCAGAACGACCGTCTCCGTCAACAACGAAACAAGGTACAGCCCTGCCAGCCACACCCCGAAGGCGATGCGGTCCGCCCGGCTCTCAAGCACAAGCAGGACAAGCAGGCTCAAAAGCACAGCCACCATCATCCGAATCGGCGTGCCCGCGTACGCGGCTCTGGAAATCCTCTGATTGTCTGCAGGGTCGGACGCACCCAGCGGCCACAGCCCGATAATAGGCGCAACCACCGACACCGCAAGCGCCAATAACACCGGCCCGCCACCGGTCCACCATCGGGAGCCCTGCAGGATCGACGAGGCAATGCCCGCGACGATCACAACCGCCACTCCCGAGGCGCTCGCCGCGATCAGCCAGAGTCCCCGCGGCGAGAGAGACTCGATTCTGGCTGTCAGGCCCTTTGACGCCACTTGCAACTAATCCTTCTTGTCCTGTTCATCGGCCGGCACGTCATGGCGGCGGCTGCGCCGCTCGCGGGCCTCGCGCTCGCTCTGGCGAAGCGCCGCCACGGCCTGCCGGATGAAGTTGTACATCCCGCCGATCACACCGAGCACGGTGCAGGTCAAAAGGGCCTTGTGCCCCTCGATCTGCCAGTGCCGATCAATCCACCACCCGATCAGCATGAACACGCCGACCGACGCCGCGAACTCAAGCCCCATCCCCGCCAGACGCGGCCACTCCATTTGCGGCTCATGGTCCGGAGGCATTGATTATTGGCTCCATCGACGCCCACATCCAGCACGGGCAGCAGGTTGCGCCCCGCATCCCGTACGGCCGGTCCGCGCCCATTCAGGCGATGCTACAGCTCGCCGCCACAACGGTCAACCGACACCCTGCACCCGGGCGCGTGACAGGATCCGCGGCACTCCCCATCCTGCACAGGTCACCGGGGTCGTACCCCTCGCGGACGCCTGCCTACCTCAACAACGGCCCCATATCGTGCACAACATCCCGCCTCTGATCCTCTCTGCCGGGGTCCGACCCCATGGAATAGACGCCTCCACTGGCAGCGGTCGTCCCCCCGGCCGGATCTCCCGCCGAAAGTGTCATGCACCCTGCACCCGCACACAGCCCGGACAGCCCTTGGCCTGAGCGAGCACTTTCACTATACTGGTCTCCTTACCATCTGGCCTACATGGAGAACCGGAATATGGCAATCACGATCTACTACGAAAAGGACGCCTCGCTTGACGCCCTCAAGGGCAAAACCGTCGCCGTGCTCGGCTACGGCAGTCAGGGGCATGCCCATTCGCTCAATCTCCGCGACAGCGGTGTCAACGTCGTCGTCGGTCAGCGGCCGGGCTCGAAAAACCACGAGCTGGCGAAACAGCACGGCTTCGAGCCGCTGGCGATCGACGAGGCCGTCAAAAGCGCTGACCTGGTTATCCTCACCCTGCCCGACGAGACGCAGGGCACCATCTACCGCCAGCAGATCGAGGCAAACCTCAAGAAAGGCGCCGCCTTGGGCTTTACCCATGGATTTAACATCCATTTCGACCAGATCGTCCCCCCGGCCGGGGTCGATGTGATCATGATCGCCCCGAAGGGTCCGGGGCATCTCGTCCGCAGCGAGTTCGAACGCGGCGGCGGCGTGCCCAACCTGATGGCCATTCACGCCGACGCCACCGGCAACGCCCGCCAGATCGCCTTGGCCTGGGCGGCGGGCATCGGCGGCACCCGCGCCGGGGTCATCGAGACCACCTTCAAGGACGAGACCGAAACCGACCTGTTCGGCGAACAGGTCGTCCTGTGCGGCGGGGTCTCGGCGCTGATCAAGGCGGCCTTTAGCACCCTGGTCGAGGCCGGCTACCCCGAGGAACTCGCCTACTTCGAGTGCATGCACGAGATGAAACTCATTGTCGACCTGTTCTACCAGGGCGGCATCAGCTACATGCGCTACAGCGTCTCGAATACCGCCGAGTACGGCGACCTGACCCGCGGGCCCCGCATCGTCACCGAACAGACCCGCCAGGAGATGAGGAAGATCCTCACCGAGATCCAGACCGGCCAATTCGCGCGGGACTGGATGCTGGAGAACCAGGTCGGCCGGCCGATGTTCAAGGCCCTCGAACGGGCGGACCACGACCACCCGGTCGAGGTCGTCGGGCGCAGACTCCGCAAGATGATGAAGTGGATCGACGCCAAGGAGTTCTAGCGGCCGCAGCCGGAAAATAGTGAAACAGGGCGGTACGCCGCAATCCCTTCTCGTTTGGGTGCCGTGCGCTTCGGCACTGGTGCGCACATGGGCGCTCGTGTCAAGGGCTTCCAGAACTCGGATGTCTGGAATCTGCGGCGTTACGCCCTGTCTCTATCTCAATACTAGTACGATAGTTATGCGAGTCAATCCGCCTCGGTACCGTTCGAAGCCGCCTGCTCGATGGTGCGGCCCATGGCATCGATGCGGCTGCGGACGTCTCCGATGTGTGTAATCCGCAGGCCGAAGTTTTCGCCGATCTTGACCGCGTGCCCCGAAGCGAGCGGACGCTCGTTGACCAGCAGCTCCAGCTCTTCGTCGAAGGGCTTGTCGAACTCGATGATCGCCCCGGTGCAAACGTTCAGGATCTCGTGAACAGCCATTTTGCGACGTGCCAGCACCACCATCAGCGGGACCCGAATCCGCAGGATCCGGCTGACCCGCGGGTCCACCCCCTCGGCGTCCGCACCCTCCTGCCACGACTCGCGATGCGAGGACGCCCGACGCGACTTGCGCCGCTCGCCGGCTGCTTCCTCGGCTGCCTCGGCTTCGGCCGCGGCGAGAAGGGCATCGATTTCCGCTTGTGTACCGGCCATACGCTCCGCGTCACCCGTTGCGACCGCACGTTTGCCGGGCGCTGCCCGCGCAGGCTACGCCCCTATCCATTATCGGCTGAGCGATACTGTGGGTTTACTGCGAAAACATGAAGGATGTGAAGGCGGTCCACCTGCCCCGATATTTCCGCGCGCCGGTCGCAGCCGGATGCGGCCGCGACATACGGCGAATCAGCCCTGGAACCGACGGACCACGACCGAGGCGTTGTGCCCCCCGAACCCGAAGGAGTTGCTCATCGCCACGTCGAGTCGCATCTGGCGCGGCGTGTTGGGCACATAATCCAGGTCGCATTCGGGGTCGGGCGTTTCGAGGTTGATCGTCGGCGAGACGACCTGGTCTCGCAGCGCCAGCACGGTGGCGATCATCTCGACACCGCCGCTGGCGCCCAGCAGGTGGCCCACGCCGCTCTTGGTGCTGCTGATCGCCACTTTCCGCGCCGCCTCGCCGAAGACCGCCTTGACGGCCTTGGTCTCGGCGATGTCGCCCAGCGGTGTGCTCGTGCCGTGGGCGTTGATGTACTGGACCTCGTCGGGGTTGACCCCGGCGTCGCTGAGGGCCATTTGCATCGCCTTGGCGCCGCCGGTCCCCTCGGTCTCGGGCTGGGTGATGTGGAACGCGTCGGAACTGACGCCGTAGCCGACGACCTCGGCGCAAATCGTCGCGCCGCGCCGGCGGGCGTGCTCGAGTTCCTCGAAGATCAGGATGCCCGCGCCTTCGCCCATGACGAAGCCGTCGCGGTCCCTGTCAAAGGGCCGGCTGGCATGCAGCGGATCGTCGTTGCGTGACGAGAGGGCCTTCATCGCCGCAAACGCGGACAGCCCCAGCGGCGTCAGCGCCGCCTCGGTCCCGCCGGTGAAGATCACGTCGGCCTCGTCGCGGGCGATCGCCTTGAAGGCGTCGCCCATCGCGTTGGCCGCCGAAGCACACGCGGTGGCCACGGCCGTGCTGGGCCCCTGCGCCCCGAACAGGATCGAGACGTTTCCGCTGGCGGCGTTGACCATCAGCTTGGGAATGGTAAACGCACTGATCTTGTCCGGACCCTTTTCGAGCATCCGGATGTGCTGCTCCTCGAGTTCGTGCAGGCCGCCGATGCCCGAGCCGATGATCACGCCGACCCGGTCGCTCGCCTCGGCGGCGAAATCGATCCCGCTCTCGGCGGCCGCCTGGATCGCGCCGGCGATGGCGAACTGGGCAAACCGATCGATCCGCCTGGCCTGCTTGCGATCGATGTACTTGTCCGCGTCGAAGTCGCGGCACTCACCGCCAAAGCGAACATCGAACTTCGTCACATCGAAGCGAGTGATCGCCGCAATGCCGCTGCACCCGGCGAGCAACCGCTGCCAGAACGTCTTGACATCGTTGCCCAGGGGGGTGACTACCCCGAGGCCGGTGATGACCACGCGTCTTCCGGTCATTCCATAATCCTGTCAACTCGGGCTCGAGGAAACGCTGCCGCGCCGCGAACCGACCTACTTCTTTGCATCCAGGTGCCCAACGATGTAATCGATCGCCTGCCCGACGGTCTGGATCTTCTCGGCCTCTTCGTCGGGAATACTCATCTCGAACGCGTCTTCCAGTTCCATGATCAGCTCGACGGTGTCCAGACTGTCAGCGTTCAGATCGTTCACAAAGGAGGTTTCCCGCGAAATCTCAGCCTTGTCCACACCGAGCTGCTCGCTGACGATCGAGATGACCTTTTCTTCCACTTCTTTCTCGGACGCCACGTTGGAATCCTCCTGCCTTGTGGGTATCCTTGCCATATCGTTTCACATTAATCCACAGGGGACGAGCCTTGCCGCTCCGTTAGTCGCGACACTATACTTGGCCCGCCAGCCCCGTGCAAGGGCCGCCAAACGCTCTGACGGCCTGTCCCGCAATCACATGCACAACCCGCCGTCGACCACCAGCACCTGCCCCGTGACGTATTTCGCCGCGGGGCTGGCCAGAAACGAGACGGCCGCGGCGATGTCGGCCGGCTCGCCAAAACGGTTCATCGGGATCAGTCCCTTGACCGTGTCCTTGACCTTCTCCGGCAGCACGTCGGTCATCTCGGTCACCACGAAACCCGGGGCCACCACGTTGCAGGTGATGCCGCGCTTGGCCAGTTCCTTGGCCACCGATTTCGTGAAGCCGATCAGGCCCGCTTTGCTCGCCGCATAGTTGCTCTGGCCTGCGTTGCCCATGATCCCGGAGACGCTGGCGACGTTGATGATCCGCCCGCCCCGCGCCCGCACCATGTACTTGCTGACCGCCCGGGTCATCCGGAACGCCGACCGCAGGTTCGTGTCCAGAACCGCGTCGAACTGCTCGTCCTCCATGTTCAGGACCAGCCCGTCCTTCGTGATCCCGGCGTTGTTGACCAGCACGTCGATCTTCTCGTGACGATCCGCCACGTCCTCGACCACCCGGTCGATCGCCTCGCGATCCGTCACGTCCAGCGTGCAGGGCTCGATCTTGCCGCACAAGCCGTGCCCGGCCGCCTCATCGGCCAGCGACTGCAGCTTCTCGGCATTGCGGGCACACGCGACCACCGTCGCGCCGCCTTTCGCCAGGCCCAGGCAGATCGCCCGGCCGATCCCTTGCGAGCCTCCGGTCACGATCGCTACATGCCCTTGCAGTCCGTCCACAGCACAACCTCCGCCAGACAATCCCTTACTTGAGCGCCGACGCGTCCGAGAGGTTCACCGCCTCGGCCTTGCGCTCGATCTTGCGCAGCAGACCCGTCAGGACCCGCCCCGCGCCAACCTCCACGAACCGGTCATACCCGCCCGTGAGCAGCTGCCGCACGTTCTGTTCCCACCGCACCGGACAGGTCACCTGCTCGATCAGCCGCTGGCGGATCCGCTCCGGATCGCCCTCGTGCCATGTGCCCGTCACGTTGGAAAGCACCGGCATCTCCGGCGGCCGCATCGCGACCCCGGCCAGCACGCCCGCCAGCTGGTCCGCCGCCGGACGCATCAGTTCGCTGTGAAACGCCCCGGCCACCGCCAGGGGAATCGCCCGGCCGCCCGCCGCCTCGACCAGCGGCACGACCTGCTGGCAGGCCGCCGCGTTGCCGCTGACGACGATCTGGCCCGGACAGTTGAAGTTCGCCGGCGAAAGCGCCTCCGCTCCCTGCCGCGCCCTGACGCAAAGGTCCGCCACCGCCGCCTCGTCCAGCCCCATCACGCTGACCATCCCGGATGGGGCAGCCACGGCCGCCGCCTGCATGAACTGGCCGCGGGCCCGAACCGTCCGCAACCCGTCCTCGAACGTAAAGCAGCCCGCCAGCCACAGCGCCGTGTATTCGCCCAGACTCAGGCCCGCCGCCGCCTGCGGGGCATACCCGTCCCACAGACCGGCCTCACGCAGCGCCTCGCACATCGCCACGCTCGCCACGTACAGCGCCGGCTGTGCCACGTCCGTCGCGTTCAGCCGCTCCTGCGGACCATTGAAGCACACATCGGCAAGGTCGAACCCGAGAATCCCGCCGGCCTGCTCAAAAACACCCCGCGCCGCCGCACTGCATTCGACGACGTCGGCCATCATGCCGACCTTCTGCGCGCCCTGACCGGGAAACAGCACCGCGGTTCTGGCCATCGCGTCATCCTCCTGAAAACACCGTCGGGATCCCCATCCCTGTCCCGACTACAGCCGCCACAATGCCGACGCCCACGTCAGCCCCGCGCCGAACGCCACCAGCAGCACCAGGCTCCCCTCGCCGATCCGACCCGCCTTGCGGATCTCGTGCAAACCGATCCCGATCGAACCGGCCGAGGTATTCCCGAACCGATCGATGTTGATCAGCATCTTTTCGGCCGGCCAGCCGATCTTCTGCCGCGCCGACTCGATGATGCGCAGGTTCGACTGGTGCGGAATGACCATGTCGACCTCTTCGGCCCGCACGCCGGCCTCGCAGAGGGTCTGTTCGATGATCTCCTGCATGCGGCTGACGGCGAACCGGTAGATGTCGCGCCCCCGCATCCGGATGTAGTGCTGCCGCTCGGCGACCGTCTGCTCGCTGGCCGGGCGACGCGACCCGCCGGCCGGCACGTACAGCATGTCGACGCCCTCGCCGTCGGCGTGCATCCGGCCGTGCAGAATTCCTCTGTTGCCCGTCTGCGGCTCGCGCTGCACGACCACCGCGCCGGCGCCGTCGCCGAACAGGACGCAGGTGGTGCGGTCCTGGAAATCGCTGACGCGACTCATGCAGTCCACGCCGATCACCAGCGCCGTCCGCCACCGGCCGCCCTGCAGGAACTTGCCCGCGGTGATCAATCCGTAAACGAACCCGCTGCAGGCGGCGGAAATGTCAAACGCGGCCGCGTTGACCAGCCCCAGGTCCCGCTGCACGAAACAGGCCGTCGCCGGAAACGGGACCTCCGGCGTGATCGTCGCAACGATCACCAGGTCCACGTCCTTCGGATCTACGCCCGCCTCGGCGAGGGCCTCCCGGCCGGCCGCTGTCGCCAGCGGCGCGGTGGTATCGCCGTCGGTGGCGATCCTGCGCTCGCGGATCCCGGTCCGCTCGACGATCCATTCGTCGGACGTGTCGAGATACTCCGCGAAATCCTTGTTGACCATCACACGGGCCGGGACGGCGCTGCCGCTGCCCAACAGCCTCATGGGAAGGCGCTCAATCATGTCCGCCAACGCCGACCCCCTTCGCTAGCTGCTCCGAAATGAACCCGTTGACCCCTGCCCGCACGAATTCGCCTGCGACCCGAACCGCGTTGGCGATCGCCCGATGATCGCTGCGGCCGTGACAGATCATCATCACGCCGTCGACGCCCAGCAGGGGGGCCCCGCCGTGCTCGGCGTAATCCAGATGCTGGAAAATCTTGCGCACGACCTGCTCGACCTGCGTCGCCATCTCGGGCAGCGCCTCGGCGATCGCCGCGGCGAAGTTCCGCTGCAGCGCCTCGACCGTGCCTTCGATGATCTTCAGTGCCACGTTGCCGACGAAGCCGTCGCAGATGACGACGTTCGCGCAGCCGCCATTGATCAAGTCGCGGCCTTCGATGTTGCCCACGAAGTTCAGGAACGGATCGCCCTTGATCAGTTCCCGCGTCTTGCGGACCAGCATATTGCCCTTTTCTTCCTCTTCACCCACGCTCAGCAGGCCCACCTTGGGCTCGAGCCCAAGCACCCGCTGGGCATATACCGAACACATCAGCGCGTACTGGTACAGGTGGTGCGGCTTGGGCGAGACGTTTGCCCCCACGTCGCAAATCACGATCGGACCGGCGAAACTCGGGAAAACCACCGCAATGCCCGCCCGACTGACCCCCGGGATCGTTCGCAATCCCAGTTGCGCCGCCGCGGCACAGGCACCGGTGTTGCCGGCACTGACCACCGCGTCGACCTCGCCGGCCGCGTGCAGCCGCATCATCCGGGCGATGCTGCTGTCCGGCATCGCGCGGAGGGCCTCCACCGGCTCGGCGTCCATACCGATGACCTGGCTTGCAGGCTCGATATGAACCCGGTCGGGCCGTCCGCCGGCTTCGGCCAATTCCCGCTTGATCGCCTGCGGCTCGCCGATCAGGACCAGCTCATCCTGCGGATCAAGCAGGGACAGGCCCTCGACCGCCCCGCGCACGATTTCACGGGGGGCATGGTCGCCGCCCATCGCATCCACCGCGACGCGCATGCGGGCCTACTCCTGTTCTTTGGCGGGAATCGCAACCTTGCGGTTGACGAACCCGCAGTTGTCGCAGGCCGCATGAGGCAGCTTCGGACTGCTGCACTTGACACAGAACGAGACGTTCACCGCCGACAACGCATGATGCGAACGGCGCTTGCGCTTGCGGGACTTACTGGTCTTGAATTGTGGTAGCATGGACTTATCCTCTGGACTACTGGAGCAACCTTATCTTCTTGACTGCTGTATTATGCTGCGGAAAACGGCCCTGGCGACCCGGGCGTCGCGTCGCAAACCTCGGCCTGCCAACGGCTACCGAACCACGTAAGCCGAAAAAAGTAGCCGCCCGCACCACTCAAGTCAACCCTGCGCCGCAGGAATCGGGCCGCTGCCCGCCTCCGACAGGCCGTACCACGAACCTACGGTCCAGCCAGATCCTACAGTATCCCGGAAAACACCCAAAAAGCAAAGCGCCTCGCCAAGCCTTTCTTCCGCCGGTTGCCACGGTGCTGCTCGCCAGGGCCGTGATGTAGGGCGGGCTGCGCCCGCCAAAGCCGGATGCCACGGCCCTGCGACGCAGGGCTTTGCTATCCAACTGGGACATTATTCCCACAAAGGAGCGGAAACGAGCCGAGACCGTGAGGTCGCGGTGTCCCCCGAAGGAAAAACGCCCCGGCACCCGCGCAACGGGGTCTCGAGGGCCTGCCCGGCCTGCCCCTTGGGCAAACCCCTCGGCCCGATAACCATCTGCCCTCGATCCCACCGCCCCCCCGGCCAACCCTCGTGGCCGCTGCACCCGCCCCCTTGCAGCCCACCGGATTTGGCCGACCAGGCGGTGGTCCGGCCCGTCGCCAGCCCTATAATTCGGCAACGTCATCCCGGTTGAGCCATGGCAGGCCATACGAGCCGACACTATTGATGAGAGGACCGCCCGCATGCCGGAATACAAACCGTCCCGCAACGACAAGTTCGCCTTCGGGATCTGGTGCGTCACCAACCCCGGGGCCGACCCCTTCGGCCCCCCTACCCGCGAGCCCATGGACCCCATCGACGCCATCCGGGGCCTGGCCGAACACGAGGCGTGGGGCTTCGAGAGCCACGACAACGACCTCTACCCCATCGACGCCACCCCCGCCCAGGTCGGCAAGGCCCTAAAGGCCGCCAAGGCCGTCATGGCCGATACCGGCATCGTCTGCCAGGCCTTCACCACCAACCTGTTCACCCATCCCGTCTTCAAGGACGGGGCCTTCACCAGCAACGCCCCCCAGGTCCGGGCGTACGCCGTCCGCAAGGCCGTCCTCGCCGTCGACGCCGCCGCCGAACTGGACGCCCGCAACTTCATCTTCTGGGGCGGCCGGGAAGGCGCCGAGGTCGACCTGGCCAAAGACCCCGCCGTCGCCATCAAGCGGCTGCGGGACGCGATCAACTTCATCTGCGACTATGGCCGGTCGGTCGCGCCGAAGATGACCTTCTCGATCGAGCCCAAGCCCAACGAGCCCCGCGGCGACACCTTCCTGCCGACCGTCGGCAGCGCCCTGGCGTTTATCGAGACCCTCAGCCCCGCCAACTGCAAGATCGTCGGGGTCAACCCGGAAGTCGCCCACGTCAAGATGGCCGGCCTGAACGTCTACCACGAGTACGCCCAGGCCCTGGAGGCCGGCAAGCTGACCGAGCTGCACATCAACGACCAGAAGCCGCTGCGGTACGACCAGGACCTCTCGTTCGGCTCGGTCTCGCTGAAGGAGTCGTTCTTCCTGGTCAAGCTGACGATGGACCACAACTTCGCCGGGGCCAAGTCGTGGGACGCCCACGCCTACCGCAGCGAGGACACCGCCGGCGTATGGGATTTCGTCGCCCGCAACATGCGGACCTGGAAGATCCTGGAGGAGAAGGTCCGCCGGGTGAACGACGACGCCGAGATCACCGCCCTGCTGGCCGAGATCACCGCCAGCGACCACGACCTGGAAGACCTGCACCGCACCTTCTCACCCGACAACGTCGAGCGCCTCAAGGAGCTCAAACTCAAGCCCGACCGCCTCGCCACCAGTCGGCGCCTGCCCTACGAGCGCCTCGACCAGCTGCTCAACGAGGTGCTGCTCGGCGTGCGGTAGGACATTCATCGGGTGAAACGATCCTGCCCGAACGAGCCGCGACCGTAAGGGAGCGATGGATCGGGTGCCATGGCAGGGGCTGTTCCCGGCCATGGAATCCTGCGGATGAGCGTTGCGCCACCATCCTGCGTTGCGCCCAAACGAGCCCATGTAGGGCGGGCTGCGCCCGCCGAAGGCCGCCATGGAACCTGGCAAGGGACCTGCGCCGGCATCCTGCGTTGCGCCCAAACGAGCCCGAAACGCAAGTGAGGGTATCCTTTCTGCCGTTGTCGCTTCCGGCCACGTCCAACGTCCCGCCCCCGCCTCACCCCCCGAAGTGCCGCACCATCAGCAACAGGTCGATCGCATTAACGATCCCATCGCCGTTGAAATCGCACCCCCGCTCATACCCCG
>JAWLBS010000026.1:24932-28137 GCA_041687575.1 Phycisphaerae bacterium | reverse complement strand
AGCGTCTGCCGCTCGGTGGGCAGGTGTTTCATGATCCTGCGAATGTCGTGGATGAACCCCATGTCGAGCATGCGGTCGGCCTCGTCGAGCACGAGCACCTCGATCGCCCGCAGGTCGATGTACCCCTGCCCCATCAAATCGAGCAGCCGGCCCGGCGTGGCGACCAGAATGTCGACGCCGCGCTTGAGCGCATCGACCTGGCGCGACTGGCCGACGCCCCCGAAAACCACCGTGTTGCGCAGCGGCAGGAACTGCCCGTAGGTGCTGAAGCTCTCGCCGATCTGGCTGGCCAGTTCGCGAGTCGGGCACAATACCAGGCAGCGGATGCGGCGGCGCGCCCCGGCGGGTGCGGCCTGCGAGAAGCGTTCCAGGATCGGCAGGGCAAAGGCGGCGGTCTTGCCGGTGCCGGTCTGCGCGCAACCCATCAGGTCGCGCCCCTCCAGCAGCGGCGGGATGGCCCGGCCCTGGATCGGCGTGGCAACGGTATAGCCCTCACGGGCGACGGCGCGGAGAATCGGCTGGCTCAGCCGCAGATCGGCGAACTTCATCAATAGACCCTTTTCCAAATAGTACAGTGCGTACCCATTGCGGCTACGGCACGATACCGAAAAAGAGCCGAACGATACGCTGCAACTGGGCTCGTGAGCGTTCAGGAAAGTGCCTTGGTCCAAGGCCCCCGTGACCGATCAAGGCGGGCAGTTGTCGTGGTACTATAGCGACACGTCCGGTGGATTGCAAGGACGCGCCTGCGAATTGTTGCCGTGACAAGTCGCACGGCCTTGGCACCCCATCTTGTTTGCACGGAGATACCTTCGCGGCAGGTACACACGTTGTTTCGTGGGAGTGCACTGCGGAACGCTCATCCAGCCCGTTACCGGGGGCAACGGGCCTGTGGCGCGACCCGCTGACCCGGGCTGAATTATCCTGCACTTGCAGTGCATTGTTGCCAACGGCACGGATTGGCGGGCAGAGCCCGCCCTACATGGACGGCGCTGTGGCGGGGCTGTGGCACCCGGTTCAATGTCCTGGCGGACCATAGCCCACCCTGGCAATCTGTGTCATCTGCGAAATCTGCGGAAGGTCGTTGCCGCCGTTCACTGGCAACTGGCCACTGGCATCTGGCAACTGTTGTTCTAGAACTCCAGATTTGCCGTCTGGAGGCGCTTGCCGATCTCGGCGAGGACGCGCTTCTCCTCCGCTTCGCCCTTGGCACTGAAGGTGACGCTGAAGCGGACGTAGGCGCCGGCGTCGTCCCAGGGGACGGTGCTGATCAGCCGGTCGGTGATCAGCCACTGGCTGAACGACTCGGCGTTGTCGAAGGTCGTCCGCTTCCCGTCGGCGCCGGTCGCGGCCTTGGGGCAGCGGACGTAGAGGAAGAACGAGCCCCTGGGCTTTTTCGCCCCGAAGCCGAAGCGGTCGAGCACCTCGACGAGGCCATCCATCCGCCGGCTGTACTTGGCGGCGATCTGCTCGGTGATTTCCGGGTGGTCGAGCGAGTATGCACACGCCTCCTGGATCGCCAGGAACTGGCCCGAGTCGCTGTTGTCCTTGGCGTCGGCGTAGGCCTTGACCATCAGGGGGTTGCCGGCGACGAAGCCGAGGCGCCAGCCGGTCATGTTGAAGCCCTTGCTCATCGAGTGCAGCTCGACGCCGACGTCCATCGCACCGGGCGTGGCCAGGAACGACAGCGGCTTGCCGTCGAAGACCAGCGCCGCGTACGCCGCGTCGTGGATCACCACGATGTTGTTCTTTTTCGCGAAGGCGACCACCTTCTCGAAGAATGCCGGTGTGGCCGAGGCGCCTGTCGGGTTGTTCGGGTAGTTGATCACCAGGGTCTTGGCCTTTTTCAGCACGTCCGTCGGGATGCCGTCCAGGTCCGGCAGGAAGCCGTTTTCTTCCAGCAGCGGCAGGTTGTGCACGGTGCCGCCGTAGTACCTGGCGTGCGTGCCGAAGACCGGGTAGCCGGGCGTGGTCATCAGGGCGACGTCGCCGGGGTTGATGAAGCAGGCCGGCAGGATCGACAGCGCCGCCTTCGAGCCGATCGAGTGGACGATCTGCGTCTCGGGGTCGACGCCCTTGACGCCGCAGACGCTATCGAGCCACCGCGCGGCCGCCTCGCGGTACTCCATGCCGCCGTTGTCGGCGTAGCCGCGGTTTTCGGGCTTTCTGGCGGCGGCGCACAGGGCGTCGATACTCTCGTCGAAGGCCCGCTCGTCCGGCTCGCCCACGCCCATGTCGATCAGCTCGACGTCGGGGTTGGCCTCGAGCGCCGCCCGCTTGGCCCGCTTGATCTTCTCGAACTTGTAGATCGCCGTGCTCTTGCCGTAGTTGGCCCCGCCGATCCGCTCGGCAAACAGGTTCTGGATGTAGCTCTCGCTCATTGGTATTCCTCGTCGAAAAACTCGTATTGCCCTGGATCGAGCGATTCTAAGAGCCCCGGCTGCAGCGGTCAACCGGGCGGTCGGTGAGCCGGGGTCACCTTTACGCCTGCCGGCGCCACTGGAGGATCTGCTGCTCGATCCGTCGCATCGTTCTGCCGTCGCAGTCGAACTCGAAGTCGATCACCCTCGACCGTCGCAGGACCGGCAGGAAGTGGCGCCAGGACCGAATGTGCCAGGGACCGTCCATCGTTCTCTTGAAGATGAGCTGCTCCTTGTCCGGCCGCCACCGGCACAGTTTCACGGGTCCCACCCCGTCGCGTTGGGCGAATCCTTCTGGCACGAGGCGGAGCTGTACGGGGGCCGGCGCATCGGCCGTCAACTGCCGGCGACGCAGGGATCGTATCAAGAGCCAGATGATCAGAAGGATGAGTCCCGCACCCGAAGTGATCACCAGAACGAACAGCCAGAACAAGATTTTCGCTGCCCACCAGCCTGCCCAGGGTCTTTGCGTGCCCTCGCTGCCGCGGACGTTTCGCGCCCAGCCATACAGCACGATCATCTGTTCGTTGTAGGCGAACCCGCACTCGGGGCAGATTCCGCGCTCGGGCAGGCCGGTCAGCAGGTAGCCGCAGTCCGGGCAGCGGTCCAGCCGGAGCGGATCGTCGGCGTTGGGCGGGCGTATGTTGTTTGTCTCGCACATGACGCGGTATACCGTCTTTCTGCCATATCCTCACCGGCCGCAGTCGCCGAATGCAAAGCGGCGTCTTCGGCGCCGCACTCCAAAGGCCGTCGCCGGCCGGGATGGCTGCGCTACGTTCGGGTGC
>JAWLBS010000026.1:0-24832 GCA_041687575.1 Phycisphaerae bacterium | reverse complement strand
CGGCGCCGCACTCCAAAGGCCGTCGCCGGCCGGGATGGCTGCGCTACGTTCGGGTGCGTCCTCGACGCTGAGGCTCGGCCACTCGCATCGCTGCGCTCGGGCGGGCGGGCCGGCTGAAGCCGGTACTCTTAACGTCGAGATTGAACGCACTGCTCATCCGGGGGATTCCATGGCCGCCAACAGCGCGGCCATGGCACCCGGCAAGCGTTCCGGGGGCTGCCACAGATTGACGCCCGGAAGGTGAAAGCGGCGTCTTCGGCGCCGCAGTCCAAAGGCTGTCGCCCGCCGGGACGATTACACGAACGACGACAGAAGCATACCGCCCAATACGCCCTATTTCCCTGCCACATCCGCACCGCCGACCTTCGCGTGCGGGACGGCCAGTTCCAGCGAGACGTTGGTCGGCTCGGCGGGGCAGTCGATGGTGTACGAGCCGCCGCCAGCCGGGACCTCCACCGTCTTGATGACTCGCTGGTCGGCGATGTCGTACGTATGTGTAACGCGCACCGTGCCCTGGTTGACCGGCCGCGGGTCGCGGTAGTGGGCGTAGATGCGGATGGCGTTGACGCCGGGATCGCCGGTGTACCGGACCCACACGGCCGGCGCGGGTTCGTCCAACGGTGCCGTCACGTCCATTGCGTAGTGCCAGTGGTTGTTCCAGGTGGGCACCTGGCCCGTCGCGTCGTAGACGGTTCGCCAGGGGCCGGCCGGCGACGTGGCGATTGCCATCTTGTTGGCAACCTTGGGCGCCTGTTCGCCCCGCAGGGCCTGGAACATCCCGCCGACGCTGAGCCACTCGATGCTGCAGCCGGGCGGGGCCTTGACCGGCACGACGGCCGTGCCGCGGACCCTCTGTTTGACGTCCTCGGGCGTGTAAGTGCCATCAATATCGATATTATACTTTGCTATGTCGTCCGGATCGCCGAGGTCCGGCAGCACGGGCAGCAACCGCGTGGCGCCGCCGCGGGGGTCGCCGACGGCCAGGTGCACCTTGTTGGTGCCCTTGTGCAGCTGCGGGATCGAGATCGGGGCGATCTGACCCCAGGTCCGCGTCTCCAGGCTCTTGATAACAACCTGCCCCGGCTCGCCGTCGATCTTCAGGCGGATCATGTAGGTATACGTGCCGCGGACGTGGCGGGTCAGGTCGAGGCGGGCGCGGTTCTTCAACGTGCCCAGGTCGAGCCAGGTGCGGCCGGCGTCGGTGCTGAGTTCGGCGCGGACGGGCCCGGTGGCATCGATCATCACGGTCGCGGCGTCGCGGTTGAGGTTGACGTTGTCCGGCTCGTCGAGGTCGTCCATGATCGGTGCGGTGATGTACGGGCTGAGCACGCGGAAGGTGACCGCGCCGGCGCCCTTCTCGGCCGTCGTCAGGCCGTCGGCGGTGGTCTTGAGATTCTGCATGGCATAGGCCCCCGCCTCGACGTCGCGGGTGGCACTGGTCAAATCGGGCGTGTAGCGAAACAGGGCCGAGCCGACGCCCCAGACGCTGAACTCGGCGTTGTTGGGTTTGATGCCGCGCGGCTGTTTTTCGAGCAGGTCGCGCATCCAGCCGGTGTAGCTCGGGTGGTGGTGCCACCGGCCGCCGCGGTTGCGCCACCAGCGGGTGAGCGACTCGCCCGGCCGCAGGACGTGGTCGGTCGTCCAGCCGCTCATCGACCAGTGATACTGCAGGTCGAGCGGCTGGGCGGAGAACTTCTCGTAGCCGGTGCGGCGGCGACGGAGCTTGGGGAAGGACGGCTCGGGGAGTGTCGCCGGCTCGGTCCAGAGGGTCTCGTCGGTGGCCGCCTCTTCGGCCGAGGCGATCACCCCGTCCTTGCGCAGCAGCGCCCCGCGCAGGTCGAGGTCGAAATAGTGCCACGCGTCGTCGTACCAGACTTCTGTAGCCACGTGGGCCCAGGACGGCACGCTGAAACTCCGCGCGGTAAAGCCCGCCGCCTCGAAGACCCCCTCCAGCACCGGCCCCTGGATCCCGCAAAAGCCGTGATTGTGGACGTTCATGTTCTTGAGGGCATCGCGGCTGTTGCCCAGGGCGTAGTCGTCTTCGGCGGTGTCGAAGATCTGGTTGAAGTGGTAGATGCCCCGCTCGGTGTCGCACAGCTGCTGCCACAGCGCGATCGCCAGGTCCTGACCGACCAGGCCCTTGTCCTTGAAGAACTGCGCGAACCGGCCGAGGTCGGTGTAGTCGGGCTGGCCCTCGATAGTGATGCGGGGGGAGATCACGGCCGACTGGCCGGCCGGGGCGGCGCCGGCAACACTTGCAGCGGACAATAGAGCGACAGATGCACAGAGCCACAGACTCATACTTCATTCCTTCCGAACAACCGCAGCGGCACGGCCGCCGCACCTGACGAACACAACCACAAGCACGCTACACGGGATCCGGCGCGCCGAAGCCCGGATCGGCCAGCGGGCCGTACAGGTCCGGCCGGCGGTAACGCAGGTAGTGATGCGGCCGCCGGCGGACGTCGTAGAATCGCTTTGCATCGATATCGGCCACCACCAGATCCTCGCCGCAGGCGTCGGCCTCGGCAATGACGTGACCTTCCGGGTCGACCACCATCGAACAGCCCAGGCAGCCGCTGCCGCCGGCGGTGCCCTGGTTGACAAAGGCGCAGTAGACGCCGTTGTCGAAGGCCCGCGCCCGCAGCCACGTCAGGACCCACTCCCGTGCCTGGCGGCGGGCATCCTCGACGCCCAGATCGGCCCACTGGCCGCGGCCGACGGTCACGTGCGGCATGACGATCAGGTGCGCCCCCTTCAGCGCCAGGATCCGGTGCGCCTCGGGGAAGTGGTTGTCGTAGCAGATCTGCACGCCGGCGCGGCATGAGCCGATGTCGAAGACGGGCAGGTGGCTGCCGCCCTTGAAGTAAACGTGCTCGCCGCCGGGGACCAGGTGGCACTTGTGGTACCGGCCGACGAACCCCTCCGGCCGGACGATCACGTAGGCGTTGTAGACGTGGTTGTCCGGACCAAGTTCGCATACCCCGGCCATCAGGACCACCTTGTGTCTGGCGGCGATCTCGGTAAGGCAGCGGGTACTCGGCCCGTCGGGGACCGGTTCGGCCAGGTCGTACATCCACTCGCCCAGAGCGCCCCAGTCGGGGGAGATCCGGCCGGAGTCGCCGGCCGTCCCGCCGACGCGTCCCTTGCTCGCGGCGAACAGGTCGTAGCTGGCGACAGCCTGTTCCTGGAAGCAGACGACCTGTGCCCCGGCGCCGGCGGCCTTTTCGGTGATCCGCCGAATCTGCTCGAGGTTGGTCTGACGGTTCCGCGCGGCTGGTTCGAACTGGCCCAGGGCCAGACGGAAGGATTGCATTCGCGTCATGATCGGTCTCCTGCGGCAATATCTGCGGCACATCTTACCTGCCGGGAGCCGGCAAGGCTATCGTCGCCGCGCAGAGGGAGGCTCGTCTCTGACTCCTGGTGCGCCCATCGCTTGCGTTTTGTGTCCTCCTCGCCATCACGACCCCGCAAGCTAACGGACGTTCACGCGAACGATGCCGGGAGAAATGCGCGGCGTCTCCGGCGCCGCAGTCCATACTGCCGCCAGACGCCCGGCTGCAGATTCGAAGGCCGCGTCCGGCTACGGCGATTCATCCGCGCCGGGCAAGCCTTTGACCTTGTGCTCGTAGTCCCTGCCGAACGGGTCGCCGGACCACAGATCCGACGGGCCCGGCGGCGGTGTCGGCTCGGCGTCGGCATGCGGGCCGATCAGCGGCCGGCGAAAACGCACGACCTGTCCCTGGCTGTCGAAGTAGACCGCGAATGCATTGTCCGAGGCGTCGAACAGCCCCGGCGGCTCTTCCAGCAGCTCCACCAGGGAAAATCGCCCGTACTGCCACAAGGCCGCCCCGCCGAACAGCTCCCGCAGGTCCTCGCGAAACGCCTCCCTGTGATCCCGCCTGCCCGGCGGCGGGACGTTGACGTGGGCATGGTCATTCGGCCGGTGCGAGACGAACGCCGGCCGCCCCAGCAGCTCACGCACCTGTTTGCCGGTCATCCCGTTGCGCAGTTGGTCCCAGTTGGCCACGTAGCGTGGCGTCTCGTTGGACTGAGAGCAGCCGGCCACAAAGGCCATCCCCGCTACCCCGCACCACAGAAGGCATGCACGCATGACAACTCCTCTTATGCCACGATCCTTGGCGTTGAGGGTAAGTCTACCCGACCAGGCCCCGTTTCCGCCAGCTTGGGGCCCTCAACGCTGCGCCTTGGCAGCTCCAGGGGGTCAGACCCCGTAGCGCACGTTTCCCAGCGGAATCAACCCCGACACTTCTTGGCCGTCCGGCTGCCTGTGCATGTCACCGGGGTCTGACCCCACGCGGGGTTTGCCGCTCCCTCACGGTCGCGGCTCGTTACCGCAGGACCATGGCACCCGCCGCAGCGGTCTGCCTTGGGGGGCAGACCCGGGGTCTGACCCCGTGGCGCGGAGACGAAGGCGCTGTCGCAGGGGGTCAGACCCCCGGTGGATCTTTAGGGTATTGATGCGGCCAAGGGGATTGGAGCGTGGATGCGAACGCGGACATGCTGCAAGGGGTCAGACCCCCGGCACGCCCGTTTCCGCCAGGTTGGGGCATTACCATACAATACTTCAGGCTCGGCGTGGCCGTCGCGCCGAAGCATTGAAGCACCTCTTTCGCGGACATGGGAGGGCAGGGAATGAAACGTGCAAATGCCGGTGCAGTAGTCGGCTTGAGCCTGGTTGTTGTTGCCTCGATGATCGCCGCCCGAACGGCTGGTCAGGCCCCGGAGACACAAAAGGTGGAAAGCATCATTAAGCTTCCTCAGCCGCAAACGACCGACGGAATGGGCCTGGACCAGGCCCTGGCCACGCGGCGGTCGATCCGTCGCTTCACCGGCAGACCGCTCACCCGCGAGCAGATCGGCCAGCTCGCCTGGGCGGCCCAGGGGATCACCAGCGAACAGGGGTACCGCACCGCCCCGTCGGCCGGAGCGCTCTACCCGCTGCAGGTGCTCGTGGCGACGGCCGACGGGCTTTTCACCTATGATCCGCGACGGCACGCCCTGCTGCCGGTCAATGACGAGGACGTGCGGGACCAGATCGTCCAGGCAGCGATGGGCCAGAAGTGGATCGCAAAGGCGGGGGGCGTGTTCGTGCTGGCGGGCAACAACGAGATTACGGCCAGGAAGTACGGCCGCCGGGCCCAGCAGTTCGTCTGGCAGGAGACGGGGCACGCCGCGCAGAACCTGCTGCTGCAGGCGACGTCGCTGGGGCTGGGGGCGACGCCGGTCGGGGCGTTCGATGAGGATCGACTGTCGGAGGTCCTGCAGCTGCCCGAGGGTTGGCAGGCGGTATATGTCCTGCCGGTGGGGGTGCCGCAGTAGACGAAAAGGGCTGCCCCTTGTGGGGGCAGCCCTTGTGCTTTTGTCGGGTTTGCGGTCGGTCGCAGGTTACCGCTGGGCGATGGCCTGCCAGCCGGCACGCTTCTCGATCATCTGGGGATTGTACCAGTCGGCGTAGAAGTCGCGGAGTTTCTGGAACCGCATTCCGGCCATGAGATCCGGCCTGGCCTCGGCGAAGGCCTGCTCGGTGGCGGGCGTATGGCCCGTCACTTCCACGACGGCGTAGGCCTTCTGCTCGGGCAGTTCGACCATCGCCACGTTGCCGCTCGCCCCGTCGTCGCCCGACTGACCGAAGGCGGCATCAAGAACGGGCCGGGCTTCGTCCAGGCCGGGCAGGTTGCTCGGGAAGGTGAGCCGGTCGGAGTAGAACACCATGAACGGCGGCACCGGGCGAGCGCGGGGCACGTCGGCCTGCTCGAACATCTCGGCCTTGTCCGGGCTGGGGGCGGCAGGCCTGGTGCTGACCGGCTGGGTCGCCTGAGCGGGGAACTGCTCGGCAAAGGCGGCCTGCAGATTGCTCTGCTGCGCGGTGGCCAGCATGTCCCTGGCGACCGTTTCAGCCCTGGCGAGATTATCAAGCATCCGGGCGTCCCGCTCGACCTGCTCCCGCACATCGGCCAGCGACGCCGGGGCGTGTGCCTGCTCGTAGCCGACCACGCGGAAGACGTACATGGCCTGGGTCTGATCGCCAGCCAGCTGCCGGACGGTCTTGGGCTGGTACATCCGGAAGCGGATCCCCTCTTCGTGCTGGTCGATCTGTTCGTCGGGCCTGATGACCCGGAAGGCATATTCGGCGAAGGGGATGGGCTGGCCCTCGCTGCCCGGAACGCTGGTTCGACCGATGCCCGTGAGGCTGCCGGCCTCATCCTGGGTCACCAGGCCCGTCTGGTGATAGACCAGCGGGAGGTTCTGCGACTGGCTGTAATAGTCGCGACGCTCCTTGAGGACGTCCTCGAGGGTTGCGGGCGCCTCGCCGGGCTCGCCGGCCGCGGACTTGCTGCCGAGGTACTCGGTAAAGGCCATGCCGCTGATGTCGTCGATGGCCTGGCGGAGCTGCCGAGCGGCCTCGTCCCTGCGGAGCTGCCGCATGACCTGGTCCTGGACCTGCTCGAAGGTCACGACCGGCTGCGTCGTCGGCTGGGTGGTCGCCGGCGGAGCGGGCGGCTGGAACTCGTCCCTATGCTGTGCGAAATAACGGCGGGCCCGGTCCTCGCTGACCGGCGGGAGGGTGCGGGCGATGTCATCGACAGTCGCGCCGACAAACTGGACATTGATCCGCTCGGGGACCTTGTAGCCGATGCCGTACTTGCCGGCCCCCGGGGCGACGTCCTTGTACTCGTCAAACAGGGCCTGCAGCCGCTCCTGGGGGACCGGCTGGGTAGCCTGATCGGCGAACGTGGAGGCCGGGATCACGGCATAGCGGAGCGAGACCTGGTCGTTGGTGCGGACGAACATGTCCTTGACCTCGGGCTCGGTGACCTGGACCGACGCGCTGGCCAGCAGGGCCGCCTGCGAGACACGGAGATACTCGGCGATCGTGGCAAACAGGGCCTCGGTGGAGATATTGTACTGGTCGCGGATCTGGGTGAGTTGCTGGCCGGTCACGCCGTACTGGCCGAGGAACTCTTTGACTTCATCATTGCTGACCGTTATGCCCATCCGCTGGGCTTCCTGGTCGAGCAGCCACCACTGGACCATGCCGCTTTCGCGGTCAAGGGGCCTGGCACCGGCGAGCATGAGCGGGTCCATCTGCATCTGCGCGGGCAGGCTGAGCTGTCCGAAGACCCAGGGGTTCCGCCACGGCAGCCGCCAGGGGATGCCCATTCTCTCCAGGATAGTCAGTTTGGACTGCAGGGCCTGCAGATCAGCGCCGGTGAGCGACTGGCCGTACGCCGTGCCAAATCTGGCCTTGAGCGGGTTGGGCCGGAGCATCTGCTCAAGAGCGGTGCCGCCGAGCCAGACAACCAGCAGTGCGCTGGCGAACACAGCCAGCATGTGCTTCTTGTGCTTGCGCATCCACTTCATCATATCGGGCTTAACTCCTGCGAAGCGCTGTAGGTACGTTATGTAAAAGGTCTTGAATCAAACTGAGCAGTATAGCCTCCCGACGCGCAAAAGCAAGATTGTCCGCTGCGGCCAATACAAGCCTGCCGATAAGGTCACTTGACAAACCAGCCCACCGGCGGCTAGCGTTCCTGAGCCCGGTGGGCGAACAAACGGCGTCGCGGCGGCGGCAAATGGCCTGGCCGCGGCGGACAGCCGGCGTGAGTCCGGACCTCTGGATCGGGATCCGCCGGGCATTTTCGGGGCGCCGCGTACTCCTGGCAGGCCCCCGGAGGTCCATGCTCGTATAGGCATATATAACTAATAACGGCGTGGAAGGTCGAGAGACCCGTGGACTGTCATGCGAGGCCTTCCCCCTGCTTTGAAAGACGCACGATCATTATGGCAAAACGCACCAGGACATCGGGAACGAACAACGGCGGAGGCAAAACGCTGGTGATTGTCGAGTCGCCCGCCAAGGCCAGGACAATCAACCGCTACCTCGGCCAGGAGTTTGTCGTCAAGGCCAGCATGGGGCACGTCCGCGACCTGCCGCCGCGCGGCTTCGGCGTGGACGTCGATCACGACTTCCGGCCGGACTACGAGGTCTTGCCGACCCGCCGCAGGGTGGTCGGGGACCTGAAAAAGGCCGCCAGGGACGCCGATGAGATCTATCTGGCGACCGACCTTGACCGCGAGGGCGAGGCGATCGCCTGGCATCTGTGGCAGGCGCTGGGGGTGCCGGCCGAACGGATCCGCCGCGTGGTCTTCAACGAGATCACCTCTTCGGCGATCCGGGCGGCGTTCGCCGAGCCGCGCCAGATCGACCTGGACAAGGTCAACGCCCAGCAGGCCCGCCGGATCCTCGACCGGATCGTCGGTTACGAGCTCAGCCCGCTGCTCTGGCAGAAGATCGCCAAGGGCCTGTCCGCCGGGCGGGTCCAGTCGGTGGCGGTGCGACTGGTCGTGGAGCGAGAGCATGAGATCCGCGCGTTCGTGCCCGAGGAGTTCTGGCGGCTGACGGCCTACCTGACGCCGAACCTGGAGCAGGCGGCGACGTTGCGCGAAGCATGGACCAAATACCTCGAAGCCAACAAGGACGACCGGTCGCGCCGCAAGGACCTGGAGTGGCTGGCAGAGCACGAGGGCATCCGGGCGGAACTGATTGAATTCGCAGGTGAGACGTTCCGACCGAACTCGCTGGAACAGGCCCGCCAGGTCGCCGAGGCCCTCGGCTGGCGGATCGATAATATCCGTCGCCAGCCGTACGCGGAGTACACGGACAAGGGGCTCGAGCAGGTGGAGCTGATCGGGCAACTGTCCGCCACGGCCGGCATGGCTGCGCCTTACACCATACGGTCGATCGAAACCAAGCGGACGCAGACGCGCCCGGCGGCGCCGTTTATCACCGCCACGCTCCAGCAGGCCGCCTCGACACAGCTGTACTTCAGCACGAGCAAGACGATGCGGACCGCCCAGGGCCTGTATGAGGGCATGGACATCGGCGAGGACGGCCCGGTCGGCCTGATCACGTACATGCGTACCGATTCGACCAACCTCTCGGCCGATGCGGTCGGCACGTGCCGCGAGTTGATCAACGACAAGTACGGCAGCAAGTACCTGCCGGACCGGCCAAACACGTTCCGCTCGCGCAGCAGCGCCCAGGAGGCGCACGAGGCGATCCGCCCGACCGACGCGAGACGAACGCCCGAGTCGCTCAAAGGCAAGATCCCCGGCGACTCCTGGCGGCTGTACGACCTGATCTGGAAGCGGTTCGTCGCGTGCCAGATGAAACCGGCCGAGTGGGATTCGACGGTGGTGACGATTGCGGCCGACACGCCGGCGGGGCAGGCGACGTTCAAGGCGGGCGGCCGCCGGCTGGTGTTCGACGGTTTTTTGCGGGTCACGGGCGTGGACATCGGCGGCGAGCAGGTATTGCCGGCGCTTGAGGATGGTCAGTCGCTGGCGCCGCTGGAGCTCGAGCCGGTGCAGCATTTCACCTCGCCGCCGCCGCGGTACAACGAGGCGAGCCTGGTCAAGTCGCTGGAGGCCGAAGGGATCGGCCGGCCGAGCACATATGCGGCGATTATCCAGACGATCCAGGACCGCGGCTACGTCGAGCAGAAGGAGCGCCGGTTCTGGGCGACCTCGCTGGGCGAGGTGGTCACGGCGAAGCTGCTGGAGCATTTCCCGCGGATCATGGACGTGAAGTTCACCAGCCACATGGAAGACCTGCTGGACAGCATCGAGGAGTCGCACGCCGACTGGGTCAAGATCCTGCGCGAGTTCTACGGGCCGTTCAAGCAGAACCTCGAATCGGCGGAGCGGGAGATGCAGGCGGCCCGCAGCGAGCCGAGCCCGCACACGTGCCCGCAATGCGAAAAGCAGCTGGCGTACCGCTGGGGCAAGGCGGGGCGGTTCCTGGCGTGCACGGGGTACCCCGAGTGCAAGTTCACCTGCAACATCGACGCCGAGGGCAACCCGGTCCGCGTGACGACGACCGAGCACAAGTGCGAGCGGTGCGGCAAGGCGATGGTCTTGCGGTCGAGCCGGGGTAAGCCCTTCCTGGGCTGCAGCGGCTATCCGGAGTGCGCGTTTACCGTGCCATGCGACGAGCAGGGCAACCCGCTGCAAAAGGTCAAGCCGGACCAGATCAAGGAGGTTTGCGAGGAGTGCGGCTCGCCGATGACCGTCAAGTTCAAGGGGCGAAACGCCTTCCTGGGCTGCAGCGCCTACCCCGAGTGCCGCAGCACCCAGCAGCTCCCGGCCGGGGTGTACGTCGAGCCGCCGCCGAAGGAGCCCCCGCAGGAGGCGGGCGTGAGCTGTCCCGAGTGCAAGCGGCCGATGCTCATCCGCAAGGGGCGTCGCGGGCCGTTCGTCGCGTGCAGCGGCTACCCGCGGTGTCGCAAGACGATGCCGATGGAAAAGCTCGAGGAAATCAAGCGGGCGGGCCCCGAGGCCGCCATGGCGGATGAGGCGCCGGCCGGCGAAGACGGCAAGGCCGGCGCTGAGTCAGACGGCCTGAAGGCAACGGCGAAGAAGGCCAAGACCAGCACGACCCGGACCGGCAAGATGGTCGTCGAAACGCTCGATGCCCCTGTCACATGCCCCGAGTGCGGCGGCCGGTTGGAGTTGCGGCCGGGCCGCTGGGGGCCGTTCATGGCGTGCATGGCGTATCCCAAGTGCAAGGGGACGGCCAAGCTCAAGGGCGAGGCGCTGGAGAAGGCGAAAGAGACCCTGCCGGCGCCCGAGCCGAAGCCCAAGGCCGAACCGACGGACATCGAGTGCCCGGAGTGCGGCTCGAAGATGGTCATCCGCATGAGCCGGCGGGGCCGGTTCCTGGGTTGCGGGAGCTACCCCAAGTGCCGCCACACGATGGAGATGCCGCCGGAGCTGGCGGAGGAGGTCCGCAAGAAACTGGACGCCGGACAGTAATGCCGCAGACTGTGCGGAGGAGGCTGCCATGCCGGTGATCGCGCGATTCTACGGGATCGTGATCAAAATGTACTTCAGGGAGCATGGCACTCCGCACTTCCATGCTGTATACGGCGAATTCAACGGGGTATTCGCCGTTGACACGCTGGAGATGATGGAAGGTGACCTGCCGCCCCGAGCGGAGCGTTTGGTAAGAGAGTGGGCCTCGCTGTATCAGAGGGAACTCCTGCAGATGTGGCAGACGCAGAACTTTCGGCAGCTGCCGGGCCTGGAGTGAGGCATGGATCAATACCCCAAAGTAAGAAAAGTACATGCGCTTCCTGACAAGAAGCTGCGCGTGCTGTTCGATAACCGCGAGGTTCGTCTGTACGACTGCAAGCCGCTGCTGGACCAGCCCCCCTTCGCCTGCCTGCGGGACGAAGCATTCTTCCGCAATGTCCACGCCGACGCAAGTGGGTACGGCATCAGCTGGAATGATAAAACGGATCTGGCCGAGTCGGAACTCTGGGTGCACGGCGCGCCGGAAGACGCCGCCGCCTCGAACCATGCCTGAAGCGTCATGAGCGAACGACGAAAGACCCGCAAGGGGACGTGTCTGTGCACGTCCCCTTTGCTTTGCAGAAGGTCAAGAGAGAAAGCATGAAGGTCATCTTCTTAGGCAGCGGCACGTCGCACGGGATCCCGATGATCGCCTGCGACTGCCCGATCTGCACCAGCGCCGATCCCCGGGACCGGCGGACCCGCACGAGCGTGCTCTTGGAGTATGACGGCAAGAACGTGCTGATCGACACCGCGCCGGAACTGCGGCTGCAGTGCATCGCCAACAACGTCCAGCGGGTCGACGCGGTGCTGTACACCCACGCGCACGCCGACCACGTGGTGGGCCTGGACGACCTCCGGCGGTTCAACGAGCGACAGGGCGGACCGCTGCCGTGCTATGGCACGAAGATGACGCTGGATCACCTCCAGCGAATGTTCGGCTACGCCTTTACGGACACCCCCTCGTATCCCAGCACCAAGCCCCGCCTGCTGCCGGTCGAGATCGACGGCGGGTTCGAACTGTTCGGCCGGCGGGTCGAGCCGATCCGCCTGGTCCACGGCGATGTGTGCGTGCTGGGCTACCGGATCGGCAGGTTCGCCTACTGCACCGACTGCAACGACATCCCGCCGGCCTCGCAGGAGCAGCTGCGCGACCTGGATGTGCTGGTGCTGGACGCCCTGCGGATCCGGCCGCACCCGACGCACCTGAACCTCGAGCAGGCGCTTGACTGGGCGAAACGCATCGGCGCGAGACGGACGATCTTCACGCACATCGCCCACGAGATCCTGCATGCCGAGGTGCAGGCTACCCTGCCGGCCGGGATCGACCTGGCCTGCGACGGGATGGTGGTCCCGATCGCCGACTGCTGAGTCGGGCCCGTCAGGGAAGGGCGATGTGGCGTCGCTGATAGTGGAAGATCTCTCCCTCGCGGACAGGCTGCAGGAAGGTCAACCCCTCGCGGATCGCGGCGTCGAGGCGGCGGGGGTCGGACAGGATGTCCCGGTTGACTTTAAAGAACTCCTCGGCCTTGCTCCAGTTCTGCAGGTGGATGGCGCGGGAGTCGCCGTTGGTGTCGTTTTCGACGCTGTGGATGATCAGCGGGAGGATGAGGTTCGGAGCGGCCGATTCTACATCCACACTTCGGTTGCCCACGCTGATCAGCAGTTCGGGCCATTGCTCGCGGAGCTGCACGAACAGGTCGCTCTTGAACCGCGTCTGGCGGAATACGTCCCGGAAGCTGGGCGCGACGACCACGGGCCCGGGTGGGAAGTCATAGTGCTCCAGCCACCTGCGAGTCCGGTCCAGCATGTAGCGGGGGCGGGCAGTGGTGTAAACGATGTGATACTCGCCGCTGAGGGCCTGCAGGGCCTGTCGGGCCCCTTTCATCGGGCGCGACACCGGAATGTGATCGCCGAACAGGAGCCGCAAGTAGCTGGTCTCGACGATCGTATAGTCGATATCCACCGCGATGATGGTGCGGTCTTCCCCCCAGTAGAAGATGCGGCCGGTGTCGGTGAGCACCTCGCCGCTCACCCATGTCCGCGCCTGCAGCGGCGCGGGGTGATCGGGCAGGTCGCTGACCAGGATCTGCACCTCCCCCTTCTCGTCGGTGAAACCCCGACCGACTTCTTGATCACCGACGCGGAATGTCACGGGCACCGGCTCTCGCACGTGGTTCAAGCCGAACAGTTTCTTGCGGCCCACCTGCGCAACCAGCCGCACGGGCCTGTGATCGACGACCACGGCGTCCTCGACGATCAGGGCCATCGAACCGCACCCGGGCAGGCCGGCAAGCAACGCCAGCAGGATGGCCAACCGCCATCGCATCCACAGGCTCCCGCGTCCGCGCATGTCGCCCCCTGTTCTGGCGCACCGTCACACTGGACCCGAAATCAGCCGAAGACTCGCGGAAGGTCCCGCAGCGGGCGGTTGCACCGGTTGCTCGGGCCAACCTCCGATTCCTGGCGCCCCGCCGGAAAGGATGGCCGCGTCCCCGTCACAGGGGATTGTATGTCCGGTGTCGCCGCCGGCGCCGGCGCCAGGCGTGGGGTTTGCGAATTCTCAGGCAGAACCCGGTGGGGGTTGGCGGGTCTGCCGGTCCCGCACAAGACCCTCGGGAGCAACGGCATCGGTCCAGGCCATACGCTTTCCCATGGATCTTCACGCGTCGTGCAGGCGCCCGCGCTGAGCGCAGCACGGTCCTGCCGGGCAGGACACCGTGGCACCCGAGGCGAGGGCAAAGCCCGCCCTGCACAGATCGTGGCACCCGAACCGCATGGTCAAGTGGAATCGGTGTCAGTCGTCTTCGACGAGCAGGCCGTCCGGGCGCCAGGGGACGTATGGCTGCTTGAGCATGCCCCCGTCGCGCACGAATCGGCGAAGTGCGTCGGCGTCGCTGAGCAGGTCGCTGTTGGCGTCAAAGAACCGGCCGATGTCCTGCCAGTCATGCAGCCACACGACCCACGGATAGTGCACACGTGCCTCCTGGTTGTCGCCATCGTTGACCATCAACGGCAGCATCCGATTGGCCCCGTACGCCGCGACATCGCCGTCGCGGTTGCCGATGCCGATGAGCAGGCGCGGGCAGCGCTTCTGAAGGGCCTCAAGGGCCTGGTACTTGTATTTCATCGACCGGATCGCGTCCCGCAGCCGCGGGGCCGCTATGATCGGGCCGTCGGGATAGTCGTGCTGCTCCAGCCACGACCGGGTCTTTTTCAGCAGGAAGCGCGGCCGGGCCGTCAGGTACAGGATGTAGTAGTCCGCGGCCAGCCGGGTCAGCACTTCGCGAGAGCCGGGGATCGGGGGCGAGACGGTGACCACCTCGGCCAGGACCAGGTTCTTGTAGTCGGTATGAGAGATGGTGTTGTCGATGTCGACGACGAGGATGTTGCGGTCATTTCGCCAGTGGAAGATGCGCCCCGTATCTTCGAAGGTCTTGCCAAACATCCTGGCGCGGGCCTGGAAGTGGTCCGGCGACGGCTGGGGCATCTTCACGACCACGGAGGTGTGACTCTGGTCCCCGGCCACACCCTGACCAACGACCTGGCCGTCGAGCAGGAAGGTGACGTTGATCTCCTCGAGATCGCTCCGCAGCCCCAGAAAGTGCTCCCGTTCGGCATAGGCGACCAGGGGCACCGGCTCGCCGCCTATCGCCACCGCATCATCGACGGTCAGGATCGGCTGACCGCAACCAAAGACCAGCAGCAGTGCTCCTGCACAGATGATCGAACAGCATGAAGCGTAGGATCGCATGACCGGGACCTCCGGATCGTTGTTGAGTGCAGGGGATAGTACAGGCTTCCGAGCGTCGTGCCAACCGCCGCGAAGGGGTCAGCCCCGGTTCGCAAGGGAGGCGCCACAGGTGCGGAAGCAGACGGCAAATCACATCAAGAGTGTCTGGTCACGACCCGACGTTTCGGCTACCATACCGCCGTCGCCTGCGACGCCTTGCAGGGCTTGCTGCACGAACGGCGCGAGAGGCGACACTTGCTGCGCTACGTCGGCTCCACGGCCAGGACCTTTTCGACCTCCTCCATCGCCTCGGCGGGGATCCGCCAGTCGGCGTCGGCCAGGTTCTGCTCGACGTGCCTGACGCTGGTGGCGCCGACGATGGCGCTGGTCACCTCGTCGCGGCGGAGGATCCAGGCCAGAGCCAGTTCGTTAAGCTGCTTGCCCAGCCGCTCGGCGATGCAAATCAGGGCTTCGACCTTGTCGAGCGCGTTGCGGCCGTACCGCATATGGATGCCGTCCTCGCCCCGTTCGGCCCAGCGGCTGCTCTCGGGCAGAGGCTGGTTCTTGCGGTACTTGCCGGTGAGCAGCCCCTGCGCCAGCGGCGAGTAGACGACCACCCCGACGCCC
The DNA here is from genome assembly GCA_041687575.1 of Phycisphaerae bacterium. Taxonomy (GTDB): domain Bacteria; phylum Planctomycetota; class Phycisphaerae; order UBA1845; family JANYLN01; genus JANYLN01. The sequence goes on along the minus strand of JAWLBS010000026.1, from coordinate 9,594 downwards.
TCGCGGCCGCAGTACGGCAGCAGCTCGTCCTCGATCTTGCGGGAGAACATGCTGTAGACCGGCTGGGTCGAGTCGAAGCGGGTGATGTTGCAGCGCTGGGCGTATTTGGCCGCCTCTTCCATCTGGGCGGCGGTGAAGTTCGAGCAGCCGGCGTAGAGAACCTTGCCCTGGCGGATCATGTCGTCCATCGTCTTTAGCGTCTCGTCGATGGGCGTCTCGGGGTCGGGGCGGTGGACCTGGTAAAGATCGACGTAATCGACCTTCAGTCGGCGAAGCGACCTGTCCAGGGCCTCGACCATGTGCTTTCGCGACAGGCCCTTGCCCAGCGGCCCCTCCCAGACCTGGTTGGCGCACTTGGTGCCGATGACGACCTGCTCGCGCGGCAGGGGCTTTAGCGCCTCGCCGAGGATCTCTTCGGCCTGGCCCTCGCTGTAGATGTCGGCCGTGTCGAAGAAGTTGACCCCCATCTCGAACGCCCGCCGCACGCAGCGGACCGATTCGTCCTTTTCGACCTTCTTGCCGAAGGTCCACCAGCTGCCCAGGCTGATCTCGCTGATCTTCAGGCCTGTCCGGCCGAGTCGTCTGTAATTCACGCGTCTCTCCCTCGCTTGTCCGGGTTTGTGGATGGTCCCACCTAAAGTATTGGCGGGCAATGGGGCGGGGGCAAGGGGCGCAGGACGTTGAATGCCGAAAACGTGCCAGAAGGGCACTTTGGAGTGCGGCGCCGCAGACGCCGCTTTCAATCAGGCTCCCATCGGCGCCACGTCTCCGAACTGGCAGGGAGCATCGGCGGCGACTATGGACTGCGGCGCCGAAGACGCCGCTTTCACTCAAAGCTCCCATCGGCGCCAACGCCCCCAATCCCGAGCGGGTCGCCCAGCGGCAATATGGAGTGCGGCGGCCGTGACGCCGCTTTCACTCAACGCCACCGAGCCGTGCGAGCCCCAATTTCCCCATAGAACGCTGCAGCGCCGATACGGCTCGCTGCCGGCCATGCCGGACAGTATCATGTCCCGTGCCAGGTGTTGTTCGCCACGGTTTGAGTTCTGATAGGGCAATAGCCCACCCTACAGGTTTGGAATATGCTGACCTCTCGCGAAATTGCGGATCGACTCCATGACGGCGGGCTGCGGCCGGGCGGCAGCGTGATGCTGCACAGCTCTTACAAGAGCCTCGGCGGGGTCGAGGGCGGGCCCGGCGCGGTGATCGACGCCTTTTGCGAGGTGCTCGGGCCGGCTGGGACGCTGATGGCGCCGACGCTGCTGTTCAACGGCAGCCACGAGCGATTCCTGGCCAATTACCCCGATGACATCGACCTGCGGGTCACACCGAGTCGCATGGGCGTGCTGACCGAGACGGTCCGTGGGCGCGAGGGCGCGGTCCGGTCGGTCCACCCCACGCACCCGGCGGCGGCGGTCGGGGGCCGGGCCGAGGAAATGACCCGCCTGCACCACCTCGACGAGACGGCGGTCGGGCCGAACAGCCCCTGGGCGCTCAATGCCGCGGCGGGCGGCTGGATCGTCCTGCTGGGCGTCACGCACACGTGCAACACGACGCTCCACTACCTCGAGGAGGCCTACACGCACTGGGCCCTGGCGGACGAGCCCGTGGAGGTTTCGCTGATCGACACGGCCGGACAGCGCCGCACGATGCGGATCCGTCCGCACCGCGCGGGCCTCAAGCGGGAGTACCTCAAGGTCGAGCTGGTGCTCAAGGAGGCGGGCCTGCAGACCGACGTGACGATCGGCGAGGCGACCGTCCGGCTGGTCCGGGCGGCCGGGCTGGTCGAGCGGATTGGCCGGATCGTGCGAGAGCAGACCGACTTTCTGCTGAAAGTGCCGCTGCCGCCGGAGCTGACACGATCGGGAGGCGCATGATGCCCAGCCGCAACCGCCCCAGCCGCCAGGACCGGATCGACTACGACAGCGTCCGGCCGCGCCGCAGCGCCGGCGAGTGGTTCCGCGCGTGGCGGACGGTCGTCAAAGACCCGGACAAGCTGATCCCCGACCCGGGCATCGCGCCCGAGGGCGAGCCGATTCCCGAACACCTGGACCTGCGCTGCCCTGAGTGCGGCTACTGCCTGACCGGGCTGACCGAATGGCGCTGCCCCGAGTGCGGCGAGCGGTTCAGCCCCAAGCGGGCCCACACGCTGAAGATGCTGCAGGAGCCGGAGTATTTCCTGCGCTACCGCCTCGACCCGTCGGACATCCGCCGGACGCTGTGGGCGGTGGTGCTGTTTGTCGCGGGCATCGTGACAGCGATCGTGGCGACGGTTATGGCCGTCCGGTCCGGCACCGTGGGCATGCTGCCGATCCAGCGGGCCTGGTACGGCCTGTCGCTGCTGCTGGGGCTGACGGTGATACCGGCCCTGGCGCTGCGCTACGTGCTGGACATCCCGCTGCCGCGGATTGCCTTTTGGTTGGCGGAGATCTGGTTCCTGTTCTGCACGGTGCTTCTGGTGCTTGTGCTCTTGTGATACGCCCTTGGTCTTCACGCATCTGTGCGGGGTGCGACCTCATATGCTGGGCGCACCACGGCCTTGCTTCCGGCTTCTTCGAACGACGACTACGCCGTGACAGCCCTGCTTCGCCGAGCGACGATGGCGCCGTGGCGAAGACGCAGGACCGCACCCGGTGGGGTTTACCGCTCCCTCACGGTCGCGGCTCGTTGAGGCAGGATCGCGCGGGCACCCGGGAAGGACCTGGCGGGCAATAGCCCACCCTACAGGCTGTATTTTGCGGCTGGCACGACGCCGGCCGCGCAGTGATCGGAGATCAAGGATGCTTTCAGGCGACACGCATGACACACCGCAGACCCTGCGGGACTGGCTCGAGCAGCAGGCCCATTCGCTCGATGAGCAGGTGACGATGTGGGGCCAGGCCGAGTCCCGCTGGTCGCTGGCGCGGCTGGGCACGTTCATCCTGCTCGTGGTGGCGTGGATCCCCCTGCGAGAGATCGCCCCGGCTGCCCTGGCGGTCATCGCCGGCTCGCTCGTGCTGTTTGCCTGGTCGATCGTCCGGCACCGCCGGGCGGCGACGCAGCACACCTTGCTCCAGCGCCGCAAGATGATCGTGGATGAATCGCTGCGGCGGGCGGGCGGGGCGGTGGCGGCGGTTCGCTCGACGAGCCGCCCCGCCGATACGACCATCGCCCGCGGGCGTCTCGGCCACATCCTGCCCGTCGGCGATGCCTGGCCGCTGACCGACCAGGAGCGCGACGACCTGGACCTGTACGCCGAGCCGACGGGGATCTACGGCCTGCTCAACCGCACTTCGACGCAGGTGGGTAGCGTCCGCCTGCGCGACGTGCTGGAAAGCCCGCTGCTGCAGACGGATTCGATCCTCGCGCGGCAGCAGGCGGTGCGGTGGCTGGCGACACACCACCGGCAGCGCCTCGACCTGCTGGCGGCGCTGGCGGGGCTGCGCAACCTCGACGGCCAGATGGCGACACTGGAGGAGGCGATCGCTTCGTCCAGGAGGGTGCTGCCGGCGCCGCTGTCGTGGCTGCTCCGCGGCTACAGTATTTTCATGCTGATGCTGGCGGTCTACGCGGGCCTGGCGGTGCTCGAAGGCCAGTACGGCCCGGGCATCTGGCTGGGGCTGCTGATGGCGCTCAACGTGGCGATCTGGCTGCCGATGTGGAATAAGGTCCGCCACCTGCTGCTGCTGTATCAGCGGTCGCTTGATGCGGCCGTCGAGTACGTGAGCGTCGCGCGGCAGGCGGTGGCGGATCTGCCGGCCGATACGCCGCTCGGCGACCTGCGGGGGATCCTGCATGCCGCATGCCGCCGCCATTCGCTGCCGGCGGCGCTGCAGTGGGTCAGCTGGTCGGCCGGCGGGGGGTTCGGGCAGGTTCTGCTCGACCTGCTGGCGTTTCTCGACCTGCACGTGGTCGAAGGCGCCGTGCGAAACATCGTGCCGCACCGCGACCCGCTGCTGCAGGGCCTGGCCGCGATCGGCGAACTGGAGGCCCTGTTGAGCCTGGCGTGCCTGGCGGCCGAGCAGCCCAACACCTGCTGGCCCGAGCCGCGCGACGCGGGCGCACATGGCCAGCCGCACCTGTCGATCCGCCGCGGCGCGCACCCGCTGATCGAGCCGGCCCACGCCGTGCCCAACGACGTCGCGCTGGGCGACGAGCCAAGCCTCTGGATCATCACCGGCTCGAACATGTCCGGCAAGAGCACGCTGCTGCGCATGGTGGGGGTCAACGTGCTGCTGTCGCAGGTCGGCGGGCCGGCCGTCGCCGAGGCGATGACGTTCTCCCCGCTGCGGCTGATCAGCGACCTGCGGGTCCGCGACAGCCTGGGCAAGGGCGAGAGCTACTTCCTGGCCGAGGTCCGCCACCTGCGGCGGATGATCGTCCCGCCAGCCGGCGACGTGCCGGTGCTCGGCCTGGTCGACGAACCCTACCGCGGCACGAACCACCGCGAGCAGCGGGCAGCCACCCTGGCGATCATCGAGCACCTGGTGCAGTCGCGCGGGCTGTTCCTGGTCGCCACGCACGACAGCACCGTCACGCGACTGGCCGACGGCAAGCGGGCCGAGAATCGCCACTTTCAGGAGCAGCTCGGCCCGCGGGAGCTTGTCTTCGATTACATCCTGCGCAAAGGCCCCGCGACGACCCGCAACGCCCTGCGGGTGCTGGAGCGCGAGCAGTACCCCGCCGACCTGATCGCCCGGGCGATAGCCCACGCCGATGCGCAGCAGGATCTGTGATGGGGATCGCCCCGGGTGCCGGGTTCCATGGCCGCGCTGTTGGCGGCCATGGAACTCCGCGGATGCGTAGCGTATCCCGTCTGTAACCACCACCCGAAGATGCCATTCTGAGCGCAGCGAAGAATCTCTATTGGACGGAGCGCCCAAGGTTCAGTGCCTCGCCTGGCCGAGATTCTTCACTTCGTTCAGGATGACAACGGAGAGAGCACCAAGAGGTCGAGATCCTTCGCATTGCTCAGGATGACAACACCCGCCCCCTCCCTTACCGCCGGCGCATCTGCTGCACCTGCTCCCACGGCAGCACATCGCATGTGGCGGCGTACTCGTCGTACTGTGCGGCCATCTGGCGCACGCGCCCAGGCTCGCGGTCGGCCAGGTCGTGCAGCTCCGTCCGGTCGCGACTCATGTCGTACAGCTCCCAGCCGCCCGGGCGGCCATTGACCAGCTTCCACTGTCCCGCCCGCACCGCGCGGTTGCCCTCGTGCTCCCAGAACATCGGCCGGCTTCGCGACCACTGCCGGCCCTCCAGCGCCGATGCGAAGCTCTCACCCTGCAGCTCCTGGACCGCCCGCCCGTTGTACTGCCGCGGGTACTTCGCCTGCGCCACGTCCATGATCGTCGCGGCGATATCGATCACGTGCAGCGGCTCGTGGTTGAGTCCACCCGGCGCGATCCCGCGGGGCCAGTGCGCGATCAGCGGCGTCGAGATCCCGCCCTCGTGCACCCAGTGCTTGAAGAGGCGGAACGGCGTGTTCGACGCGTTCGCCCACGGCAGGTCGTAACTCATGAACGTCTCCGGCCCGCCCGGCTCGACGCCGGGGATGTTCCCCGTGACCACCGGCCGGCCGTCGCGGGTGAACTTCGGCTCGCTTTCGCGCCGGCCGTTCTCTTTCAGCAGCTCCGCGCAGCCGCCGTTGTCCGACAGGAACAGGATCAGCGTATCGTCGAGGATGCCGAGCTGCTCGAGCCGCGCGACCAGCCGGCCGATGTTCTGGTCCATGCGATCGACCTGCGCGGCGTAGACCGCCATCCGCGCGTCCTCCCAGTCCTTCAGCTCGACCGACTCCCATGGCCGGGACTGATCGTCGCGCGGCGAGATGTCCCAATCTCTGCTGAGGATGCCGGTGCCTTTGAGCTCCTCATGCCGCGCGGTCCGCAGCGCGTCCCAGCCGTTGCAGTATTTGCCGCGGTAGCGCTCGATGTCCTCGGGCCACGCGTGCAGCGGCCAGTGCGGCGCGGTGTAGCAGAGATGGACGAAGAACGGCGTGTCATCGGCGTGGGCCTCGTCGATCATGCGGATCGCGGCGTCGGTGTAGTTGTCGGTCGCGTAGAAGCCCTCGGGCGTGTCGATGATGCTGTCCTGATCGACCAATGGCATGATATTGAAATAGCTGCCCCCGCCGGCCGGGTTGCCGAAGAACCGCTGAAAGCCCCGATGCGTCGGGATGGGGCGCTTGGGGTCGTTGAGGTCCCAGGTGTCACGGGCCTCGGGCACGCGGCGGAACAGGCCCCCGACGTGCCACTTGCCGGCCAGCCCCGTGCGGTAGCCGGCCTCGCCGAGCACCTCGCCCAGCGTGACACAGTCGTCGCGGAGGTACCCCTGGTAGCCGCGGTGGGGCAGGTTCTGGATCATCCAGCCGACGCCCGCCTGGTGCGGGTAGAGCCCCGTCAGCAGGCTCGCCCGTGTCGGGCAGCACCGCGCGCAGTTGTACGCCTGGCTGAACCGCATCCCCCGCGCCGCCAGCCGGTCGATGTTCGGCGTGCGGATCTCCGAGCCGTAGCAGCCGATGTCAGAGTAGCCCATGTCGTCGGCCAGGATCAACACGATGTTGGGCCGTTTCGCCGCCTTCGCCTCGGACTGCGTCATGTCACTCACTGATACACCCCGTACGTCCTGCACACCTCCACCATCGCAAAGATATTCTCATCCGGCGTGTCTCGCCCACACTGATCGCCCGTCGACAGGATGAACCCCCCGCCCGCGCCGGCGTCGTCGATCGCCTGCCGCGCGGCCGCTTTCACCTGCTCGACCGTCCCGCTCAGCATCACGTCGGTCGTGTGCAGGTTGCCCATCAGCGCCAGCTTCTCGCCGTAAAGCCGCTTCGCCTCGGCCAGCGTGCAGTCGCCCATCGGCGGGATCTCCAGCGGGTTGGCGCAGTCCAGGTCGGTGTCCTCGGCGCAGCGCTTCAGCAGGTGCATCTGCTTGCCGCACGAGTGCAGCATTGTCGGCAGGCCGGCCTGCTTGCACATCCGCGTGACCTTCCGGATCGTCGGCAGCGCGTACCGGTCGAACAGGGCCGGCGAGGCCAGCGTGATCGACCCCGACGCCCCCAGCAGCACGTAGTCGAACATCCTCGAGTCGATGATCATCTCGACCTGCTTGCAGATCACCCGCTCATGGTGCTCGCGCAGCTCGTAGAGCAGCTCCGGCTGGTCCACCGCCAGGTACGTCAGCGCCTCGACCCCGCCCTCGAACATGTAGAACCAGCTCTGGAAGCCCGGGTATCCCACAGCCGTGCCGAAGGCGACCTCGTCGCCCGCGAACGCCGCATCCAGCTCCGCCTTCATCTGTTTCGCCGAGTCGGTATCGTAGCCCGTCGGCATCGGCAGCACGTACGGGATCTGGTCCATCTGGCTGGTCAGGTCGGTGATGATCTTCTTCGTCGGCGTCGGCGGGTCGCCGCGGTAGTACGTCTGTTCGGCCAGCATCCGCCCGGCCGGCGTGTCGATCCGCGTCTGCTGCACGATCCGCTCGTCGTCGCGCGAGACGATCGTCGATTCCCGGCTGACGCCGTTGTCGGGGTACCGGTAGCCCAGCCGCGCATCCTGGAACCACGGGTCGATGCCGAAGTAACTGGCCGCCTTGATGTAGGCCCGCCACAGCGGCGGATCGCCGTAGAGGTAGATATCCCAGAACGGCCGACCCGTCAGCCGGCAGGGGATCATGTTGGAAAAGTCCGGCGTGCATGGCACGCGGTCGGGCCGGCCGTTGGTCATCGCCGTCAGGAACCGCTGCTTCGAGGTCATCGCCTCAGCCATGTCGGTGGCGTCTCCTGCATGGTTCGTTTGCGGGCCTTGCTCCTTCCCCCCAGATTACCCGCCGACTGGGGCGTGTCCAGTCGCTTGAGCGGACCCGCCAGCCATTGCAGCCCTCGTTTTCGCTGCTGATGGTTGCCGGCAACTGCATCTGCCTCCGGATCGAAGTCTCATCCACCGCATGGGCTTGACGTCGCAGCCGCGGTGCTGCCGGCATTGACAGGCCTGCAGGTCCCAGGTGTAATCCATGACTGTGGATCGTCCAGGTGGCAATCCCCGACCCGGCTGGCCGATAGAATTGCACATGAGGTGTCATATGCAGTGGCAGCAGCACATCGCAGCCGATCCGGCCGTGCTGGCGGGCAAGCCGGTCATCAAGGGGACCCGCATTTCCGTCGAACTGGTCCTGGAGTGCCTCGGCCGCGGATGGACCATCGATGATATCCTGGCTCAATACCCCCATGTGTCGCGTGAAGGGGTGGTTGCTTGCCTGGAATACGCTCGAGACCTGGTCAGATCCGAAACGGTCGGCCCTGTGCGGTGAGGCATGAACCTCGTGGATATCTGCGGATTACGTCGTCTCAGGCCTCCCCGCCCTCCGCGGCCATCCGTTACCTCCGCCCTGTAACCTGTGCCCTGCCGTTGCTGTTGTTGTTCATCCGCGCTGAAATCCGTGTCAATCCGTGGCAGTAATGACCGTTGTTGGTGTGGCCGTTGTTTCTATCTGAGTAATCTGCGGAATCTGCGGAAGGTCGTTCTTCAACCCGCTCCGCGGCCCCCCCCTTGCACACCCGCCCGCCTTGCGGCAGAATCGAACCCGTTGCAGAAATGCCGAACACGGACCCATTGCTTGCGGGGTTGCCATGAATGCCTTCCCGATGACCACACTGGGCGGGATCGAAGTCTCGCGGATGATCGCCGGCACGAACTGGTTCCTGGGCTTTTCCCACCAGACCCACGCCCGCAGCGAGTGGATCAAAAAGTACCACTCCCGCGACAGCATGGCCGACGTGCTGGAGGTCTTCCTGCGCGAGGGCATCAACGTGGCGATGGGCTTTTCGCCGACGTTCAGCGAGGCGGTCCGCGAGGCCGAGCAGCGGGTCGGCCGCAAGATGTACGTCATCAGCGCCGTCAACTGGCCGCTCGAGCCGGGCAACCTCAACCTCGATGCCGCCCGCGAGGCCTTCGACCAGGCCGCCGAGATCGGCGTGACGTTCTGCTGGCCGCACAGCTGCGCCACCGACCGGCTCTACGACGGCTGGAACCGCACGATCCGCCACATGGACGAGCTCTGCCGCGAGATCCGCCAGCGCGAGATGATCCCCGGCCTGTCGACCCACCTGCCCGAGTGCATCGTCGCGGCCGACAGGATGGGCCTCGATGTCGCCAGCTACATCTGCATCTACAACGCCGCCGGCTTCTTGATGAACATCGAGATCGACTGGGTGCAGAAGGTCATCCGCGACGCGAAGCGACCGGTCACCACGATCAAGCCGATGGCCGCCGGCCGGCTGATGCCGTACGTCGGCCTGCCGTTCTCGTGGAGCACCCTGCGGGACTGCGACCTGGTGACGGTCGGGACGATGACCCCGGACGAGGCCGCCGAGTGCATCGAGATCAGCCGGGCTACCCTGGAGCACCGCGCTGCCAACGTCCAGCTCCAGACCACCCGCAGCAAGCAGACCTTCACCGAAACCACCAACTGAGACGGGTCTCGGGTGCCGGGTGCCATGGCAGGGGCTGTTTCCGGCCATGGAATTCTTCGGATGAGCGGATCGTTCGTTCCCGAATAAAGCCTCCGAAGCCGTCATTCTGAGCGCAGCGAAGAATCTCTATTGGACAG
>JAWLBS010000025.1:0-28211 GCA_041687575.1 Phycisphaerae bacterium | reverse complement strand
GCTGATCGAGGAGCATAACGGCCTCGCGCGGCAGGGCGAGGTCGTCTGCGCGGGCGTGCCGTTTGCCGTCGGTGGGCTCCACGACGCCCACATCGCCAGTCTCTGCGTCCAGGACGACGCCGGGAACACCGTGCCCGCGCAGTTCCAGGTCCTCAGCCGCTGGTGGCAGCCCCGCTACGACAATTCGGTCCGTTGGCTGCTGGTGACCTTCCCCGCCGATGCGGCGGCCGGCGCTGCGGCGAGCTACCACCTCAGGACCGGCACCAACGTTGCCCCGCCAAAGCCGGTCACCGTGACCGCCGCCGGCGGGGTCACCACCGTCGAGACCGGCGCGATCAGGGCAACGATCAGCGGCTCGGCGTTTCGCCTCTTCGAGAGCGTCTGGCTCGATGCCAACGGCGACGGCCAGTACGACCCGGCTGAGAAGGTCGTCCAGGCCGCACCCGGCGACGGCATCGTCATCACCAGCGGCGAGTGGGCCAGCCTGGGCCTGGCCGCGGGCGACCAGTTCCGCGCCGATGAGGGCGCCGCCACCGTGACGGTCGAGGAGAGCGGTCCTGTCCGGGCGGTCATCCGCATCGCCGGGACCTTCCAGCGGGCCGGCCAACCGGCTGTCAGCCCCTACTACGAGTACGCGGCGCGCATGTACTTCAGTGCCGGCTCGCCGCTGGTCCGCTGCGACGTGACGCTCAGGAACAACCGCATTGCCGACAAGAAGGTGTACGCCTGGCCGATCGAGGACTTCACCGTCCGCACGAGCCTGGCGTCTGCCGCGGCCGGACAATACGCGATGCTCGGTCAGGCTGCACCCGTCCGCGGCACGCTGGCCGGTGACCCCGTCACGCTCTACCAGGATTCCAATGGCACCGACAGGTGGCTCACCCTCAGCGCCACCAGCGTGGAAAAGTGGCTCAACCCCTGGAACGACGGCCTGGCCGTTCGCGGCGTGACCTTCCGCGGCTACCAGGTCTTCAACGGTTCCACTTCCCTGGAGCACAGCAACTACGCCCGCGGCTGGGGCGACCTGTCGGACGGCATGCTGGGCGTGGCGGTCGGCGTCAAGGACTTCTGGCAGCAGTATCCCAAGGCCCTGCGGGTCAGCCCGGGACGGATTGACGTGGGCCTGCTGCCGACCGAGTGGTCGGAGGTGTTCTCGCTGAGGGAGGGGTCGCGCAAGCGGCACGAGATATTCTACAATTTCCATACCGGGCAGCTGAGCGACCAGCAGCTTACCGACCTGCATGCCGCGACCGCCCGCCCGCTCTACGTCCGCTGCAGCCCCGGGACCTACATCGACAGCGGCGCCTGGGACGGCGGCCTGGCTGCTGCGCCGCCGGCGGGTCTGAGCGGCTATGACAAGTATGCCACCAGCGGGACCAACATCGGCGTCTCGTACGGTTGGGACTGGTACGGCTGGTACTACTCCTGGAACGCCGGCGGCAGCCACGCCAATCAAGGCTCGATGCTCATGCCGTGGGTCCTCTGGGGCGACTGGCGGAAGTTCGAGCAGGTTCAGAATAACCTGTTCTGGGGCGACCTCGCTGTGGCCGTGATGTTCGACCAGCCGATCGATATGTCGCAGCACTGGCACTACCTCTACGCCTGGCCCAATGTCGGCCCGACCGGCGTGACCGAGCAGCGATATCCCGGCTGGTACAACCGCGGCGTGTGGGGCCATCCCGACAGCGGGCACTGCGCGATGTGGCATCACCTGGAGTACTACTACCTGACCGGCGACCGCCACGCGATGGAGGACGTGCTCTACTACGGCCAGTACGCCACCTGGAACTACTACCCCCACTTTCACCTGGGCACGCACTACGTCTATTCGTCCTACTACGGCGACCCGGACGACCCGAACTACATGTACGGAAACCGCTACTGGGGATGGCCGCTGTGGAACCTCACCCAGGCCTACGAGGTCTCCGGCGATCCGGCGTGGCTGGCTGACGTGTCGCTGGCGGTCAAGGGCGTTCGCAATGCCCTGCGGCAAAGTCCGCTGAAGTTCGCCCACGAGGATGTCTACAACGCGGGCGCCAACCTCGGCTACTACAGCTATTGGCCCGTGACGGTCCGTGCGGCGGCTGCCAGCCAGGGCTATGCGATATTCCAGATGGCTATAACTGCCCGGGCGGTGGCCAAGTACTACCAGGAGAGCGGCGACGACGACGCCTTCGACGTGATGGTCGCCCACGGCGACTTCCTCAGCGACGTGGCCGCCAATCGCGACGGCTCCGGTAACCTGGTGGGCTGGCCCTACTGCTGGGGTGACTATTGGGGCCCGAACGATACAGCCGGCGGGGGCAGCCCCGCCACCGGCGTCCACCCGGACCTGGCCAGCGCCTTGGGCTGGGCGTGGCGGTTCGCCCGCAAGCCGGCCCTTACCGGCGATCTGCAGCGGATCTACTCGGACAACAAGCTCAGCGCAGGTAATTGGATCTACGCCGGGTACATGCTGGAGGCCGCCTTGAACCCGCCGGCGGACCTGACCCCGCCCGCCCCCGTCAGCGACCTGCACGGCCGGGTTCGTGCCGACGGCACGCTTGTCGTCTCCTGGACCGCCCCCGGCGATGACGGGGCGGTCGGTCAGGCGGCTGCATATCAACTGAAATACGCGACAGCGCCGCTGGTGGAGAAGGTGATCGGCTGGCCCGACCTGACCCCGCCGCTGCCGATGACCGCCGCCGAGTGGCGCAGCCGCGCGGACGCCCTTATGGCTACGCAGCTGCCCTTCGTCTCGGCCTGGAACGTTGATGGCGAACCGGCCCCCGCCGCAGCTGGCACGGTGCAGTCGATGACGCTGTCCGGGCTGACGGCCGGTGAGACGTATTACGTGGCGCTCAAGAGCCTCGACGCGGCGAGCAACCTGTCGGGCCTGGGCAACGTGCTGGCGATCACGATCACCCCGTCGGTCGAAGGCGATGTGACCGGCGACGGCCACGTCAACGCCGTGGACCTGCTGACGCTGGCGAAGGCGTGGAATGCGGCCGCGGGCGATCCGCGATACGACCCGGTCGCCGACCTCGACGACAACGGCCGGATCGACGTGATCGACCTGTTGGCCCTGGCGAGGGGGTGGGGGCAGTAGCCGGTTCCCGCCGCTGTCGTCCTGGACCAAGTGGTTGTCATCCTGAGCAACGCGAAGGATCTCTACCTCGCAAGGCGCCAAACCATGGACCCGCTGTCCGATAGAGATTCTTCGCTGCGCTCAGAATTAGAATGACAGCCTGGGGCGCCAACCATGAGCACGCTGTCCAGCGGAGATTCCTCACCGCGCTCGCAACGGCATCTTCGGGCGATGTGAAGACCGGGCCGCAGCCGGCGACCGTTCAGCTGCGACCGGTATCAGACGGCGCCTCAAGGCCGCGCCGGCACCCGCACCCCTTGGCCCGCAGGATCTGCTCCTGCCGCTCCAGCGAGTCCACCTGCTGGTCCTGCACAGCCAGGCCGGTGCCCAGTTCCGCTGGCAGCGGCGTCTTGTGCCGGTACCCTCGCCGCCGCATCTCTCGCACCTGCTGCTCGTGCCGCTCGTACAGGGCCCGCAGCTTCCCGCGCCATCGCAGCGTTTCGGGATGACACGCGTATCCCTGCCGCCCCTGCGTCAGGATCGACCAGATCGCATGCAGCTCCCGGTGCTCGGCCAGCAGGTGCCGGCGGCAAAGTCGTTCGACTGGCAGGTCCCAGATCCTCATATCCAACAGTAGGCCTGGCGCATCCCGCGCAGCCGGGAAGACCACGACGACAGCAACGACGCCGGATAATGGGACAAAGAGACAGCGCTCGCCCTTCGGGCTTGTTCGGGCGCAGCGCAGATTCCGGGGCGTTCGGCATCCGGAATGATATCGTGCGGCGCGGTTCAGGATGGCGACGCAATGCTCATCCGAGGGATTCTGTGGCCGCACCGACCCACTGCCGGCGCTGCGCTGGGCACCGCGTACCCCCGGGGTCGTGGTCCTGCAACGCCCCGCGGGGCAGGACCGTCGCACCCGTTCGTTTTGGGTTGTGCACCCGGGGGGTACCGCTCGCGTACGGCCCTTACGGTCGCGGCTCGTTTGCACTTGCGCGTCGGGGGGCAGAGCCGCGGAAGGCGGGCAGGTCGTTGTCTTTGGCGGCTGGCCTGTCTAGCATTCTGTAAGCAGGAGTCTTTCCTGCATCAGGGGTAGTGAGTCAATCTGTCCTTCATCCGTCTGTTTTAGTAGCGGCATGAGGAAACATGGGGGTGGAATGTGAAACGACTGCTCGTATTGCTGGGAATGGCTGCCATCCTGTCGATGGGGGTTACAACGTCGATACAGTGTCCAAGTCCAGGCGGGACGGTGACGATCGAGTACATCAACGACACACCGGTGCCGCTGGCGGTCGACCTGCTGGTCAGCGATGACCCGAACATTTCACAGGCCGAGTTGCTGGCGACGGGGGCCTTTTTTCCCGATACGGTCGGTGCCAACGAGGTCCTCCAGTTCGATTTCGACTGCGTGGATGCCCGGGCCATCATCATCGACGTGGCCGAGCTGCTCATCGAGCAGCCCCCGGCGGTCGGCACGGTGATCCTGTACCAGGGCCTGGACTTCTTCTGCGGCGAGGTCGTCAGTTTTCAGTTCACCACGAATCCGGGCATTACCGTGCTGGACGTGGACGTTGCGTTTTTCGATCAATAGGAGCTGTAAGACATTCGGGCATTGAAGAACCTGGACCTGCTGGACGTTTTCGTGTTGGTGATTCCTGGCGATCGAGGCCGGTGGTCGGGTTCTATTCGTGGATCGGGAGCGGCATGTGGCTCGGGACGGGCCCGGGCCGGCAACCCGATCGGTTCGCAACTCAAGTCGGACAGGAGAGGTGTATGAAGATCAAATTGATGCTGCTGGTCGTGGCGGGGCTGGTGATGGGGATGACGACGCAGGGTTGCCCTTTCGCGCCCGGCGAGACGATCGCCGTGCAGTTCGTGAACCAGACCGAAGACGAGATTCGGGTGAACCTGGTGCATACGGCCGACGTCGAGGTGGCCCAGGACGTGCTGCTGACCGTGGGGCTCAGGCTGGACACGACGGTCGGCGGGGGGGCAGCGCCTTTCTCGCTGATCCGGTGCGACCAGGCCGGCTCGCTGCTTCTTCGGCGGGCGGAGTTCGCGGACGATGACGACGTGTTCGTCGATCCGACCACCAACGTGAATCTACGAGTCCTGCGGCTGGGGACGGACTACGAGTGCGGGGACCGGATCCGGTTCGTGTTCACGGGTGATGAGGATGATGAGGAGCTGGACGTTACCGTTGAGGTTGTTCAGTGATACACAGGAGGTTCATAGATGAGACGTGTCATGATCTTTGCAGGCCTGCTGGTGGTAGGGGCCGCGTGGGTAGGTGTTCCCGGCTGCGGCGATGATGACGACCGTCGTCGCGACAGGGTGATCGTCGTGCCGGCCGACGGTGGCGACCGCTATGATCGGCGCGACAGAGATGAACGTCGCGATCGTGACCAGCGGTACGAGCGTCGCGATCGCCGCGACCGTCAGCCGATAGAACGCCGGGAGCGGATCGAGCGTTACCGCGATTGACCGCCTGGGGGACGTTTCTGCCCGAGGTCGTCATCCTGAACAAAGTGAAGGATCTCTACCGAGCGGAGCGTTCGACCTTGGGCGCCCCGTCCAGTAGAGATTCTTCGCTGCGCTCAGAATGACAGTTTCGGGAGCTGCACGGCAAGAGTCGTTCCCCGTGACGTTGCCGCCGGGGCGGTCGGCGGTATAACAGGGGGTCAGTGACCGGATGATTCCGCAGGTAGTGCCGCCCCGGCCCATGGGGCGGATTATTGCAAGGGACCGGATATGACCCCCAGGGAGCGTTTCGCCGCGGCGCTGGAGCGCCGGCCGATTACTGGCCGGGTGCCGCACTTCGAGCTGGTGTTCTTTCTGACGATGGAGGCCTTCGGCAAGGTGCATCCCTCCCAGCGGCACTACGCCCAGTGGGACCAGATGCAGGAGAAGGAGCGGCAGCTCCACCGCAACGAGATCGCCGACCTGTACATCGCCACCGCCGAGCGGTACGAGCACAGCGCGATCTTCCTGCACCCCAACCCGGGCACGCTGGACGAGACGGTCCGGCTGATCGACCTGATCCGCGAAAAGAGCGGCGACAAATACTTCCTCCTGCTGCACGGCGACGCGACCTTCTCGATCCCCGACGGGACGCACATGGTCGATTTCGCCTACCGGCTGGCGGACGAGCCGGAGAAGGTCCACGCCGAGGCGGCCGCGAGGGTCGACCGGGCGATCGAGCGGGCAGAGACGCTTCGCGACCGCAGCGGGCTCGACGGGTTTGCCCTGTGCTCGGACTACTGCTTCAACAACGGCCCGTTCCTGAGCCCGGGCCAGTTCGGCGAGTTCATCACACCGTACCTGGCGCGGCTGACCAGGGCGTACCGCGACATGGGCTTCTACGTGATCAAGCACACCGACGGCGACATCATGCCGATCGCCGACCAGCTCGTCCAGGCCGGCCCCCACGCCCTGCACTCGCTCGACCCGCAGGGCAACGTCGACATCGCCGAGGTCAAGCGGCTGTACGGAGAAAAGGTGTGCCTGATCGGCAATGTCAGCTGCGCGATGCTGGATACCGGCAGTGAGGCCGAGTGCGTCGAGTCGGTCCGGTACTGTCTGAAACACGGCATGCCCGGCGGCGGGTACATCTTCTCGACGAGCAACTGCATCTACACGGGCATGCGGTTGAGCCGGTACGAGCTGATCCTGGACGTGTGGCGGAAGGAAGGGAATTATGCCGGCTGAGATGACTTCGAAACAGCGGGTGCTCACGACGATCGCGCGGCAGCAGCCGGACCGGGTGCCGATCAACTACCTGTACAACACCGAGATCGACCTGCGGCTCAAGGCCCACTATGGGCTGGGGCCGAAAGATGACGAGGGGCTGCGCCGCTCGCTGGGGGTGGACTTTCGCGGCGTCGGCGCCCCGTACGTCGGGCCGAAACTGCACCCCGACGTGCCGGACCGGCAGGTGGATATCTGGGGCATCCGCCGCCGCTGGGTCGAGCACGAGGCCGGCGGCTACTGGGACTTCTGCGACTGGCCGCTTCGCGAGGCGACGCTCGGGCAGATCGAGGCCTGGCCGATGCCCGATCCGGACGATTACGACTATTCGGCCGTCGCGCAGGCGTGCGAGCAGTACAAGGACCACTGCGTGGTGACGGGCAGTCCGGGCACGGGCGACATCATCAACTCCAACAGCATGCTGCGGACGATGGAGCAGGTGCTGATCGACCTGGCGACGGACGATCCGGCCGGCCTGCGTCTGATCGACCGCCGCACCGAGATCATGCTGGAGACGACGCGTCGCACGCTGGAGGCGGCGGCCGGCGGCATCGACCTGCTCTGGATCGGCGAGGACCTGGGCACGCAGATCGGCCCGATGATCAGCCTGGACCTGTTCCGCAGGCACATCCGCCCGCGGCACCAGAGGTTCGTCGATCTGGCCAGCCAGTATGGGATTCCGGTGATGATGCACTCGTGCGGGTCGAGCTCGTGGGCCTTCGACGACTTCGCCGAGATGGGCATCGGCGTGGTCGACACGCTGCAGCCGGAGGCGAAGGACATGGCCCCGGCGTATTTGAAGCAGCGTTTCGGCGACCGCCTCGCCTTTCACGGCATGATCAGCACAGCCGGCCCGTTGGCGTATGGCACGGTCGACGAGACCGTCGAGAACGTCCGGGCGACGCTGGCGACGATGATGCCGGGCGGCGGCTACATGCTCGCCCCGACGCACCAGATCCAGTCGAACTCGCCGACGGAAAACGTCGTGGCGATGTACGAGACCGCGCGGCGGTGCGGGGGGTATTGCGGATGACAACCCGGGTGCCATGGCCGCGCTGCTTGCCACGGCGTAGCCGCCGTTTGGCGAAGCCGGGTTTGTGGCCATGGAATTCCACAAGTACGCAGCGTGTTCTTGCCCTGGCTTACCACCCAACGCTGTCATTCTGAGCGCATGTAGGGCGGGCTGCGCCCGCCAACGCTGTCATCCTGAGCGCAGCGAAGGATCTCTATTGGACAGCGCGCTCATGGCCTAACGCCCCAAAGCTGTCATTCTGAGCGCAGCGAAGAATCTCTACTGCACGGGGCGCTCATGGTTGAGCAGCCCGCGAGGCAGAGATCCTTCGCGTTGCTCAGGATGACAACGATTCACGGATCCCTGTCGCCTGCCGTTGTTGTTGTTCTTAATCTGTGTAATCTGCGAAATCTGCGGATAGATCCGTTGTCCATCCTTCAACCTTGCGGGTGATGTGCCGGAGCCGGCCGAGGTCGGCGGCCGGCGGGGTCGTGTCGGCGATGCCCAGGATGATGTGGCTGCGTCCCCGCGCAAAGGCGACCGCGTCGTCGACCAGCGCCTCGAAGTCGCGGTCGCTCATGCTCGCGGTGCACAAGGCGACCGAGGGGATCCCGCCCCATATCGTCACGCCGGGCAGGGCGGCGGCCGTCTGGCGCAGCGTCAGCTTTGTCATCGGCGCGGGGCAGACCGAGTCGGCCACGTCGAACCGGCTGCGGCGGTACAGGTCCAGCAGCCCCTCGTTCTCGCCGTCGGTGTGCGTCAGCAGGAACTTGCCCCGTGCGTGAACCATGTCTGCCAGCTCCGCCAGCCATGGCAGGACGTGCGCCTCGAAAAACGGGGCATACGTGATCGTCTCGTCGTAGTTCGCCCCCAGAAAGACGATCTCGGCGGGGCAATCGGCCAGCGCGGCGAACATCGCGCGGAACCACGGCTCCATGCCGGCCGCCAGCGTCCCCAGTTCGTCCGGCCAGTCGTGCATTGCCAGGAAGAAGTCGGTCATCGGCATCAGCTCGCGCATGATGTGGTGCATCGGCGAGCCGGACAGGCTGGCAAAGGCGACGGCCACGCCGGCGTCGCCGATCCACTCCTGCCACGCGCGGTAATCGTCGAAGGTCGCTACGACCTCCAGGTTGGAAAAGATGTGCAGCAGCGCCGGGACGTCGGCTGGGCCCTTGAGCACGGGCTCGTCGATCCAGGAGATTGATGTGCCCGACGCCTTCATCTCCTGCGTGTAGCTGAACGTGCCCGCGACACTGCCGGCGGGGGTGTGCCAGGTGACGCGGGTCTTCTCGCCACGGGTCTCGACCTCGCGCCGCACGTTGTGCAGACGGGTTTCGAAGGGCATGGTCCGCAGGCGATAGATCCCCAGGCAGCGGTCGATCGTGTCATCAGCCGAGCGGACGTCGAGGAAGTTCGGCACGACCGCGTGGTGGCCGACGCCCATGCCGTCGGTGATCTCGCGGAGCGACGCCCGCTCGAATGGCGCGGGCAATGTATTCGCCCGGCGGTGGGCGTTGTACCACAGGTCCAGCCGGGGCACCCAGGGGATGCGGTCGGGGACTTCCCCGCGACAGGCGGCCAGGATGCGCTGTCTGTGGGTCATGCTCTGCCCCTGTGCTGGTCGATCATGCCGACCAGGCGCCGCCCGGCGGCAAAGGCGTCGGCGAGCCAGGTCTGCTCGTTGCTGCCGGGGTAGCGTTTCATTGACGACTCCATGCTCACGCACTTGCCGTAGGCCGAGGCGGCGATGATCTTTGCCAGCCGCTGCCAGTCGACCGTGCCGGTGATCGGCCGGACTGTAAAGGGAATCAGGTGCTGATCGGCCGTGCCGTCATTGTCGTGCAGATGCACGGAGATCAGCCGGTCTTTCAGCCGGTCGAGCCTGTCGAGCCCGTCGCCCGCCAGGTTGCCATGGCCGCAGTCGTAGCACAGGCCGAGGTACTTCGGCTCGTACGCCGCCAGGACCTTCTCGATCTCGTCGAAGGAGCCGTTTTCGATGGCGATCCGCACGCCGCACTCGCGGCAGACGGGCCGCAGGGCATCGAGCGAGCGGCGAACCTGGTCGCGGGCGACGGGTGACGTCTCGGGATCGTCCAGCTTCGGCAGGTGCATGACGATCACGTCCGAACCCAGCCGGGCGGTCATGCGGACCCGGTTGGCCACCAGCGCCACGCCCGCCAGCCGCTCGTACTCCCGCGCCGAGCCCCAGGCCTTTTCCCTGCCGGCCGAGGCGTGCAGATCGGTCATCCGCAGGCCATACTCCTTCAGCCACCGGTCGATCTGCTCGATCTCGGGCTCGTCGTAGAGAAAGTCGGTGTTCCACTGGTGGCACCAGTGAACGTGGGTGAAGCCCGCCTCGGCGATGCGGCGGAGGTACGGCTCGGGGCATCCGGTGTCGGCCGCATAGTCGGATGTCATCGAGAGCGCGGGAGTGTCCATGCTCGAAAGTATATCCGGATGGCAACCGACGGTGAAGGTGAAGTGGCGGTCCGCCTTTTCCGATACACCAGAGGACCGGAATCGCCGCATGCGCGTTGCGCGTTACACCGGCGATCGGGGCCTGCGCGGCTGGGTCCGCGACAGACTGCCGGAATCGGATGTTATAAGACGCTGCGTTCGTCGCAGTCGAACGGAAGAGGACGGGGAGGGGAGAAACGCCAGAGGGACCGCGGCGGCAAGGCCCGATCGGGTGGCCGCCATGGATGGACTGGAGAAAGCGTAAGCCGATGATCGACCTGCACACACACATCTGGCAGTACCCCGACCACATGGACGAGGCCTATGCCAGCGAGGTCCGCGCGTCCCTGGGGCGGTCGATCGACGCCAGCGAGGCCCTGTGCGTCACGCCGGAGGTGCACTGGGGGGCATACACCGCCTCGGCTGCCGCCCACGTGGTCGTGCAGGCCTTTCGCAGCCGGCACCTGGGCGTCGACGTCCCCAACGAGTACGTCGCTGACTACGTCAGGCAGCATCCGGACCGCCTGATCGGTTTTGCCGCGGTGGACCCGTCGGATGACGATCCGGCCGGCGAGCTGCAGCAGGCGGTCGAGGGGCTGGGCCTTAAAGGGCTCAAGCTCGCGCCGGCCTACCAGAATTTCCACCCGATGGATCCGCGGATCCAGCCGGTCTACGAGATGGCGCAGCGGCTGGCGGTCCCCGTGATGTTCGGCAAGGCGTCGCCGCACATCGCACGGGTGCCGCTCAAGTACGGCCACCCGGAGCTGCTCGAGGACGTGGCTGTCGCATACCCGGAGCTCCGGATGTGTGTGACGCACATGGGCTGCCCGTGGCAAGCCGAGACGATCGCACTGATCCGCAAGCACCCCAACGTCTACGCCGACCTTTCGGGCGTACACGCGCACCCGTGGGAGCTGTACAACACCCTGCGGCTGGCACTGGAATACGGCGTGATGCACAAGATCCTGTTCGGCACGGACTATCCCTTCTTTACGGCCGAACAGACCATCAGCGGGCTGATGCGGGCCAGCGAATTGGCCCAGACCGCCCGCCTGCCCGAGATCCCCCGCGAGCGAATCAAGGAGATCATCCACCACGACAGTTTCGTGGCGCTGGGAATCAGGCCGGGAGCGACGGATCCTTGCGCGCCGCGTCCGGATGACGCGGTTGCGAGTGCCTGATTCAGGGTCCAGATGAAGGTGCCTGATCCGCTCAAGGGGTGCTTGTCTCGGCCGCCACGATCCCCGCCACATCCACCACGTACATCTGCCGGCTGCCCTCGTGGATCGAATCGATGCAGATCTTCGTCCCGTCGCGGCTCCAGCGGGGGTGCAGGTCGCAGCGGAGCTCGGTCAGGGCCGGGCGAGGACTGTAGAAGCGCCCGATGTCGATCCGGGGCCCGTCCGGCCAGCGGTACAGGATCAGCGTCCGCTTATCGTCGGCGGGGCTCGGGTAGGTGTCGGTCAGCATCCATCGGCCGTCGGGGCTGAAGCTGCAGTGCCCGTCCTCGTTGAAGCAGTCCCCGCCGATCTTCGCCGCCTCGCGCGTCTTGTCCTCGAACAGCCAGTAGGCGTCCTCGCCGTTGTGCGTCGCCCACGCCAGGATCCGGCCGTCATCCCGCCAGTCGTAGTGCGAGGTCATCGCCTCGGGGTTCAGCAGGTACAGGTCGCCGCCGTCGACGCCCGCCGTAAAAAAACGCGTCAGCCAGCCGGGCCCGCTCGTCGCGCCGGGACGGTCGTGGCGGTGCAGAAAGCTAAGCCGCGTGCCGCTGGGGTTGAACTCGATGTGGTTGCACCAGTGCTTCGCGCCCGCCATTTCCGCCGTCGGCTCCAGCGCCGCCAGGTCCGCCAGGCTGATGATCAGGCGGCAGTCGCCGCTCGCCAAGTCGATCGTGTAGACGCCCTGGTCGGCCGGGGCCTTCTCGTCGAGCTTGTATTCGCCGCCGCCGGGGATACCGTAGCCCGGCCGGGTCGCGTGCAGCCGGTGCATATCGACGGTGGCTGCCATCGTGCCCTGGCGGTTGAGCGCCATGATGGGCATGGGCAGGACCCGCTCGGCGCCGTCACGGATGTCGCGGATGACCGAGACGAGCCGCCCGTCGCACCGGTCGTTGTAGATGATCTTGCGGTCCGGGTCCGTCGGCAGCCACTGCACGTGACAGCCGACCTGCCAGTGCCAGGCGAGCGTCTCGGCGATCGGCTCGAACGAACCGGGCTGCTGCGTGTCGATCAGGCCGATCGTCAGCGGCTCGGTGCCCGTCGGGGGTCGGTCCATGAACTCGACTCGCCCGGCCAGCATGTGCCGGCCGGTGCGGTCCCAAGGGGCCTTGTCGTAGTAGCCGAAGAAGTGGTGCTTCGGCCCGCGAGTGACGGGGTGGACGTTCGGCTGCATAGGGCGGATCTCTCTTTCCGGTTCCATTATCTGCCCGATCTCGATTCTGCGCAGGTTCAGGCGGGGATTATACCTCGACTCGGTCGGTGGTGCAGTCATCACGGGATTGCAGCGTCGGGGGGGGGGCGTGACAGGATCTGCGGCAGCCGGCAGCCCCCGAGCGGCAGGTCTGGACAGTTCAGTCGTCCCTGCCGGGACTCCAACCACAAAAACCACAGCCCAAGGTCTTGGCCGCCAGCCGCCCCCGCCTTGAAAGGCGGGGCTACGATCGGTCGTCCCTGCCGGGACTCGAAAACAGAGACGACGACATTCCGCGCATACCGCCGAAACCACCCGCGAAAGGTACCCCGTCGGGTGCCCCGGGATGCCCCTGATCGCGAGAGAGTGTCGCCGTTTCGGGACGCAGTGTGGGCGGTGGCGGGCGTCCGCGTTGACTTGGCCCTGCCAGCCGTCAACGATGAAATATCATAAATCCGATGGGGATTTTTGACAGAGGTATACAGGTCGCAGGCGTTTCCGGCTGCGGCACTGACCTGCTAGAGGAGAGATACATGGTACATCAACAGATCGATTGGGACCTGGCGGAGCGTCAGGCCTGGGCGTTTCGCCGCCAGCAGGGCACGCCCAACAACCGAAGGTTATGGGTCCTGGCGTGCATGGACGAACGTCTGCCGGTCGAGCAGGCCCTGGGCATCCGGCTCGGCGACGCCCACGTCTTCCGCAACGCCGGCGGGTTGGTGACCGACGATGCGGTCCGTTCGGCCATGCTGACCACGCAGTTCTTCGGGACGAAGGAGATTATCGTGGTCAACCACACCGAGTGCGGCATGATGAGCGCGACGACCGAACGGCTGCTCGCGGGGCTCAGGGAGAAGGGGATCGACCCGGACTCGGTGCCGGTCGACCCGGGCCTGCCCGAGCTGAAGCTGCCCAAGGGCACCTTCGGCAAGTGGATTCGCATGTTCAGCGACGTCGATGAGACGTGCCGAACGCAGGTGGAGTTGCTCCGCGCGAGCCCGCTGATTCCAAAGGACGTCGCCATCTCGGGTTACGTTTGGGAGGTCGAGAACATGCGCCTCCGTCGGCCGTGCGAGAGGGTTTCCGAGCGGGTCAACTCATCCAAGGCCATGGGGACGGCTTAAACCGCAGCAGGTAAGCTTTTTTCGCTCCGCTATGCATGTGCCCGCGAGCGCCAGCCTCGCGGGCACATCCTTTTTCATGTGAAAGATGGAAATTCCTAATATACCGTCAGATAAAGACTTACGAATGCTCCGGTAAGTCCGTCGAGCCGAAATTGCCCGATTGCTAAAGTTTTTCGCGGCCGACCGCCGAAAATGAATGTGGCAACTTTACCCATTTTAACAAGGTTGCCGAGATTAACGGATGTCGCTTGTGTAACTGAGAAGATAGGTAAACCGGGGCGGTCGTCAGGAGAACGGGCCATGCAGATCGAGAATCTCGACAGGGCGTACACGGAACACCTTCTGGCTGGAAACCGTCGCGGTTGCCGGCACATCATTCGCCAGGCACTTGCCGACGGGAGCGACCCTGCCGAACTGTACCGTGACCTGCTCTGGCCAGCCATGGAAAACGTCGAGAAGCTCTGGAAAGCCGACCGGATCAACCGGGCGACCGAGCAGCTCGCCACCCGCATCAACCGGATGATCGCCGACCAGCTCCAGGCGCTTCTCGCGACGGCCCCTACCAACGGTAAGAAGGCCCTGCTGCTGTGTGCCCCCCACGAGCAGGAGGAGCTCGGCGCGCAGATGATCTGCGACATGCTCGAGGCCCGCGGCTGGGAGATCTACTTCCTCGGCGGCGGCGTGCCCGACGACGAGATCCTGATGCTGGTCGGCCTGCACCGGCCGGACGCGCTGATCGTCTACGGTACGCGGCCCGACGACACGCCTGCCGTCCGCAACCTGATCGAGAACATCCGCCAGGTCGACCCGTGCCCGGAGATGAACATCATGCTGACCGGCGGGATCTTCTCCCGCACGGACGATCTGTGGAGCGAGGTCAAGGCGGATCTGTTTGCCGCGGACCTGTACGAGACGGTCGAGATCATCGATGCCGCCGAACCGCGGGACCCGCAGGCCGCCGCCCCGGCCCGCAAGCGCCGCCGGCGCCGCCAGCCGGCCGAGATGCTCGGCGCGGTGATCTGACCCAAGCCGCAAACCCCGCCGCGGGACCGGAGCAAGGCTGCCCCGACCCGCGGCGGTGCACGATATCCAGACGAAGTGCCGTGACCGGCCGGAGCCTCACGCCTCCTGGCCGGTCCGGTGCTTTTTTGGTCCTGCGGTCGTTTGCAGGGCCGTGCTCATCGAAGGGGAAGTCACTCCCGCATCCTGCACCGCGCCCAAACGAGCCCGACGCGTAAGCGAGGGTGTCTTTGTCGTTCAGGCGCGCGTCACGCCCATATTGGCGGGCAATCGCCGTGCGAGCGATTCTGTCGTCCCTGCCGGGACTTGAACAACAACAAAAACAACCAAGGGGGTAGGGGCCGCCTTTCCCAGGACGGCGGCGACGAAACGACCGTCGCCTTGTCCTGGGCTACTATCTGTCGTCCCTGCCGGGACTTCAACGACAAACGGCGTGGCGGGCAGAGCCCGCCCTACATGTCTGTGTAATCTGCGAAATCTGCGGAAGGTCGTTTCGTCCCGCGCCGCAGGCGCCTGGGGAATCGGCGACTGGGCATCAGTCGCCGCGGCGGCCGGGCGGGTTGCAGAAGCCGCGCTTCGTCGGGGCCTGCAGAAACGCGGCGAGGCGCCGGCCCGGGGCGGTCTGCACGACCGCCGCGAGGTCGTCGATGGCCGCGCAAAAGGCCCTGCCCGTGCGGTACAGGATGCGGTAGGCCTCGCGGATCTCGGCGATCTCTTCCCGGGAGAAGCCCGCCCGACGCAGGCCCACCAGGTTCACCCCGACGCACTCGCTGTCGTGCAGGAACATGAAAAACGGCGGGGCGTCCATCGTGATGCGGCTGCCGCCGGCGACCATCGCATACTCGCCGATCCGGCAGAACTGGTGCACCACCACGCCGCCGCTGATGAACGCGGCATTGCCGACGGTTACGTGGCCGGCCAGCAGCACCGCATTGGCGAGCTTGACCTCGTCGCCGACGACGCAGTTGTGGCCGACGTGGGCGGCGGCCATGATGAAGCAGTTGCGGCCGACGACGGTCTCGCTGTCGGGTTCGGTGCCGCGGTGGATGCTGGCCCCTTCGCGGATGATCGTCCCGGCGCCGATGCGGCACCAGGATCGCGAACCGTCGAACTTCAGGTCCTGCGGCAGATGCCCGACGACCGCGCTGGGGTGGACCTGGCAATTCGCCCCGAGTTCAGTCCAGCCGCTGAGGTAGGCGTGGGGGTAGATGCGGCAGCCCGCCCCGACGCACACGTGCCCCTCGATGACGGCGTAGGGGCCGATGGACGCCGTCGCGTCGATCTCGGCGGCCGGATCCACGATCGCGGTTGGATGGATGGGCATGGGCGTCTCGTTGTACTGCGTACATTCGGCGCTAACCGGTACGACTCGGCGCCACTCGGTACTACTCGGCGGCCGCGGTCTGCGGATCGGCCGGGGCGGCGACCGGGGGCTGTTCCATCGGGCGGGCGGTCGCCCCGGCGGGCGATTCGGCGGCGGCGACGGCTGCCGGGACGATCAGGTTGACGTTCCACTCCGGCCGGAAACTGGTCCGGGCCGCCCGCACGGTGACGTACTGGCCGGCGAGGCTTTCCAGTTCATTCGCCAGGTCGGGGGTCTGCTGGACGTAGGCGACCGCGGTGTCGGTGGCCGGATCGACCAGCCGGTAGAGTTTCGGCGTGTTGAGACCGGTGAAGACCCAACTGGCCTTGAGCACGCCCCGCGCATCCCACTTGGGCTCTTCGGCCGCCCGGGTGGCCGGCGCGGGCAGGGGGCGGTCCATGATCCGCATTTCGCTTGCGAAGAGTCGGTCGGCCCGTTCGACGGCTTCGAGGGCCTCGCGGGTGCGGCTGAGCCGCTCGAGGCTCTCGATGCGGATCCGCGCGGCGGCGGCGACGGCGGCGTCCTGGTTCTGCTCGGCCAGCGGCTGGTACTCGGCGATCAGCGGTTTCCAGTCCCGCTCGGTCAGCGGCTTGCCGGCTTCGGCCTTGACCTTCGCCTCCAGCGTCTCGAACCGCTGGTGCCAGTTCGACTCGGCGGGTTGGGTCGTGGCCGCGGCGACGTCCGCGGTCTGCCGCTCGGCGGCCGCGTCGGTGTCTGCCTCGTCGGCCGGTGCGGGGGGCGGATCGGAGCCGCGGCGGATCACGCCGCTTTCGAGCATCTCGCGGGCCTGCTGGGGCCCCGGCGCCGCGTTCGAGCCGATCGCCGGTGTGCGGGCGGCCAGGCTGGCATCGGCCTGGTCCACGGGCACCACGTAGCGGGCGCTGATCCACAGCGAGGCCGATTCCGGCGTCTCGATCTTGTAGAAGCCCTCGCTCTCGCCGAGGATCCGCACCGTCTGCCCCTCCGGCAGGCGGGTCTGCGGCGCGGACCGCTGGTCGCTCAGCAGGCTGCCCGCGCGGACCCACAGGCGGTTGGCGGTAACGGTGCCGGTCTCGCCACTGCGATCGACGTAGGCCTTGTCGACGAACGAGAAGGTCCCCGGCAGCGGCGCGATCTCCAGCCAGCCGAACGACTCGCTGCGGACCGTGACCCGCTGGCCGCTCTGGACCTTGGCGACCGGGTAGTAGTTCTGGTCGTTGCCCGCGCGGACATACACGTTCTCGCCGGTGACAACGCCGACATAGGGGAACGACTGGGCGGCCCCCGTCGCGGTGACAATCAGCAGCGTCGCGGCGGCCGCGAGCGTCCTGCCGGCAGTTCTAACGGAATCAGACATGGCAACATCCTCGAATCAGTTACGGCCCTGTTGTCGCACGACACCGGGAATCCCTTCCGCCCGGTCAAAGTACCGACCGGCCCGGCGGTTGTCAATTTGATCTGTCGCCATGGGCATAGCGGGCAGGATTCCTATAATCCCCCGCATGAAGATTGAGTCACAGGCAGTTTCTCTGACGGTCCGGTCCGAACCCGTGGCGGCCCGTGCGACGCCCCTGCAGGCCCTGGCGCTGGCCGATCGGCGGGCGGCGGGCGTGGCGATGCTGCACAGTGCTGCGGGCGAGGGGCGGTGGGGCCGGTGGACGATCCTGGCGGCCGAGCCGCTGGAGGTCATCGAAGCGGGCGACGCGGCCGGTCCGGAACTGCTCGCCCGCCTGACGCGCGGACACGCGGTGCGGGCGGAGGACCCGTCGGGGTTCCATCTGCCGTTTTGCGGGGGCTGGATCGGGTACCTCGGGTTTGAGGCCGCCTCGATGTTCGACGATATGCCGGTCCGCGGCGAAAGCGACGTCTCGCTGCCCCGGGCGCGGTTCGGCCTGTACGGTGCGGCGGCCGTGTACGACCATGCGAGTCATCAATGGCACGCGGTGGCGGTCGACTGGCCGGGGTATTGCGGAAAGGGCCTGGCCGGGGCGGAGGGGATCGCCTTCTGGCGGTCGCTGCTGACCGAGGCACAACATGCCGACGCCGCCGGGGCCGCCGGGGCGGGAAGTG
Source organism: Phycisphaerae bacterium (assembly GCA_041687575.1). Taxonomy (GTDB): domain Bacteria; phylum Planctomycetota; class Phycisphaerae; order UBA1845; family JANYLN01; genus JANYLN01. The sequence goes on along the minus strand of JAWLBS010000025.1, from coordinate 9,963 downwards.
TCTGCCTCCAACGTTCGGAGTCCCGTTTTCAGCTGACCAGCCCTCGTCCCGCCGCCTCCGTCGAACAGGTCGACGCGTTTCTGGCCGGCCTGCAGTCGAGCCTCTCGGACGAGGCGTACATGGCGGCCGTCGCCCGCGCGGTGCGATACATCGAGGCGGGCGATATCTACCAGGTGAACCTCGCCCGTCGGCTGACGGCGCCGCTGCCCGCGCGGCCGCTCGATCTGTATATGGAGCTGTGCCGGGCGAACCCGGCGTGGTACGGGGCGTACCTGGCGCTCGATGGCGGGGCGGTGCTGAGCAGTTCGCCGGAGCTGTTCCTGGAGGTCAGCGGCGACCGGGTCATCACCCGGCCGATCAAGGGGACCCGCCCGCGCGTGGGCGACGCGCGGGCCGACGAGCAGGCGCGGCGGGAGCTGTGGGCGAGCGAGAAGGACCGGGCCGAGCTGACCATGATCATCGACCTGGAGCGGAACGACCTGGGCCGGGTGTGCCGGTTCGGGTCGGTGCGGGTGGTCGAGCCGTTCGCCCTGGAGGCGCACCCGACCGTCTATCATCTGGTGGGCACGATCGAGGGCCGGCTGCGTAGCGAGTGCGGCCTGGCGGACCTGTTGGCCGCGACGTTTCCGGGCGGTTCGATCACCGGCGCCCCCAAGATCCGGGCGATGGAGATCATCCGGGAACTGGAGCCGGTCGCCCGCAGCGTGTATTGTGGCGGCATCGGCTGGATCGGCCTGGACGGGCAGATGCGGATGAACGTGGCGATCCGGACGCTGATCGTCGACGGCCTCCGCGTGCACCTGTACGTCGGCGGCGGCATCGTCGCCGACAGCCGACCGGAGCTGGAACTGCAGGAAACTGTAGCCAAGGCTCGCGGCATGGCGCGAGCGCTGCTGCGGTGCATGTAGGGCGGGCTGTGCCCGCCGGAGTTGCCAGTTGCCAGTTGCCAGTAACGGCAGGGGTCAGGGATCAGGGGTCAGTTAGGAGTCCCCGCTTCAGCGGGCGTTAGGAGTCCCGCCTTCAGGCGGTCCGCCCGAGCGAGCGAAGCGATGCGACTGGCCGGGCTGTGAAGGCGGAAGAACGTTGCTACGAGAAAACCGCGAAAAAGGGCATTTGCAGGAAAAGCCTATGACGCAAGACCAGACCAGACAGGACCTGATCTACCTCAATGGCGAGTTCGTCCTCGCCGATCAGGCGAAAGTCAGCGCCTTCGACGCCGGCCTGCTGTACGGGGCGGGCCTGTTCGAGACGATGCGCTCCTACAACGGCACGGTCTTTCGCGGCCGGCAACACCTCGAGCGGCTCTACCATAGCGCCGAGGTCTTCAGCCTGCGAACCCCGGGCCCGCTGGAGACGCTGCTGGAGGCGATGCACGAACTGCTCCGCCGCACCGACCTGCCCGACGCCCGGCTGCGCCTGACGATGACCATGGGCGACACCCGGGCGACCCTGCTGCACCAGCAGGGGCAGGCCGAAGAGCCCGGCCCGACCGTCATCATCGCCGCCACGCCGTTCGAGCCCCACCCCCAGCGATTGTACGAGGACGGGGCCAGCGTGCTGCTCTCGCCGCAGCGGCAGGGCAAACACGACGTGACCGCCGGCCACAAGACGATCGGCTACATGCCGCGGCTGCTGGTCCTGCGGCGGGCGCAGGGGCTGGGGCTGCTCGAGGCGCTCTGGTTCACCACGGACAACCTGCTGGCCGAGGGCTGCATTTCCAACGTCTTTGTCGTCAAGGGCGGCGTGGTCAAGACCCCGCCGTTGGACACCCCCGCCCTGCCCGGGGTGACGCGGGCGACGGTGATCGAGGTGGCGCAGGCCAGCGAGATCCCCGTCGAGGAGCGGCCGCTGACGATCAACGACCTGCTCGAGGCCGACGAGGTCTTCCTCACCAGCACGAGCATGGAGGTCATGCCGGTCTGCCGGATCGAAAAGCACGCCGTCGCCGACGACAAGCCCGGCCCGGTAAGCCGCCGGCTGCTGGGGCTGTTCCGCGAACTGGCGGCACAGGAGACGACGAAATGATCGCCCCGCCGCGGGCGTAGGGTGGGCTATTGCCCACCCCGGGTTCGCATACGGGTCTGGTGCGAAATCTGAGGGCAATGCCCATCCGCAGAATTCCATGGCCGCATACGGCGCGGCCATGGCACCCACGGCACCCGGGAGACGACGAAATGACGACCATCGCCGACGTGCAGCGCGTGCTCGATGAGATCGCCCCGCCGCGATACGCGGAACACTGGGACAACGTGGGCCTGCTGGCCGGCGACCGGGCCGAGCCGTGCCGCGGGGCATTGTTGTGCATCGACCTGTCAGCCGGCGTGCTCGACGAGGCCGAGCGGCGCGGCGCGAATCTGCTGGTCGCGTATCACCCCCCGATCTTCAAGCCGCTGCAGACCGTCCGCGCCGATCGGCCGGGGAGCGAATCGCTCATCTGGCGGGCGATCCGCCAGGGCTGCGCGATCTACTCGCCGCACACCGCCCTGGACGTCGCCGAGGGCGGCACCAACGACGTGATCGCCGGGCTGTGCGGGCTGCTCGACGTGCAGCCGATGACCTTCGCGGATGTCGCCGTGCCGCTGGCCAAGGCGATCGTCTTCGTGCCGCCGGGCGATATCGACAAGGTCGCCGAGGCGATGTTCGAGGCCGGGGCCGGCTGCATCGGCAACTATCACCACTGCAGCTTCCGCATCCCGGGCGAGGGGACGTTCTGGGGCGGCGAGCAGACGAACCCCACCGTCGGCCAGGCCGGCCGGCTGGAACGCACCCGGGAGATCCGCCTCGAGACGATCTGTCCGCAGTCGGTCGTGCCGGAGGTGGCCGCGGCGATCCGGCGGAGTCATTCGTACGAGGAGCCGGCGTTCGAATTCACCAATCTGCTGCCGATGCCCGCGACCACGGGGATCGGGCGGATCGGCCGCTTGCCGCAGCCGACCCCGGCGGGGGATCTGGCGGCGCGCCTCGCCGAGGCAACCGGCACGAAGATCGCCATGCTGGCCGGCGACGCGGCCGCGCGGGTGCAGCGCGTGGGGGTGTTCGTCGGCTCGGCGGGAACGCACGCCCTGCGGCTGCCGCGGTTCGGCGAGGTGGAGCTGCTGGTCACCGGCGAGCTGAAGCACCACGACGCCCGCGCCTACGTCGCAGCCGGCAAGACGGTAATCGCCCTGGGGCACTGGGCGAGCGAGCGCCCGGCGCTGCGTCACCTGGCCGAGCGGATCGGCGAGCAGGTGCCGGATCTGCCCGTTCATGTCAGCGAGGCCGACGGCGATGTGTGGCAGGCCGTATAGTCAGTCCGAATGCGGCCGGAAGGGGGCATCGTACTCGATCTGCAGGTCGCTGTTGCCCGGCGGCAGCTGGCGGCGCAGGGACGTCCGCACCGCGAGGTAGCGATCCCCCGTCTCGATTTGAAAGCCGTCGTCGCGGCTCGGCCGCAACTCCTCGCCCCGGAACGTAACGCGTTTGACGCGGGCCCGCGGATCCAGGCGCGTAAACAGCACGAAACCTTCCGGCGGGTCGGCGATCTGCTTGTGCACCTCGACGCGGACGGTCGCGACGTGGCCCTCGTCGGCCGGCAACCGGTGCACCAGCAGCAGGCTGCCGTCGAAGATCGCTCGGCTGAGCTTGCGGCGGTTGATCCGGCGCTGCTGGCAGTCGGCCCCGTAGACCATCAGCCCGCCGATCGGCGATTGGGCCAACCAGTCGCACGGATACCCCCGGTACGGCTGGTACCACTGCGTCCGGTCGCCGATCCGGATCAGCGCGGTCAGCCGCGCCAGGGCCGAGCGGACCGAGTCGGCCAGCGGGTAGTAGTTTTCGGTCGTCTCGACCGTGAAGGTCAGGGCGTTGTCCTCGGCCAGCAGCCGCAAAAAGAGCGAGTCCTGGTGCTGCTCGCCGGGGCGCATCGAGATGATGTGGCAGAACCGCTGGGGATACCCCAGCGCCTCGGCGGCGGCATCCATCTCGTGGCTGATCGCCAGGCTCATCAGAAACAGCCCGTCGTTGCGGCCGCGGGGCACGTACTGACTGTCGCCCATCGCCCCGCCGGCCAGGCCGTGGACGTCGGCGTAGCAGTCGGGGATCCACTGTTGGGCGACATCGTAGGCCGCCCGCGCCTCCGGCGTCAGTGGCTCGCGCCCCAGCGGGAAGGCTGTATAAATATTGATATTCTCGGCGTTGTGGTAGCTGTTGCGGAGCGCCCCGTCGGGGCTCAGGCATGGGCAAATCAGCACGACCTGTGTTCGCAGGTGAACCGCACCCTCGGCGCCGAGCAGCCAGCGGGCCAGTTCCAGCGTCGCCGCCCGCCCGACCTCTTCCGCGCCGTGCGTGCCGCCGGTGAAGAAGGCGACGCTCTTGTCCGCCAGGGGGACGCTGAGGTCGGTCAGGGTCAACAGCGGAATCGGGCGGCCCTCGACGCTCTGGCCGATCGTCTCGAAGGTGCAGTAGCCGGGCACCTGCGCCGCCAGGGCCTGGGCCTCGGTCATGACATCGTCGTACGTCGGTCTGGTTGCGGGCATCGAAGGGCTCCCTTGTGAAGAATCCGCAGCTGGCGGCCGCCGAGCGGCGGCAACGCCATCGCTGAAATCTTAACAAGGCATGGCCATTTGGCAACCGCTTACGCCCGCTCCAGTACCTCACCCGCCTGGTCGGCCAGGCCCTCGGCCGCGGCGGTGTCTTCCGCCTCGGCGATGATTCGCACGATCGGTTCGGTGTTGCTCGGGCGGATGTGCACCCAGCCCTGTTTCAGGTCGATCCGCAGCCCGTCGGCGCTGTTGAACGTCCCGCCGGCGAAGGCCCGCTTCAGGGAAGTGTAAGCCGCGTCGAGGCGCTCGTGCTGCAGCGGGGCCTTGCGCTTGACCATCGCGTAGCGCGGCAGGTCGGTGATCAGCTCGCTCAAGGGGCGGTTTTCCTCGGCCATCAGCTGCAGCACGTGCCCGATCCCCACCAGGCTGTTGCGGACCGCGACGACTCGCGGGTCGATCACCCCGCCGTTGCCCTCGCCGCCGATGGGGCAATCATTTTCCATCATCGCCGCCGCGACGTTCGCCTCGCCGACCGGGGTGCGGACCACCGGCACGGCGAAGCGCCCCGCCACCGCATCGACCAGCCGCGACGTGCTCAGATTCGCCGCGACCGCGCCCGGCGTCCGCTTGAGAACCTGCCAGGCCGCCAGGGCGAGCGTGTACTCCTCGCTGACGAATCGGCCGGACTCGTCGACCAGCACCAGGCGGTCGGCGTCGGGGTCCTGCGCCAAACCGATATCCGCGTCGACCTCGCGGACCTTGCCGCACAGCGACTGGAGGTTCCGCTCGATCGGTTCGGGCTCGTGAGGGAACAGCCCCGTCGGCTCGCAGTTCATCAGCGTCGCCTCGCAACCGAGCCTCTGGAAAAGCATCGGCGTGACGATGCTGCCGGCCCCGTTGACCGCGTCGAGCACGACGCGGAAGCCTCGCCCCTTGATCACCGGAACGTCCAGGATCCCCAGCACCGCGTCGATATGGCGCTGGTGCGTCGTATCGTCCTCGGTGAACCCGCCCGTGTGCAGCGAGTCCTTCAGGGTGAAGATGCGCATGGCGTGGATGCCAAAGATCTTCTCCGCCTCCGCCGGCGGCGGTGCCCAGCCCCGGTGCGTGAGAAACTTGATGCCGTTGTACTCGACCGGGTTATGGCTGGCGGTGACGATCACGCCGCCGGCCGCCCCGAGCTGTTTGACCATCAGCGCCGTGCCGGGGGTGGTGACGATCCCCAGGTCGATCACATCGCAGCCGCACGCCAGCAGTCCGGCCTGGACCGCCTGGCGAATCATCCGTCCGCTGGGGCGGGTGTCGCTGCCGACGACGACCTTGCCCGCCCCCAGCCAGGTGGCAAAGGCGCTGGCGTAGTCGACGGCCGCCTGGGGGGTCAGGTCGGTGCCGATGATCCCGCGTATTCCGCTGACGCTTGCGATGACGGCCATAAGTGTTCGTCTCCATGCGTGATTCGTCGCGCTTTCGTGTATCCGCGTCCGTATATGAACATCGGCGGATATCGCCGTCGGAAATAGTGGATGATATGCACCCCGCCCTACTTCCTTCAGGATGACGCCACACATTGTCACGGTGTCATGTTGTCACGTTGTCACCTTGTCAGCCCCTCACCTTGTCATCCCGCCTTATCGGCCCTTGCGTGCCGAAGGTCGCATAAAGTCCGCCTCCCCACCCCTGTCAGCAGGGCATGGCCGATAATGCCTGTCGCGCAATTTCCGCCAGGGCCGCCGCCGGCCGAATTATGGGATCGTGTAACGGTCCCGCCCTGTGATTTTCCCGGCCGCTTTTACCCTGTGAATTTCTAAAGCACCGCCTGTGGCGTGTCGATTCAGGCAATGCGACGCGGAGAGACACGGGGTCTCACAGACAGTACCGCACGGATGCGTGGTCGCGTGTGGACAGCTGTCTTCGCGGCAGCAACGCCTGGCCGGAACGTGCCTAGACGGTCGGGCGGTTGGTTTGCGGGTAGGCGTGGCAAGGAACATTGCAGTAGGTCGCCCGCGGCTGGCAGAAACCAGCCGCTTGGCGGGCACCTTCTGGCGGGGCCGAGACCAGCTCGCCCGACAGCCGAAAAACATGTGCCCGATGCAGAGTGAGGAGGCGCAGAAAAAATGAGTCGTATCAACACCAACGTGTCGGCGCTGATCGCGTCGAGAAACCTGACCAGCAACCAGGCGTCGATGAACACGGCGCTGCAGAGGCTCTCCACGGGCCTGCGGATCAACTCCGGAAAGGATGATCCCGCGGGTCTGATCGCATCGGAGAACCTCCGCAGTGAAAAGACGGCCATCAATGCCGCCATCGACAACGCCAACCGCGCCAGCAACATGGTCGCGGTCGCCGAAGGGTCGCTCCAGGAGGTCAGCGACCTGCTGATCCAGCTGGAAGACCTGGTGGACCGTTCGGCGAACACGGCCGCCATGTCTGACGAGGAGACGGCCGCGAACCAGCTCCAGATCGACTCGATCCTCGATTCGATCAACCGGATCGCCAACACGACCAGTTTCCAGGGCAAGAAGCTGCTCAACGGCAACTTCGACTACTCGACCAGCGGCAGCGACATCGGCACCAAGGTCGCCAGCCTGAAGATCAACTCGGCCAAGATGAGCGAGCTCGACGCACGGCAAGTCGTCGTCGATCTGAAGACGTCTGCACGGTTCGCCAGTGCCAGCCCCTGGAACGTTGATGGTCTGGGTGCCGGTTCCAGCCTGACGATCCAGGTCGCAGGCCTCAACGGCACCGAGAACTTCACCTTCGGCGGCAGTGCCAAGATCGCCGACATGGCCACCGCCATTAATGCGGCGACGGAACTGACGGGTGTCAGGGCCAGTGCGGCCGGCAGCAATCTCTACGTCCAGAGTACGGACTACGGCGCTGACGCGTTCGTCACCGTCGAGAAGATCGGCGGCACCGCTACGTTTGCCGCGATGAACGGCGAAGGCCGGGATGCCGAGGTGACCATCAATGGCACTACCGCCATCACCAACGGCCTGAACGCCTCGATCCGGACGAATGGCCTGAGTGTCGATCTGACGCTCGACAAGACCTTCGGCAGCGGCCAGGCCACCTTCTACGTCACCGGCGGCGGCGCCGACTTCAACATCGCCGCCGAAATCAGCATGGCCGGCACGGAGAGCCTCGGCATCGCCTCGGTGACCACCGCCAAGCTCGGCGAGGCCGGCCTCGGCTTCCTGTCCAGCCTGGGCAGCGGCCAGTCCAACCAGCTGAGCGAGAAGAACTTCAACACCTCCCAGAAGATCATCCGCCGGGCGATCAAGGATGTCGCCAGCATGCGAGGCCGGCTCGGCTCGTTCCAGAAGGAAACGGTCCAGAGCACGATCAACTCGCTGAAGGTCGCCTACGAGAACACCGCGGCCGCCGAAAGCGCGCTGCGCGATGCCGATTTCGCGGCCGAGACCAGTAACATGACGCGGGCCCAGATCCTGATCCAGAGTTCGACCAGCGTTCTGCAGATGGCGAATCAGGCGCCGCAGAACGTCTTGAGCCTGCTGCGGTAATTGCCTACTACCCGTGGGACGGGGCGGGCCGGGGCCGCTGGGCGGCGCCCGGCCCGTCCCACCCTCACGGGGTGAGATGCCCGAGCGGTGCATTGCGGGCCCGGCGGGCGGATAGATTAAAGAAAGTCCTCGGTCCAAGCCGAACAACACGGATGAAGTACTCGATGATGGATGCATCATAGGACCGTGGCATAGGCGACCTGCCCTAGGGCGGGACGCACCCCTGGGAGCCCGGATGGGATGTCCTGGCTCAAGCCACTGACGTAAGTGTCGGCCCCGTCATGAAGGATCATGACGAGATGCGGGGCCGGCAACCGACGTGACCTTCGACCGCGGGCGGTGGAGCGGCCCCGGGCGAGGCGACGCGTCGGAAAAGGGCGAAGGGCCCAAGCGCCTTCGCCTGCCGATACGCAAGGCTGCGTATCGGCTCGTCCGACAGGGCCGTCGGACGGGTTGTCACGGAGGATGCCATGAGTCGCATTAACACCAACATCAGCTCCATTCAGGCGATGCACCGCCTCATCGGGAATCAGAACGACCTGTCGCTGCGGCTGGAACGCCTGTCCAGCGGGTTGCGGATCAACCGCGGAGCCGATGACCCCGCCGGGCTGATCGCCTCCGAATCTCTTCGCAGCGAAATCACCGGAATTACCCAGGCCATCGAGAATTCCACCCGCGCGGTCAACGTGATTGCTACCGCCGAGGGGTCCCTCAACGAAGTCTCCTCGCTGCTGCTGGAGATGCGCGGCCTGATCAACAAGAGCGCCAATGAGGGTGCCCTCTCGCCGGCCGAGATCGACGCCAACCAGCTGCAGATCGATTCGATCCTCGCCAGCATCGACCGCATCGCCAACACCACGCAGTTCAACGGCGTGAAACTGCTCAATGGCGGCCTGGACTATACCCTCTCCAGTACCGGCACCACTGGCGGCAGCACCTACGCCAGTGCGATATCGGACGTCCGCATCTACAGCGCCAACGTCCCCGAGGGCATCACCCAGCAGGTCAACGTTGAACTGGCCAACTCGGCGGTCAAGGCCCAGATGGTCTGGCAGAACGATGTGATGAGTGGCGGCAATACTACCATCCAGATCGCTGGCAACCGCGGCAGCCAGATCTACACCTTCACCTCCGGGATGAAGGCCAGCGCCATGCGGAACATCATCAACGTCTCCAAGGACCTGACCGGCGTGGAGGCCGTGCTCAGCACCAACGGCTCGTCGCTGACCCTGCAGAGCTACGGCTACGGCTCGAGCCAGTACGTCTCGGTGAACACCATCGCCGACAGCAGCGACACCGGCTTTGACGATAAGAAGGTGGTCGGCGTCGATGCCGACATCCGCGTCAACGGCATCAAGGCCACTGTCGATGGCCTCAACGCCAACGTCCGCACCGGCGGGCTCGACATGGAACTGACCGTCACCGAGAGCTTCGGCACCCAGGCCACCGGCATCAGCCAGACGATGGACTTCGGCATCACCGGCGGCGGGGCGCTGTTCCAGCTCGGGCCGGATGTGGTCTCCACCGGCCAGTTCCGCATGGGCATCCACTCGATCGCCACCGGCACACTGGGCGATTCGACCGTCGGGCGGCTCTCGCAGATCGGCCAGGACGGCGAATACTCCATCTCCGGCGGCAGCTACCAGCAGGCCCAGAAGATCGTCGACCTGGCGATCACCCAGGTCGCCAAGATGCGCGGCCGGCTCGGCGGGTTCCAGAAGAACCAGCTCGAGACCAACATCAACAGCCAGCGGATCGCCCTGGAGAACGTCAAGGCGAGCGAGTCGGCCATCCGTGATGCCGACTACGCGACCGAGACCGCGGCGATGACCCGCGCCCAGATCCTGGTTCAGAGCACCACCCAGATCCTGGCGATGGCCAACCAGCAGCCCCAGAACGTCCTGAGCCTGCTGGGCCGCTGA
>JAWLBS010000024.1:0-29998 GCA_041687575.1 Phycisphaerae bacterium | reverse complement strand
CCCGCAATCCGGCAACCCCGTCCACTTCGGCCGCCAGAGGCCGGATGCCGAGCGCTCGTAGCAGCCATCATGATTGGCCGGCGTCCCGGTGGCATCGTAGACCCCGCCCGTCTCCGGGACGGCCACGCGAGGCCGCAGCTTGCCCGCCGATTTCACCGGCTGGCCAGTGATGTCGGTTTCGCAGATCGTCACCCGCGGGCACTTGCCGACGTTGCAGCCTGTCAGGTTCTGAGCCATCAGCCGCATTGCTCCAGTATCACGGACGGGTCGGTCAAGATGCCGAACCAGGCGTAATCGGTTCCGGAGACAGAGAACGCCTTGCGAAACACCGCCACCTCCGTTGCGGTGGGCACCGTGAACCCAAGGGCGATATAGACCGCCGCGATGTTGCCGCTGCCGTCATACGGCGCGACCGTGTACTTCGTAGCCGACTGCGAACTGGCGATCGTGCCGATGTTCTGGGCGATGCCGGTTGACCGCGGCAACCGCTCGATCAGTCGGTCCAGCGAGATTCTCGCTCGGCCGGCCTCGGGGTCCATTTGGATGACGCCGTCGCCCCGCATGCCGAGCAGTCCGTTGACCGCCTGGACCAGGCCGGTGAGGATCTGCATCGTCGCCGGGTCATCCCACCGCTGGCCGGCCTGTGGTGTCGGGATCCTCATATCAGTACCTCAGCTCAAACGACGGCGGTTTCGGCGGATTGCGGCCGATCTGCGGGAAGCCGAGGTTGTTGAAGTTGGCCTCCCAGTAGTGCGTGACCTGCTTGCGCCCGGTGCCGTCGACCAGGTCGGGCGGGACAGTCCCGTCCGGACGCCGGTACCGCACCCACGGCTGCCAGCCGGCCGAGCGGTGCTTGAACATGTAGGTGACCTCCCACATCAGCCCGCCGAAGCGAGAGCGGTAGTCGACGCCCGTGCACCGCCACGTGCCGGCGGCATCGGCCGGGAACGCCGCCCAGGTCGTGCTGGAGATCCGGTTGCCGTAGATCTGCTGCAGCGTGTCCGGGCTCGTGTTGTACTCCGTCCGGATGAACCGCACCCACCGGGTGGCGTTGTCGACGCTGGCGCTGCCGCTCTGTTTGTCGGTGGTGCCGGCCAGGTCGGGCAGCTGCGGGTAGTAGTTCGCCTCGCCGCTGGCCGGGTAGGCGTACTGCAGGAGGATCTGGTTGCCATCGCGATCGTGGTCGACATCGACCTGGCTGACCTCCAGGCCCCCCTGGATGATCAGGTACCCGTCCTCGCCGCCGCCGCCGGAGGAGGCGTTGGGATCCCACTGGTAGGTGAGACGGACCGATACGCTGCCGTCCTTGTTGTCCTGGGGCGAGCGACTGACCAGCTTCGCCCGCGGCTCGGCCGGGTGGCTGCTGAACATCTTGGGCAGCCCCGGCTCCATCAGGGCGTTGATCAGCCGCTGCTGGCCGGTGCCGGTCACGCCGAGCACGACGCTCTCGGACTCGAGGGTCAGCCCGTTGGCGGTCTGCTGCAGCCGGCCGCGGCCGGCCAGGTTGTTGACGACCTTCGTTGCCACGTCAGCCCTCCATCAGTCCGCCGCCGGAGCGGGTGTTGTCGTTGATCTGGTCGAGCAGCTGCCGGATCCGCTCGGTGAGCGTCAGCTGCTTATCGAGCCGCTGGACGGTCTGGTCGGCCGAGTTGCTGGAGACGCTGCCGTACATCTGCAGGTCCGGGCGGTACTGCTCGACGGATCCGGCCTGGATGTTGCGGCTGCCCGTGCCGGGGCCGCTGGCGTCGGCGATCCGCTCGAGCTCGCGGGCGTACTGCTCCTGGGTGAGCAGGCCCTGGGCGTACAGGTCGTTGGCCTCGGCGAGCTGCTCCTGGTACCGCTCCTGCTCGGTCTTGTTCCGCTCGACCACCTGGCGGGCCCGCTCCTGGGCGGCGGCGTACTGCTGCATCGCCTCGAGGCGGTCCACCTGCTGACGGGCGTAGGTGAGTTCCGCCTGGCTGGCGCCCTCGAGGGCGAGCCGGTACAGATTCGCCTCATTGGCGGTCAGCCCGAACAGTTTCGCCTCGAGGCCCAGCTGCTCGCCCAGGGCACGGGCCTGGCCGGTGGGCGAGGCCTCGTACTCCCGTTGGCGCTGCTCCTCGGCCTGCTTCGCCGCGGCCGCTACCCGCTCCTGCTCCTTGGCCATGCGCTCGTCGGCCTGTCGCTGGCCCGCCCACTCCTGCTTGCGGATCTCGTACATCCGGCGGCGGTGCTCGGACTCGGCCAGGGCGAGGACGGCCTGCTCGCGCTCCGGGCTGATGGCCCCCTGCTGGGCGAGATCCTGGATTTCCCGCCGTTGTCGGGCCGCCCGGAGCCGCTCGTCGTCACGCTGCCGGTCGTACTGGTTCATGCCGCCTTGCCGTTCGGCGCGGCCGAGGGTGTCTTCGACGTCGCTGAACTGGACGTAGCCCTCGTACCTGTGGCCCGAGGCGGCGGTCATGTCCGCGGTCTGCTGGTCGAGCCGGCGGTAGGCGGCGGTCAGCTCATCGACCATCATGATCTGGTCGCGGGTCGCCCGGTACAGGTCGATCATCCCGCCGGCGACCTTGCCCAGCCCGGCCGGCAAGGTCCGCACGGCCTGCTCCATTTTGTCAAGGTCGCCACTGATCAGGCCCGCCACGATCTGCAACCCCTTGCCGGCCGCGTCGATCGCCAATAAGGGCAATAAGATCCGCTTGGCCGCCTGCATGACCCCGTCGTAGCCGGAGGCGGCGTCCTGTGCGGACGTGGCGATCCGCTCGTTAGACTGCTCGATGTCGCCCACGTAGTCGTTCATGATCTTCGATCGCTCGGCCGACTCGGCCTGAGTGATCTTGGTCATCATGCTCTCGTTGTCGCTCCACTTGAGCCGCATGTCCTGGTAGCGGGTGTCGAGATCGTCGAGGGCGAGGTCCATCGGCGAGGACGTGGCCTGGCGGATACGGTCGTCGAGGTCGGCGGAGGCCTCGAGCTGCCGGGCGATCTGCTCGCCCCAGCCGGCCCCCATCGAGCCCATGCCCTCGAACTGGGAGTTGATCCGGCGCTGCATCTCGGTCCACTCGCCGCCGGCGTCGGTGAGGCGCTGGAACGAGCGGCGGCCTTCCTCCATGCCGGCGGTGAAGCCGTTCATGTTGGCCTTGTAGGCGTATTCAACTGATCTGACGGTTGCCATCGGTTACCGTCCCTGTTGCATCTGCCGCGCCCGGATCCGGAAGAACTGCTCGATGTCCTCGTCGGTCTGCTCGGGCTCCGGGTTCTCATCGGGCTCACGCTCGACATCGAGCATGAAGTCGTCCGGCCGGGCGGCCAGGCTCTCGTCCGTCGCGTGCTGGTTGGCGATCACCGCGGCGATCACGCCGGCCTGCCAGTCCGCCCGCCGGGAGCCCCACGGGTCGATCTCGTACATCGCCCGGTAGACCGCATACTCCTGGCTGTCGATCCGCTGCAGGCACTCACGCAGCGGGATCCCCAGCGACAGGCTGAGCGTCACCCAGAAGCGGGCTTCTGGGTGACGCCGGAGTTTTTTGCCAGGTCCTCACGCCGCTTGCCGCCGATGAGGTTGATGTCCGCTGCCTCATCGGCGATCCGCTGGATGACCACGGCCGACTGTTTCGCCAGGGCGGTGACGGTCGCATCGTCGACGCGTTCAAACAGGAACTCCCCCCGCTCGTTGCAGGAGGCCGCCGCGATCACCGCGGTCCGGAACCACTTGACGTAGGCGTCGCCGTCCTCTTCGCGTTTGCCGTGCATGAAGGCATCGAACAGGATTTTGCGATCGCCGGGCATGACGCGGATGTAGACATCGCCGCCGAGTTCCGGGCACGGCACGGCCACCGGCTCGGGCATGTGCGGCTTGAGCAGTTGTTCGGCCGTGAGAGCGGCCATGTGGTCACCTCCAGGTTATCAGGCTGTCATCTCGCTGGATCACACCGGGGCGGTGTACGTGCCGACGCCGGTCCAGCGGAGCAGGATCGTCACGGACCCCTTCTCCTTGGTCGCGCCCTGGCCCTTCAGCGACCGCATGAAGCCCTGGCAGACGAACGTGCCGCCGTTGGGGAACGTCACCGTCCAGGCCTCTTCGTCGGCGGTCAGGGCGGTCACCAGGTTGTCGAAGGTGGACTCGTCGAAGTTGAGTTCGAAGCTGTCGGCGCCCTGCGTGAACATCCCGGGCGACCACTCGGTCGCCGTGTTCGCCGAGTCGTTGTTGCTGGTCTCGATCTCGTCGCGCTCGCCGCCGGGGATCGGGACCTTCGTCAGTTTGCCCACCAGGCCGGACGTCGCACCCTGCAGGGTGGTGCCGTGCATGATCTTCTTGGCCATCGCCTGTGTCCTCCGTCAGTCGTGGTAGATTTCCACGTCCACGCGCTTGCCGTAGCGGGCCTGCGTGAGGGCATCCGCCCGGATGTCATCCAGATCGCCGCGCCCGGATACGAACGCGGCATGTATCGTGGCGGCCGACCAGCCGTTGACCGCGGCGATCACCGCGGCCTGCAGGGCCTGTGCCGCGGCCTCCGTCGACGCCCAGCACGAGACCTGGATCGTCGTGACCGGCTCGCCATCGGCCCCGTCATTGCTGTAGTCGTCCTCGCCGCCGATCGACGTGTAGGTGATGTAATCGCCGCTGGTACCCGGCGGGGCCACCCGCGGGTAGACCTGGCCGCTCGCCAGGTCGCTCAACAGCGTCACCAGTGCCGTCTCCACACTCACGTCAGCCCCTGCCGTAGAACTCGTCGATGCCCTGGTTGGTCACCCGCACCACCGTGTCCAGTGACTCCTGGGCCGATCGATCGAACGCCGCCCGCATCGGTGCCAGTGCCGGGAGCGTCTGCGTCCCGAACTCGATGATCGCCGGATAGAAGTACCGCTTGCCGTCGCTCTTGTTGTACGTGATCAGCGCCGGCACCTTGTTCGCGTCGGGGAACACCCGGACCCGGGCCTGGCCCCGGCGCTTGCTCTTGGCGGCACGCACGACGATGCTCCGCCGGAAGTCGCCGTCGTCGACGGGCACCATCTTCTTGGCCGCACGCTGGCCGACCTTGCCGGCCTCGCGGACGGCCTTGCGGATGATCTTCCGTTCGAAGTAGTCGGGCAGCTCAGCCAGGTCTTTGAACACCGCATCAGCACCGCTGACCGTGGTGCTGATCGTGCCGCCGTATTCGAAGCCTCCGCGTACGCCGGGGCCGCTGGCGGTCTTTCGGGACTTCCATGCCATCAACTCGTCGCCTTGCACATCAGTTCCAGCGTCACGTGGCCCATCTCCGGGTCGATGACGCTCGTGATCTCGTAGGCCGTGCCGTTTACGACCACCCGGTGTTTCGGGTCGAGGTCCGAGCGGTACCAGATGGTCACCCGCACCTCGGCCTCATAGCCGGCCTGTCTGGCATACATCAGTTCGCGGCCCTTGAGCGGCTCGACCGCCGCCCAGACCGTCGCATAGGTCGCCCAGGTCCGGATCGGCTGGCCGGTGGCGTCCTGGCTGGACGTCGCCGACTGCAGGTCCACTCGCTTGTCCATCCGCCCGGCCTGCATCAGTAGAACTCCATGACGCGGTACCGGCGGAGCAGGGCGCGTACACTGAACGCCATCTCGTCGCCCACCTGGCCGACGGCCTCGCGATTGCTGAACCAGTGCGCCACCAGCAGCCGGATCGCGTGCTTGATGTCCTCGGGCACATCCGGCGGGTCGCCGTAGCCGGCCCGGTAGTCGATCTGCACCGCGTTGGGGATCGCCCGCGTGCTCGGCCAGGTGGTGCCGTAGGCCGGGACGATCCGCCCGGGCACGCTGGCGGTGTCCACCTGGTAGTCGGCGGCATCCAGCGTCTGGGACGCCCCGTCGGTGTCGGTGTAGGCGATCTGCTGCACGTCGATCAGCGGCGGGCAGCGCGGGCGGATCACGGGTGTGAACGCGTCCAGGTGCAGCCGCAGCGTCGCCCGCACGAACTGCCGGCGGGTCCACGACTCACAGTAGGACCTGGCCGCGGCGATCATCCGCGTCAGGTCCTCGTCGTGGTCATCGCCGTCGATGTGACAGTGGGCCTTGGCCTCTGTCAGCGTCACCGGCTCGCGGGTTGGTGCTGTTACGACCGTGGTCTGCACTGGCTACTTACCCTTGCGTCTGCCCTTGCTCGCCTCTGGCTGGTCCGCCTGGCCCGCCGTCTCGACGGGCTCGGCCCAGCCCCGCTTGATCCAGCCGATGGCCTGTGCCTCGGGCACGTCGACCACCTGGCCGGCCTTGTGCTCGGAGGCCCCGCCCTTGGCGAAGCGGGCGACCCTGAGCGTCTTGATCATCTTGACCTGCATGGCTGCCTCCGCGCGAACCGTTAAGGATCGCTTACACGTTCGCTACTTGCCTTTGCGCCCCTTCGGCTTCGCCGCCGGCTGAGTGGCGGTCTCGGCACCGCGGGTGGCCTGCGGATCCACCGAGGCGGTCTCGCGGTCCGGCTGGCCCGCGTCACCTTCCTCGTCGTCGGCCTGGCCGTCGTCGGCCTCGTCGCCGTCCTCGTCGCTGGCCGGCGGCTCTTCCTTCGGCCACGGCTCGGCCGGCTCGGCGATCCCGCCGTTGCACCAGCGGCGGGCCTCGGCCACGTCGATGTCCGCGATCTCGCCCGGGCGGTAACTGAACCGCATACCGGCGATCGATTGCCTGATCTTGATCTTCACTGGAACCTCCTAAGCCGGCACCGGGCCGAAGCCCGGCGCCGACAGGGTTACTCTCGGGATGGCCTCAGATCGGCTACGCCGCCGCCTGTGCCAGGTACTTGACCGGATGGGTCCCCGCATCGACCAGGTCGCCGTCCGCACGCAGGAAGGCCAGGAAGCCGACCTGCAGGTAGTCCATGTATTTCTCGCCGAAGCGGACGAGCTGGACGTTGCGCACCTGGCGGATCTTGTAGGACTTCAGGTCGCCGAACAGCACGGTCTTGGCGCTGGCCTCGATCGTGCTGGCCATCGCCTGGTTGATGGCGTACGGGTAGCCGTCGATCCGGTCGGGCTGCCCGACGGCCATGCCGGCCGACCAGAGCGGCCGACCATCGCTGTCCACCAGCTTCTTCAGGGC
Source organism: Phycisphaerae bacterium (assembly GCA_041687575.1). Classification (GTDB taxonomy): domain Bacteria; phylum Planctomycetota; class Phycisphaerae; order UBA1845; family JANYLN01; genus JANYLN01. The sequence goes on along the minus strand of JAWLBS010000024.1, from coordinate 22,963 downwards.
GAGCAGGGTGTTGTCGTGGAACATCCAGGAGGCGTTGGCCCGGTAGAGCGGGTCCACGCTGTGCTCCAGGTCGAGCAGCTCGAGGTAGGTGATCGCTGTGGTCGCCGCCGCCGTCTTGCCGGAGGTCGAGGCCGTGACGATGCCGTTGGGCTGGCTGCTGCCCGTGCCCGTGGTGCACTCCTCGTTGATGATCCGCCAGAGGCGGACCGCCAGCCACTCGGTGAGCTTGGCCTCGATGTCGAAGGCCGAATCCTGCAGCAGCGTGATCGGCACGCGGACGATCTTGCTGTGGTAGATGTAGGCCTGCAGCAGCGTCTGGGCGAACGTGGGCTCCGCCTCGGTGGTGATCTGCGTGTTCTCGGCGATACGGGCACCCTTGTTGCCCGTGTCGTTGGCGCTGGGCCAGGGGATGTCATTGCCGGCGTCGGTCGGCAGCAGCTCGGCCGCGGCGTAGATGCCGCCGTAGCTGAGCATCGCCTCGACCAGGTTGGCCTGGAACCCGTCCGGGACGGTGTAACCGCCGCTGCCGTCGGTGCCGACAGACAGGGCACGGGCCTCGCTGGGCAGCTCCCGCACCCGCCGGGTGACGACATCCCGCTGCTCGGCGGTCAGGGCGTTCATTCCGCCGGCACACCAGCGGCGGAAGGCGTCCCGCTCGAGGCGGGTCCGCTGCTCCGGGTCGGTACCCGGCTGGCCCGGCTGGCCGGGGCTCGGCGGATCCTGCTCCTGGCGGGCGGCCAGCGACCGCTCGGCCTCGATCTGCCGCTCGACCTGCTCGATCTGGCCGCGGAGTTCCTCGGCGCCGGCGTGCAGGGCGTCCCACTTCGTGGCCTCTTCGGCCGTGAGCTGGCGGTTCTCCTTGTGGGCGGCGGCCAGCAGATCGCCAGCCTCCTTGACGAGCTTGCCGCGCTTTTCGCGGAGCTCCTTCGACTTGGCAAACAGCGACATAGTCAGTCCTCCAGTTATGCGCCGGCGGCTGACCACGCCCCTTTTCGAGCCCAAAGAAAAAGCGCGGGCCGCTGGCAGAACATTTTGTTCTACGAGCAGTCCGCGCTTGAACTCTGCAATACGCGTCCTACTGTCGCGGGCGGTCGGATCGGTGACGACTCTGCGTTCGCTCCGGTGCCCGGTGGGCTCAGTTGTCAGGATGCTACTCTACCATCGACACGGTCGGCGGGTCAAGTTGAATTTCCGCCAGCCGCTGCAGCCGGGCCCTGTCCGGATCCGGCTCGCTCGGCTCGGGCTCCTCCGGCGTCTCCGGCTTCTGCTCTGCCCGCAACTGCTCCAGGTGCCGGGCGGCCACCGTGGTGTCCGGGTAGGCCGGGTAGGTCACCGGCGACACGTCGAACAGCTCGGCGACGCTGAGGATCTCCCGCAGCGCGATCCCGTCCTCGCCGTCGCCCCACTTCTCCTCGCCAACCACGAAGGCGAACGACATCTGATCCACGTCGCCCCGCTTGATCGAGGCGATCAGGTCGTTGGCGTAGCTCGTGTCCGGCGGCGTGATCTCCACGCGCAGCCCGATCTCGTCCTCCGACAGCTTCAGCGTGCCGGCCTTGTTGCGGCCGAGCACCAGGTTGCTGTCGTGGTTGATCAGGGCCCGCACGTCGTTGCCGAGTACGCCGGCAAAGGCCCCCGGCTTGATGACCTCGACGAACGACTCATCCCAACCGAGCGGCATCGGCAGGGACCGCTTGTTGAACATCGCCGCGTAGCCGACCAGCCGGCGGGCATCGCCCTCGCCTTCTGCCCGCAGTTCCGCTGCAGCCACGTACCGGACTTCCTTGGGTCGGACTTCCTTGCTCATGCCAGCACCTCGCTCAGTTTGAGCCGCACCAGGTCGGCGATCCGCCTGGCCGTCGCCGCGGCGAACGCCGGCGGCACCTCGATCTCCCGCCGTTTCCATGGCTCGGCGTCCAGCCCATTCGCCTCCAGGTCGCGGACCAGGCCCTGCACGTACCGCTCGGCCGCGGCCGCCAGCTCGAGCCCGACCTCCTCGAGGACCTCGACGAGCCGTTCCTCCTCGCCGACCTGGCAGACGAGGATCTCCACCAGGGCCTCGCACGGAGTTTGCAGCTCTGCCCGCATATACAGCCTCTGCTCGGCCGTGAATGTGGCCAGCCACTGGCCGAAGGCGTCGCGATCGCCGGCGGTCCTCTTTGCCGCCCTGGCGATCGCATTGCTCTCCTTGCGCACCACCCGCCCGACCGCGGCGGCGAACATCCCGCAGCAGGCCTTCGTCGCCCGCTCCGCCGTCAGGCCGCGGACCGGCGGGGGATCACCCACCCCCTCGCCGTCACCGCCGGCGACGCCCTCGCCATCCCCCTCGCCGACCGGCCTCATGTTCAGCGGCTCGAGGTAGTTGTCCCCACCGTCGATCGGCGGCAGATTCTCATAGTCGCGGATCTCGTTGACGCTCAGCCAACCGCCCTCGCGGCCGGTCCGGTACGACGTGTACCGGCTCTGCGTGTCGCCTCGCAAGAACGCCTGCGTCACGAACTCAGCCTTGTACCCCCGCCGCTCGCTCGGCATGATCAGCTTGCGGGTGCACTCCTGCTCCCACTTGACCAGCCAGGTCGAGAGGCTGTACCGGATGAACTCCTGGCTCAGCTGCTCGATGTTGCTGTAGGTCGCCCCTACGAACTCGTACAGCATGTGCGGCGGTACCCGGTAGAAGCGGGCGATCTCGCTGACCTGGAACTTCCGCGACTCCAGGAACTGGGCGTCCTTGGCCGGGATCCCGATGCTTTGCCATTTCATCCCCTCCTCGAGGATCAGCGGCCGCCAGGCGTTGTCGAGGCCGGCGTGCTTCTCGGCCAGGCTCTGACGCAGATGCTGCAGCCCCTCCTCGCCCAGCTCGCCCGGGTGCTCCAGCACGCCGCTCATCTGGCTGCCGTTGCCGAACGACTTGGCTCCCAGCTTCTCGGCGGCCTTGGCCAGGCCGATCGCCTGGCGGGCCTGGTGGATCACGCTGTAGCCGACCAGGCCGTCGAAGCCCAGGCCCGGCACGTGCAGGACCTCCTCGGGGTACAGGTACCGCACGCCGCCGGCGGCGTCGCGCGTCTGGTAGAGCAGCTGGCTGTTGACCTTGACGGGCTTGGTGACGTTCGGCATCAGCGGCCACAGCTCGGCCGGCCGGCCCTGTCCGTCCGTGATGATCCGCGCGTAGCCGTTGCCCCACGTGACGACATGGGCCTGCAGCGTCTCCTTGAACACCGCGGCGGTCATCCACGGGTTCGGCCGGTCGTGCAGCAGGTCGTACGTCGGATGGTCCTCAGCACTCGCCCAGGTCTTCGGCCCGGACTTCTGGTACCACTTCAGCGGCAGCACGCCGATCGCCTCGGCCAGCAGGCGCACCGCGCAGAAGACGGCGGAGAACTGCAGGCCGTTGCCCTCGGTGACGTCCACGCCGGCGTCGGTCGGGCCATCGCTCAGGATCGCCGCCAGGTCCGACCAGGTGATCGGCTGGTTGCCCTCGAGCCCCCGCCGCTCGCGCTGCTTTTTCGATTTGCGCTTCGCCATGTCAGACCCTCAGTATCCCTCGTCTCCGGTAAACCGTCTTCCGCTTCGGGGCCCGCATCGCCAGGTCCAGCCCCATGATGCCCGCGGCGATGCCGTCGATCTTGCGGATGTCCCCGGGCTTCGGCTTGATCGGCCGCTTGTTGGTGTTCGCATCCGTGTACACGTGCACGTGGCCGGCCTGCCACGACAGGACCGGGTGCCCGTTGTGCAGCAGCTTGTGGGAGATCACCAGCCGCTCGTATGCCGCGGTCGGCACCGCGAACTGCACGAGCGTCTGTTTGAACTGGTACCGGGCGATCCCTGTGCCCTCCTCGACGACCTTGCCGTCTTCGCCACGGACGCCCTGCTCGATCTCCTGGGTGATCTGCTCGGCGAACATCGGGTCGTACGCCAGGCCCATGATCTGGAACTTGGTCGCCAGCCGGCGGATCGTCCCTTTGATGAACCCGTAGTCGACCACGTCCTCGGGCGTCAAGATCAGGCGGCCGGCGTGGTGCCAGTCCATGAACGAGACCAGGTGATCGTTCTCGCGGGCCATCTCCTCCGGCAGCCAGAAGTAGGGCAACTGCAGGTACCGGTCCTCGCCGTCCGGGAAGATCAGCACGAGCGCCGACATGTCCTGCGTCGCCGACAGGTCGAGCCCGGCGAAACACTCCCGGCCGGCCAGGTCATCCTCGGTGAACGCCGCCTTGCACGCGTCCCAGTCGCTGCCACGCAGCCACGGGTTGGCTGCTCGTTGCCAGATGTTGAGCCTGTACATTTTGAACACGCCCAGGGCGGAGTTGGATCGCTTGCTCTGGTTGTAGTCGTCCAGGGCCTCCTCGGGATCCACGGTATGGCCCATCGCCGGGTTGGCCATCCGCAGGTACCGCAGCGGGTCCCGGTCGAGCTCGGAGTCCTCCAGGTCCTGTGGTGCCTCGTAGATCGCCGTGCACAACGCCTGGTCGATGATCTCGCCCTTCTCTACCGAGACGGCCCGGTCGTGCTGACTCTTGCCGTACGAGTCCGGGTTGTTGCCCGCCGTCGACACCTCGATCTGCAGCGGCTCGGACCGCGAGATCCCCATGCGGCTGATGCGGTCGATGAAGTCGCGATCGACGACGTGGGTCTCGTCGATCAGGGCGGATCCGTTCAGACCCTCCTTGCTCTCCTTCGTTCGCGAGTTGGCCGACGACAACGGGCGCATGATGGACCGGCTCGGCTCGTGTGTGATCTGCATCAGCGTCCGGTTGACCGTGCACTCGCTCATCAGGACCGGGCTCTGCTGGAGCATCTCGATCGCGTGCTTGCCGGCGATCTCCCTCGCCTGGCTGCCATCCTTCGCGCACAGGTACACCTTCTGGCCTGGCTCGCCGTCGCCGGCAAACAAGTAGAGCCCCCACGCCGCCAGGGTGGGCGACTTCTTGTTCTTCTTCGGCACCCAGATCGAGGCCCGGCGGAACCGCCGCACCCACCGGTTCCACCGGTCCGACCAGCGGATCCACCCGAACAGCCGCAGCGTCGTGTCGAGTTGCCAGTCACGGAGGATCATCATCTCGCCGGCGTACTCCCCCTCGTACAGGCGAAGGTACCCCTGGATCCAGTTCACGACGAACTGGCCACGCTCCAGGTCCATCCGGCAGCCGTTGCGCGCAGCCATCTCGTCCGCCGCGTTGCGGATCCACTCGCGCGTCGTCTTGTCGATGCCCTTGGGCTGCCGCTTGCTCACCCTGCCTTACTCCGGCTCCTCGTCATGATCCCCGTCTTCGACTTCCTCTTGTTCTCGATCCCGATGCCCGCACGGTCCGCCGGCGACAGGCCGAACAGCGCGGCGTACCGCTTGAGGTCCGCCCGTGCCCGGTGCATGATGCCGACCGCCGGGTGCTGCATTTCGGTGCCGCCCTCGGTGACGGTGGTCATCCCGTGCTTCTGCACCAGCTTGCGGGCCTCGAGGTATTCGGCGTAGGTCTCGCAGTAGACGGCCAGCGTCGTCTGGTCCACCTTCGCGAGGATCTCCATCTCGTCGAGTTCGCCGACGATCCGCTTCCACTCGGTCTTCGCCGCGGCCGACAGCCAGGCCGGCTGCCGCGGAATCCCCGTCTCCGCCTCCGGCTCGTCCTTGCGCGTCTCCACTTGACGACTGCCGCGGAACTTCAGTATCTTGGTTGGCGTCGGCTTCGGCCCGCGTCGCCCCATGGTTCACCGTTACACTTTCGTTGCATCAAAAAGATTTCATACGCTGCACATCACGTATCCGATCCAGGCCTCCTGGCGACCGGCACCCGCGTTTTTGATAGCGCCAGAGGGGGTACCCCCCTTCAAAACCCCCGCAAAAATGCGGCTTGGCTGGGTGGCGGTCTCCGGCGAAAAGTTTCCAGGAATTCACACCCCCCTCCCCGGCCGCTGCGGCCGCCCCAGCCCGCCGTCCTGCTGTACCGTCTTGCGGCTGTGGCACGACGGGCAGAGCCACTGGGTGTTGTCCCGGCTGTCCGCGCCGCCCTGGCTGCGTGCCACGACGTGGTCAAGCTGCATCCGCTCGGCGATCCGCCCGCACTCGGCACAGATCATCGGCCGGTTGTTCCGCTCGATCGCACGGAACTTCCGCCAGCGTCGACCGTAGCCACGCCTGGCGGCACTGGCCCGGCGGTCCGTGGTCTTGACCGGCTGCACGCCGGCCATCTGGTTGATCGTCTTGGCACGCCTAGCCACTGAGTTCACCCACTCCCTCGTGCACCAGCACGGTCAGCCACGGCCTGATCGCGATGTCCTGGCTGTTGGCATCACGCCACCAGAGCCCGAGCAACAGCTCCCCGACTGGCAGGGCCAGCGACTCGGCCGACGTGATCGTGAGTTTGATCTCGGGCGGCGTCGTGTCGGCCACGCCCTCGCTGACCACGGTGATCAGGTTGTCCGGGGCCTCGGCCTCATCCGTGTCCCGCTCGAGCACGGGCGTGCTGCTCTTGCTCTCGGCCAGGGCAGCCCAGATCCGCTGGTACCCGGTGATCGGGGCCAGCGGCGTCGAGCCATCCTCCTGGTACAGATGGATGTGCCAGGCCTTGGTCTCGCCCCGTACGATCTCGATGTCCGCCATCAGCTCACCTTGGCCGTCGCATTGGCCTGTACGCTGGTCACCGCCGTGGCCGTCGCCGTCACCTGCGTCACGGCCAGGGCCGTCACGTCGACCCCATCGCCCGTGGGATAGTCGGGCTCCAGCAGCTCCGGCTGCCCCAGCATCAACACGGCCACCAGCGCCGGGATCACGTCACACCTCGCCGCACCAGCCGCTTGGCCGTCCGAAGGCCCCCGCCGATCGTGGCAGTGACGACGACCAGGGCGATCTGCCGCTGCGGGATCCTGCTCGCGGTCTCCGTGTGCTTGTAGGTCCCGCTGACGATCTCGGTCATCGCCACCTCGGCGACCAGGTCGGACCCGTCCGCCCAACTGATCACCCGGATCGTCGGGCTGGTCGCCGCGATCGCCACGCCATTGCGCATCCAGGTCACCGCGTACTCGTCCCGGCTGTTGGCCTGGTCGGGCACGTACGCGATGTCGGCGTGGTAGACGTCCTCGGCGTCGGCCAGCGTCATGGCATCGCCGGCGACGGCCCGGCTGCCGACAGCCGCGTCGATCCGTGCCAGCTCGGTGGTCAGGTTGGTCCGCACCGCCGCGGCGGCGGCTGCCCGCTCGGCCTCGGCCACGCCCTCGACGATCCCCACATCACGCAGCCAGGCCTGCAGATCGGCCAGGGCGAAGCTCGCCCCCGCCTGCTGGCAGAACAGGTACCTGGTCGTCCCTGTTGGGGCCTGCACCTCGTACCGCCCCGACGACGCCGGCGACTCCGGGATCGACAGGGCATAGTCGGCGATGTCCGCATTGGCGAACGCCACGAACGCACCGGCCACCGTGCTCCACACCTGGCCGGACGCGTCGCAGCAGACGACCACGCGGGTCAGTCCAGGAGCATCAAACTCGACGATCAGTCCCATCGATCACACCCTCATCAGCCAGGTACGTCCGCAACTGGTCCGCTCTCATACAGAGCAGCTCGCCCCGCCCCTCAGCCGCAAACAGGTCTCGCAACGCAGCCACCGTCCAGCCCGCATAGTCTTTGGCGATGGTGTACTCACCCTTCGCACCGCGAACCGCGGATCGGCTCGCCCCGTGGCCGGCCACGATGGCGTCCACGTGCGGGTTGCGAGCCTTGCCTGGCGGCACGACGACGATCACGCCACCGTCCGCCGTGCGTCCGGGGTACTCGGGCAAGGGGACGGTCGGGTCAATTTTCCGGCTCAACGGGCACCTCCTCTTGGAACACCACCCGCCCCATCGGGGCCGTCGCCTCCATCAGCACCGTGACGGTCTGCGTCTGCCCCATGTGCGCCGCCAGGACGTCGAGGTCCCCCTGATCGATTACGCCCGACCCGTCCACGTCGCAGGACAGCGGCCAGTAGTTGCCGATTGCCTCGTTGACCGCCGCCAGATCCAGGACGTTGACCTGCCCGTCGAGGTTGACGTCGCCCGGCAGCGCCCGCTTGGCCGTCACCGTCAGATCCGCCGTGCAGTTGCCGGTCGGCCCGATCGCCTCGGGCGGCGCGCCGAACCACAGCGCTCGCATCGCCGGGGCCTGCTGGCCGGACGGGCCGATCCAGCAGCCCGCGTGGACCTCGCCGTCGGCCGTGCGGATCTCGACCCACAGCCACCCGTCGGTCTGATTCTCCAGCGTCAGCAGGGCCCGGATGCAGCCGGCCGGCACATCGCGTAGCGGGTTGGCGTATTCGGCCAGCCGCCTGGTCGCCTCTATACCGGCCAGCATCGCCTGGATGTCCTGCTCCAGCGGCGGCGTCGGCCCACTGGTCGCCTGTTGCGGGGCCGGCTGCGACGTCGCCGCGGTGATCGCCGCCACGAACTCGTTACCGGTCTGCTCCACACGCTCACTCGGCGTCTGAGCCCACACGCTGATCGCCATGGACAGCAGCGCCGCCACCAGGAACATTGCCTCGACCTTACTGCGCCTTACCATCGCCGACTCCTGATCTCTGTGAACCATCGCCACGCCTCGCCGGCCGACATGCCGGCGTTGCTGACCCACGCCCGCCTCAGCGTCCAGGCGCCAGCCCTTCGGATAACCATGGCCTGGTCCAGTCCGACACCAACCTGCAAGCCCGTGATGTCCAGCGTCGCGGCGTCGGCCGGGTCAGAGGCGACGACGCCGCTGTCCGTCGCGATCCGCAGCCTCACCTGGCCCGCCTCGCGGGTCGCCACCAGCAGCATCGGGCCGGTCGGCACTCCGCCCAGCACGTATGACACATCCACGGCAGCCACGCCATTAACGACCGTGGCCCGGAACGTGCCGGTGGAGACGATGTAGTCGATCTGCACGTACTCCGCGAAGTCGTCGCTGACCGCCGTGACGATCCGCACGCCGGGCACCCCCACCCACCCAGAAGCATCCTCGATGTAGATGGCCAGGCTGCCGTCTCCGAGCCCCGGGCTCCACGTGCCAGGCCAGACCATGTATTCCTGTGCGCTCATGTACATGGCCCCGCCGCCGAAGGTGTCGCCAAGGCTGCCGTCCGGCCGGAGCCACCGGTTGCCGACGACCCCAACCGGCAACGCGGCCCAGCTGCTGCCGGTGATCTCGCCGGCCACCCCGTCGCGGCTGGTCACACTGGAGCCTGCCCCTTCGTTGAGCGGCAGGCCGTCAACGACCGGCAGGGACGTGTCCCACAGCCAACGCCGCGGGTCCGCTTGCAGCCGTCCTGCCTCCTCGTCCGTCAGCCACCGGCTGCAGAAGACCACATTGGTGTACTTACCCCACCAAGATTGATTATTGGCATATGTCGCCCCAACAACTTCTACCAGCCCGCTGTTGAGCGACGGGTGCCAGCCGTCCGTGTGGACGACCTCATTGATCACCTCCGTGCCGAACAGCAGCCGCATCGTCACCGCATCGCCACTGTTGGGGCCCGCCCAGCGAACCTGCCACCTCATCATTCGCCAGGTTTGACTAATCACCCACTCGGTGTCCGTAACGTTAATCTGTGCCCCGGCACCATTAACGTAATCGACCCGCATCCTGGCGCTGTTGATTCCGACCTGTGTGCCGTCGGCCGCGGCAATAACGAACGTGTCGCCGCCGTAAAACCATGCCCAGGCGACGACCTCGAACTCACCAGGTGCGGACGGGTCGCCCATCCCGCCAGCGATGCCGGGCGTCAGCGCGATCCGGTCGGTCAGGGCCTCTTGAGCCAGGCACGGGACGCCGGCGTGCTGCCAGTCCGCCCCGCCGATCTCATCGGCGTGGTACCCGATCTGCGCATCGGCGGCCCGACCGCTCGGCCGGACGGCCGCGGCCAGAGAGGGACGCACTCGACGACGCAGTGGGATCACATCAGCCTCCAGATGGGAGTTTGGCCCGGAGCTTCGGCCAGGTATCGACCGCGAACCGCCACAGCTCGACCGCCCCGACGATCCCGGCCAGCACCGCACCGCCGCTGGATGCCAGGTCGGCGGAGGCCTGCGGATCCGCCAGGCCCAGGGCGACCATGGCAGAGACCGCCAGCCGGCCCAGTCGCCTCAGGATCTCAATCGCTTCTTTCACGATCCGGCCCCTTTCATGCAGACAGGCCGGGCAAAGGGCCTGATGACGTCCGGACGTCATCGGCCCAGCCGGCCCTGCAGTTCCGTTATCTGCCCAGCAGCCGGCCGAGCATGCCCTGCACCTGGGCGGGCACCTGGTCACCGTACTGGCCGAGCACTCGCTGGATAGCCTGCGTCCATGGGCAGCCTTGGCCGCTGGTCGGGTCTGTGACCTCGGCGTGGGTGTCGACGCCGCGTGCGGCCAGCTCCGCCGCCAGCTGGGTGTAGTCGCCGCTGACGATCGCCCGCACCGCCAGCATCGGGCTGATCGCCGTGGCCCGGCTCACCAGTTGGTCGACGATCGACAGCAGGTTGTTCGCGACATGCAACAGCTCGACCTGGTCACGGAACTCCCGCTGCAGCTGTGCCCGCAGATCCGCATACCGTGCCGGGTCGCTGATGCCCACCTCGCGTGGGGGCCTGTCGTTGTAGTCAGTCATCGCCTGTTACTCTCCCTTCTGGGCTGCCCGCTGGATCTCCCCGGGGACCGGCTGCTGGCCGGTGATCCAGGCCTTGAGCGACTCGCCCTGGTCGGCCAGCCGGTCATAGCCCCGCTGGATGTCCCGCAGCATGTCCATGTACACGCCGAACCTCGACCGCCTGGTCCGCAGCGTCTGCATCTCGCGGTCGCGGATGCCAACAGCGGACACGATCTGCGCCTTGACGTCGGCGATCTCCTCGGGCGTGCTGTCGGGCGTGATCCGAGCAAACTCCTTGTCGACCTTCCGGCCGAACGCGCCCTGCTCAGCCTCCACGGCCTCGGTATGCCAGGCATCAGCCGCAGAGCTCGCCTCGGTGGCGACCACGTCGGCCGTCTGCGCCGTCAGCCGGTACAGGTTCGTCGAGCACCCGCACAGCATCAGCAGGATCAGCACGATCGAGGCCAGCACCGCCACCTTGCCGACAAACCGCCACACCTGCCCGTACGTCGCCCTGTGATCCAGATGCACCATGATCGTCGTCCCTCGCCTTACGTCCGCACCTTGCCGCGCCCGTGCCGCTCGTCGCAGAGGGCCTGTGCCGCCGTCTGCGACCCTTCGATCCGCCCGCACCGCTGATCGACCTCGTTGATCCGCCCGTGCACGACGTTGATCCGCTCATCTACCCGCTCGAACCGTGCCTCGTGCCGCCGCAGCGTCCCGTCGATCCCGATCAGCTGCTGGTCGTGCCGGGTCAGCATCCGGGTACCGGTCAGATAGGCCCCGCCGATCCCGCTGAGCAGGCTGACGGCCGGCATGATCATCACCGTCCAGTTGACACCGCTGGGGACATGGCCCTGGGCGAGCCCGCCGGCAAACGCCATGGCCGTCGACGAGCCCACGCCTGTCAGCACCAGCAGCCACGCGATGATCCGCATCCTCGTCACCTCGAGAAGATAAAGTCTGCCCGCCGCCCCGTGCGCGGTTCGGATGGTGGGGCGGCGGGTCAGGAGCAGTCTGATCCGTGCATCATGTCGGCCAGACTACAGGCCGGGCTCGCGTGTTTTCCAGGGCTCCTGCCGACAGGTGTCGGCATTCGCACGACGGATGAGCCGCCGCAACAACTGGCGTGCCTCGCGGCCCTCCGGCGTACCGGCGGGCGGGATGCTGTACCCCGTCTCGATCGGCACGCCGGCGGCGGCCAGATCGCAGATCGCCCGGTGCACGTCACGGTGAGACAGCTCGATTGCGTCGACCGTCACCTCGTCGGCCAGGGCCTCCACGCTCTTCGGCATGTCCGTCAGCTGCCCGGCGACCAGGGCCTGCACCACCAGGCTGATCTGTTGGCGGTGTTCTGTCGTTTCCGATGTGCTCACGTCTTCCTCCTGTCTGCCAGCAGCGGCAGCCCGTTATCCTGGATTGTCAGCCGCCGCCGGCGGGCCCACTGCAGCACGCCCTTGGCAGCCGCACGCTTCTCGGGATCGTCGACGGCCGCGTACCATGCACCTCGCAGCCCCATGGGGACCTGGTCCCAGCAGCTCCGGCACAGCAGGTAACTGTCCGGCCTGCCCCCTCCACAGCTCGGGCACGTTTTCACTGGCCTGATCCTCCTACGCCGTCACAGCGGCCGCTTGTTTACCCTTGGCTGATCCCCTCGGCAGCCCGAACTCCTGCTGCAGCCGCCTGGTCACGATCGCCCCGACACTGCGGGCGTTGCTGTCCTTGCCCACGTCGGCCAGGTGGTAGTCGATCCGCTCGAGGAACCGCCCGACGTCGCCGTTGTGCAGGTGGATCCACCGGACGTACCGCTCCCACGTCGTCAGCGTGGCCCGCGGGTTCTCCACGACGGCGTGGTACCGCCCGCCCTCGGCCAGCCGGGTCTGCAGGGCCGACCGAACCAAGTCCAGTTCACCCCAGCGATCTCCCCCAAAGGTCCGGACGTTGGTGTTGGGAGTTAAAGCTTCTTTCTCTTGGTTCTCTTGGTTGGTATTGGTAACAACCAACGCGCCCAGCGCACCGATGTGCGCACAACCGCGCGCACCCACCTGCGCACGCCCCTGAGCAGGCCTGTGCGCTGGGGCCTGCGCGGCTGGTGGCTCGGCCGCGGGGCGATCAGGGCCCGGGCCTGCAGGTCCTGCTCGTAGCCCTGGCTGCACAGATACTGGACCAGGGCCGGCTCCAGACCCTCGCCCACCGCGGCGATCCGCTCCAGCGGCACGTCCACCCCGAGCGTGCCACGCAGGTACACCTGCATCGCCGCCCGCAGCTGCCGCTGGTTGCAGGCCGTCACCGCCCGCTCGACCAGGCAGCACAGCCTCCGCTGCCGCCGCTCCTCCGACTCCACCAGTGGCACCCGCTCCTGCACGATCCACCTCCCTCGCCGGAAACAACTCCTGCTGCACGTCCCGCCGCACCGGCTCGGCCGCGTCCGGTGCCCGCATGAACCAGCCGACCTCGTACAGGGCGACCAGGTGCCCCTTGAGCCAGTCGGTCGCCACGTGCATGACCTCGGCCAGGGACTCCAGGTCGTGCGGCTCGCCGTTGCTGAACCGCAGCTCGCCGGCGGTCCGCCGCTCGGCCGCGGACGGGGCCCTGGCCGCGATCGCCGCCAGCCGCATGAGGATCCCCGCCCGGGCCGGATCGGCCAGGACGTGGGCGGCGACGTCGTTGCCGTACAGCTCGGACCGCACCTGGAATGCCCCGCGGGCGCACCGCCTCCGCGGCACCCAGGCCACAAATGGACACGTCAGTTTGTAGACCACGGTACCCTCGATCTGCTACACTTACGACGGGGTCGAGATCAGCTGCCAGGCTGCGCCGGGTACTCCCCGGCGGGTGTCTCGGCCCCTTCACTTTCCTGTTTCGTTTGCTCGATCGGCCGGTAGAACCACCGCCGGCCGCACCCGTGCGGATGACGCTCCCACAGACCCAACTCGACCAGGCGGTCGCCGCACTCGACGACGAACGACAGGGCCTGGCTGTCCCACCAGCCGGCCATGTCCCCGTCCTTGACCAGATACCCGCACTGCCGTACAGCTCCGTCCAGCACGTCGGCGAGCTCCGCCCGGGCCTGGTTACGCTGGTTGAGCATCTCATCCCAGTCCCGCTGGAGAGCCTCGTACCCGCTATGCCCTGACTGCAAGCCCCTGGCGTACCCCTGCTCGCCGAACACTGTCAGTACCTGCTGCAACGCGAGCACCATGGCCATCGGGGTACGATCCGGCGACAACTGTCCCCTCGCCCACCGAGCGACGCACTGCTCCGCCAATTGCTTTGCTGATGCCACGCTACACCTCCTTTGCCGGGACGAACTTAGCCCCTTCCAGCATGTCGACAGGCACATCGAACAGCCGCTGCTGGCCGCGGTAGGGGATCGGCTCGGCCAGCCGGTGCACCGCCTCGAGCACCCAGCACCAGGGCCCCTCGACGTGCTCGTGATCCGCCAGCCACTCGTAGCCGGGCGTCGCCGCGGCGATCGGCCGCTCATCGACCTTGAACACGCCGACCAGCCGGCACCCGCCGACGATCGCTCCACGCGGCATCGGCGGGATCGACGTGCCCGGGTAGTACTCCAGCCACTCGCCCAGCCTGGCGTCCGACTTGCCCGCGTGCAGGAGCAGCCGCCCACGGTGCCCCGTGTACCAGCGGCGGTTCTCCACCCGCTTGGCCCCGGTCACGATCAGGTGCGCGTACGGCTGCAGGATCGACAGACAGAGCATCAGCCGATCACCTCCTCGGGCGCGTCGTGCCATGATTTGCCGCGATGCTCAGAGAACGGCATGAAGCCGTCGTTTGCCATGCACCACGGCTCTTCCACGGCGGACCGCCGCACAGCCTTGTCGCACTCGGGGTGGTACTTGCTGGGCTGGAAGTCGCCATCGAACTTGCCGACGACATCGCAGTACGATTGACCGGGCTCGATCGGCTCTCCGCACCACGTGCAACGGTGCTTCCTTCTCGCAGTCCTGGTCGATTCCCTTATCGTTTCGAAGCTCATGCCGCACCCCCGGCGATCGCCGCGAGATCCGCCGGCAGCTCCCGGACGCGCAGGTTCGGCGGCCACGCGGCCATGTCCTTGGCGCCGCCACCGAGGCCAAGCTTCAGCCGCAGCGTGCCGTGCTCGTCCAACCGGCATGCCTGCGAGCCGAGCTGTTTGACCCAGACCGGCACCTGCGAGGCCTGGCACTGGTCGATGATCTTGCGGATCCACTCCACCTGGCATGGCCTGGCGCCCGGGCCGGTCTCGCCGCCGACGGTCACCCAGTCCAGGTAGATGCCGATCGTCAGCCCTCGCCGCCAGGTGGCGCACATCGCTTCGATCGCATCAAGATCGACCGGAGCGATCAGCGGCTCCAGGCTCACCCACCGCCACATCGCCGGCGTCTTAAGCAGGGTCCAGATCCGCTTCGCCACGGACCGCGCTTCGACCGTTACGCCCAACCATAGGTTGCGCATCGGCCAGCCGACGTTGTGCCCTTCGCCGAGGCATCCCACGATCGCATTGGCCGCCCGGCACTCTGCTTCATCGCCGCCGACTCGCCGGGCAGCTTCGGCGATCCGATCCTCCGGGGCCCGGCCGCCGCCATATCCAGAGAAATACCCCTGCATCCGTTCGGGTCGCTTGGTCAGCAACAGGAACCGATGATGTGGGCACATCGCGACCACGGCCATCATCCGGTCTAGAACCTCATCCGGCACGTCCTCATGGAACGGATCGCAGCAGTCCACGAAAAACACGCTGGGCTTGCGACGCTGCAGCGGGATCTCCAGCCGGTCAGGGTGAAACGTGACCGTGGCGAACGAACCCACCCCATGGAATCGCTCGTGCATCGCCCGTGCCCAGCAGTGATCACAGCCCTCGCTTGCCGGCGTGCAGCCGGTGACCGGATTCCACGCCTTGTCCCAGTATTTGCCCGTCTCACGATCCGGCATGCCCTGCTCCTTGACCAAACACCTCGAAGATCCACTGCCCTTGCCGCCGCTGCACCGCCCGCCAGGTATGCTCGGGGTGCTGGCTCGCGGCCTCGCGCCAGGCCCGGCGGTTGTGCGCCCGCCAGAACCCCTTCACCTCGTCGACCACGATCGACCCGTCCGGCAGCCAGAGCACGAAGTCGGGCGTATACCGCACGTGCGTCCTGGCCAGCCGCTGCGTCCGCTCGACGATCTCGCCGGTCGTCACATCGCACCGCCACGGCTCGTACGCCCACCGCTCGATCTGGCCGGCCCGCTGCAGCCTCGCCAGGTGCACCGCGTAGTCAGCCTCGAGCCGGGTGCGGTACGGGGCCCACTTACTGCCCTGCGTCGCCGGCGATCGCGGCGGCCACTCCAGCGGCCGGCCCGTCGTCACGTCCGTCATCACCAGGCCATGCTCCTGTGCCTGGCGGAGGATCTGCAGGTCCTGCTCCCGCCGGCCCATCCACCTACACCATCTCCCGCGGCGGCATCGGGATCTCCGCCGTCTGCGGCCGCCACCAGTGCAGCACGTGCGGGTGGACGTTGACGTACCGCGACTCCGGCGGGGCCAGCATGTACGCGGGCTCCTCCGGCTCGAAGCAGATCCGCTTGACGTGGATCATGTCGTCCCAGCACGGCACCTTGTTCGCCCGGCTGACCGACACGTGATCCCAGCCGAAGCCCCAGGAGACGATCACCTGCAGGACCCGGTCCTTGCACATCACCCGGCACATCAGGCCGTCCACGCCCTCGGCCAGCAGCCAGCCGGCCGGGCGCAGCTCCGCGATCGCCGCCTTGATCTGCTCAGCTGTTCGCACGATTCGACCTCCCCGCCCGCACGCCCGCGGCGAACACGGCCATCAGCACGCCTGCCGTGCAGGTGCCCTGGTCCAGCGTCTCGCACACCGCCTGCCCCTCGCCAGTCTCCAGCCACTCCTGCATCATCCGGCCAATCTCGATCGCCTCGCTCAGGGCCTGCCGGATCTCGTCAGGCGGGTCCGTCTGTCCCGCCCGCAGCACTTCTTGTACTTGCGGCCGCTCCCGCACGGGCACGGGTCGCTGCGGTTCGGATCGTCCAGGCTGATCGGCAGCAGCTCGCCCGGTGGGTACGATCCTCCCGGCCATAGCATCAGCGGCACCCAGCTGGCGAGCAGTTCCGCCGTCGCCGGCCGCCGTCCCAGGCACCGCGTCATGGCGACGACCCTCTGGTCGTCCGTTGGTTCCGGCTCCATGCAGATCCCCACCGCCCCCAGCCGTCGCTGCGACCTGTCCATCCGCACGGCCTCCGTCGTGACGCCTGCGCTGCGCGTCCTCGTAATCTTCCTGTTTGTTCAGCTTGCACCTCCGCTGCCAGATCGCTTGGCGGCGCCGCTTGAAGTCGGCCTTCGATTCACCGGGCAGCGGCTCAACCTGCCCGAACCGCGTGAACCCGGGGATCTCCTTCAGTTCCGGTGGCATGGTCGTCATCTCCTTCCCGGCCGTCTCCGGCCGCAGCGGCATCCACGGATCCGGGGCCCGCTCTGCCTGGCCGTCCCGAATCGCCTCGACGACAGCCTCCTCGCGGCAGCACTGGCACATACCGCTCTCGTGACACGTCCAGACTCCACAGTCGCACCGCGGGCTCATCCGTCGTCCTCGTTCGGCTCGGGCTGCCGGCGACGCACGCAGACCAGGGCCTTGGCCTGGTCGACAACGATCGGCTCGATGCCATCTACGCTCGGCACCTCGGCCTGGAAGTGGCACAGCGTGTACAGGGCGGCGACCAGGCGGTCATCGCAGACCATGGTGTACCGGCCGGGCTGGCTCGGGTCGTCGTCAGCCCTGACCATCGGCCCGGCCTGCACCATCTCCAGGAGGCTGTATCTGGACAGGTCCGGGCACACTGCGACGAGCCCATCCTTGTACAGAGCCGCGTTAAGCATCGCGCTGTTGATCTCGCGGGCCCGCTCGATGTTCACGCGTCACCCCCTTTGCCTGCCGTGGCCTTCTTCGCCCGCTTCGCCTTCGGCTTGCCCGCCGGATCCGGCTGCTCTTTCGCGGCCTTCCGCTCGGCGGCCTTGGCCGCCCGCTGCTCGTCCCGGATCTCGGCCTTGACCGCCTTGACGATCCCCGCGCCGTCCACGCCGTAGATTCCGGCCACCTCCTGGAGCTCCTTCACATCTGCCCCGTTGGTCAGTTGCCAGTCGAACACCCGCTGGGCTGCATTCAGCAGGACCAGTAGTTGCAACCACTCGGTGTCCGTGAGCGTGAGCGTTTTGATCGGCTGCCACTGCCCGGTGATCTCCGCAGGGGCCGTCAGGCCGAACAGGCTGGCGATCGTTCGCAGGGCGTCGTCCGCATCCTCATCCATGCTGCACACGTCCATGGTGCAGTCCCAGAACCACGTCGCCATGTCCCGCCAGGCCTCCTGCGTCGGGGCGACATCCGGGTCCCTCTTCGCCTTGTCGACGATCGCCGCGAACACGCGAGCAAGGCACCGGTTGAAGAGATACCGCTGGCGGTCCCGCTCACGTGCCTGCTGTTCCTGCTGCTGCCGGGACTCGGCTTCCGCCGACTCTGTGGCCCCTGGCACGGCATCCGCCTTCAGCCGCACGTGCACGACCTTGCCGATGTCCCGGCCGTCGACGACCAGGGCCCTGCGGACGCGGCCGGTCCGGTCCTTGGTCGCCTCGCTGTCGGTGAGCTCACACTCGTATTCGCAGGTGGTCAGCACGTCCTGGTTGGCCTTGCCGCGCGGCCGGGACCAGTCCTGGGTGATCCGCACGAACGGCTCCCCGTCCGCAACCAGACACTCGGCCTGCCGTTTCAGCCAGGCGTTCTGCTTCTTCGCCCAGCACGCCTGGTCGGTGCAGGTGTCGTCCTCGGCCAGGTCGGCGAACAGGGCCGGGTCGCTACCCGTCCGCTTGGGGCAGTCCAGGCACGCGCCGGCAGCCTTGAGTAGCTCGGCGTCATCCAGCGACCACAGGGCGCGGTCGAGCCGCACGAAGTGCCCTTGGATCAATGCCCTGGTCTTCTCGACGGTCGGCGTCAAGTAGTGCTCGCAGCGGATCCACTGGAACTCGTAGCTCTTGAGTAGGCCCTGCTGCATCTTCGGCGGCAAGCGGCAGATCAGCAGGGCGTGGCCGAGCTGCAGCCGATCCTCGAGGAACATCTTCTGCCACTCCTCGGTCAGCGCCAGCAGCTGCAGCCGTTGCCGGACGTATGACTCGCTCCGCCCCGTGCGCCCCGCCAGGCGGGCGACGTCGTAGCCGCGGTCGATCAAGGCCTGATACCAGGCCGCCTGGTCGAGCGGGTGGACGTCCTCTCGCTGGTCGTTCTCGATCGCCTGGGCCTCGAGGACCTGGTCGTCCGTCAGCTCACGGACCCGCGCGTCGATCGACTCGACGCCGGCGATCTGGCAGGCCCGGAACCGCCGTGCACCCGCCACCAGCTCGTACCGCCCCTCCGCCAGCAGCGGCCGCACGACCACCGGCTGCAGCAGCCCGACCGACTTGATGCTCCCCGCCAGGTCATCGAGGTTGCCCCAATGGCGCCGCGTGTTGGTCGGGCTTTCGACGATCGCCGTCAGTGGGATCACCTCGACCCCTGCCGACTGTTTGATTGCCTCGTTCATGGTCCTGCTCCTGTCTATCAGCCCCCGTCAGGCTCCAGTCAGTTCCTCGTACCGATCAAGAAACGCCTGCTCCGCGTACTGCGGCGGCATCGGTTCTCCGATCGGCTCCGGCAGCGGGTCCGGCAATTCGTCCCATGCCGCCGGTGGATCGCACATCAAGTCCCGCCTCTCCGTGGCCAGCAGCACGTCGTCCGCGTGCTTGACCGCCTCCGGCATCGGCCAGACCAGGCCGCACGCCACCGCGATCGCCACCATCGCCTCAGTCTCGGCGTGCCGGAACGACTTGAGCAGCAACTGTCGCCCCTCGTTACCGGCCATCACCAGCAACAGCCCCTTGACCGGCCGAGTCACATCGCCCAGGTAGGCCTCGGCCGCATCGTGCATCAAGCCCCACAGGGCCAGATCGTCCGGCAGGATCCGTGAGACCCGCACCGAATGCTCGGCGACCGAGTAGAACCGCCGGCAGTGGCCGTTGAATCGGCACAGATTGCCCAGGGCGTGCGCGATGTCGCCGATGAACACATCCTCACGGTGCAGCGACAAGGGCCAGACCTGGTTGCCCATGTACGTCTGGATCCACCCGCCTCCCTCGCGCGGCACAGGCGCCTCGCCCGCCAGCACGACCTTGACCGGGATGTTCACGGTCATCTGCCCAGGTGTTGCCATCAGTGGTTTCCCTCCCGCTCCTGCGCCCGCAGGATGTCCTCGACCAGGCCGACCAGATCGGACACATCCCGCCACTGGCAGTCGCCCGCATGTGCATACCAGTACGGCGAGCCACTCGGCTTTTCCCGCAGGCACGAGCAGGAGGACCATAGTTCCAGTCTGGCCCGCAGTCGCGCGACCATCGGCCGCGGGTCGGGCCGGCCGGACAGCAGCCCTGTCAGCGTGCCGCGCCGCGGCCGCTCCAGGGCCTCGATCCGTTGGGCCAGGTGCCGGATGCAGTCCGTCACCGGCATCAGGGGCAGCAATGTGCCTCGCTGCGGCTTCGGCTGCTCCAGGGCCTCGACCCGCTGGACCATGTGCCGGATGCAGTCGGTCACCGTATGGGGCAGCGGCCCCTCGCCCGTCTGGCGCAGGGATCCCCCGCAGCGGTTGCACGTCACGAGGCACCCCCGATCAGTTTCAGTTCAGCGACCATGTTGCGCGGTCGCGCAATATGGTCTGCCGCGGCTGCGCCCAGACCGGCCGCAGATCCCTGCACACCTCCCGGCGCAGCCGCTCGTACACCCCCGCCGCCAGCCGCATCCGCACCAGCCGCCGACGCCGGCCGGCGATCGCCACGTACACATCCAGCTGCCCCCGCCGCACCAGCACCGCCAGCCGCTCGCCCCGCCCGATCACCCGCTCCGGCCCGGCCGACCAGTCCGGCCGGTCGATCGTGACGCTGTCGCGACCGATCCGGATCGTGATTGTCCGAGCCCCGAGCGTGCCGACCTGCTGCCCCGCATGCTGCAACCGCATCTGCCAATCCATGATGTGCACTCCGCGCTCCCCGACCTCCCCGGTCCCGTAACCCCAGACCCAGAGGTACTACGCGGGTGCGACAGATATGGTCGCAGCACCCGAACAAATGCCTAACATTTTCCCTGGCGGTCACCACGGCCTGCAGTCCTCCGGGTCGTCGATCTCGCCGGTGGCCAGCCGCGGAGCCGGCTGCCGCTGGTCGAGGATCTGCTGCACGTCCCACGTCTCCAGCGGCCGCACCTGCCAGGCCTCGGCCGCCGCCCTGGCCGTCGCCTCGTCGGTCGGGGTGATCGCGTAGATCGCCCCGGTCGAGAGGATCCGGTCGAACCCGGCCCGGCCGCCGACGGCAGGCACGCTCACGCGAATGAACCCATGCCCGGCGATCTCGATCTCCTCGAGCAGCCCGGCCAGGCGATGGTGCCCCATCACCTCGACCAGGGCCCACCAGCTCTGTTTGACTGCCTGCGTCGTCTCGTCCATGATCCTGCTCCTGCTATGCCATCCGCTCTCGCGGGTTGTCATCACCGCCCAGCTACGCCGCCGGGCGGCAGAACGGAGAATCGCACACCCGCGGGAACGCCCCGCGGACTGCGGCGGACGGGACTCGAACCCGCGACCTGCTGCAGGTCGGCACGGGCGTACCCGTACCTGTGCTGCCGCTCTACCATCTGAGCTACCGCCGAACCATACCTAGGCTCGCTCTGGCCAGTGCCACGTCCCAGGGGTCTTGCTAGCGTCGTACAACACGGATCCGATGAACCGTGTCGACCCGCACTCGTCACCAGTCCGGTCAAAGGGAGAGAAGTCGAGTTGGGGTTGCCCTTTGAAAACAACCAAGTTGGACATCCCAGGGTTTTCGGGTGCCTCCGTGTCGGGTACCCAGACCTGCGTCACGATTGCAGGACGGCATTCCATGGCCTGCGGCCCTATTGGCAGCACGAAGTTCACGATGCGACCGATTGTTACCTGTTGCGACATCACCTATCCTTTCTCCGGCCGATCCGCCGGCTTGTTCGTAGTGCCCCGGCCGTGCCAGGTCGGGGCATGAGTCCCGTGTGTTGTTGGCTATCGCATACACACCTCCTTCCGCTGCGCCGCGCGGGGCGCCACCCTGGTGGAGCGTCACAACCTGACGGTGTGAGACGTTTCAATCCACGCGCCCGCGCGGGGCGCGACGGAGGACAGTCACATGTCGTTGTTTGCACGATCGGTTTCAATCCACGCGCCCGCGCGGGGCGCGACTACGCCACCAACTCCCCAACTCGCCCGACCAGCCGTTCCCGCAGCCGGGCGATCGCCTGGCTGTGCATCTGGCTGACCCGCGACTCGGACAGGTCAAGCACCCGGCCGATCTCCTTCATGGTCAGATCCTCGTAGTAGTAGAGCAGCACGATCAGCTGCTCCGCGCGGCCCATGCCGACACCCAGCATCGCCCGCACGTCGCGGCCCTGCTGGTCGATGACCGGATCCACCGCCCGCCGATCGGCCACGATGTCGATCTCCCGGACGTCCCGGCCGCTCTCCGCCTCGAGGTGCGGCCGCGTCAGCGACACGAAGCCGACCGCCGTCGCCTCGGCGAGCAGTTGCTCGAACTGCTCGTCGCTCAGCCCCAGCCGCTCGGCGATCTCGTCGCGGTGTGGGCAGCGGCAGAGCTCCACCTCCAGCTCGCGGGCGGCCCGGTCGATCTTGCGGGCCCGGCTGCGGACCAGGCGGGGGACGATGTCCATCTCACGCAGCCCATCCAGGATCGCCCCGCGGACCCGCTGCTTGCAGAACGTCTCGAACTTGTAGCCGCGTGCCAGATCGAACGCGTCGATCGCGTCCATCAGCCCGAACACCCCGTCCGACACCAGGTCATCCAGGTCCACCTCCTCGGGCAGCGTCGCCCCGATCCGCTCGGCGTGGTACCGCACGAGCGGCCGGTAGTGCTCCATCAGCCGGTTCCGCAGGTGCACGCTGCCAGTGAGACTGAACTCGCTCCAGACCTCCTCGATCCACATGCACTCCATCGATCCCGCGTGTGGCAATGCAGTCACCATGTCGAGTCTCCCAACCCCCCGTCACCGTGTCCGGTCGCGACGCCGACGCCGCTTCCGGTTGATCAGCTCTTGCTGGCGACGCATCTGGTCCCGGCAGGTCCAGCAGCAGCGGATCCGCCGCCGCCTGCCGGCCACCAGCACCAGCACCGCCTGGCACTCCGCCTGGCACCCGCACTGCTCGCACATCGTGGTCATAGGAGCCTCAACTGACGTTCCTTCCGCGGCCGCCCCGGCTTCGGCGCCGCCGGCCCGGCCGCCCGCTCGGCGAGCTGCCGGCGGTACTCGGCCAGGCCCCGTGCGTTCAGCCCCCACAGCACCACCCGCCGGCCGGT
>JAWLBS010000023.1:3304-30095 GCA_041687575.1 Phycisphaerae bacterium | reverse complement strand
GGTCGGGTGGTTCCGCAGTCTTGCCGACAAGGCCGAGGAGAACCCCAACGTCCTGAAGCTGCTCGGCGCGCCGCTGATTACGGCGCTGGCGAGCCAGCGGAACGAGAAGCGGTTCACCTACGAAACATACGACTTCAGCGAACTTGCCCGGTGGATCGAACAGTTCCGCAAGCAGGCCCGGCTGCGGACGGGGCTGGTGCACATCGACGGCTGGGGCTACTGGGGATACGATTCGATGCACCCGGACGTGCTGCCGCCCAACCCGGACTGCGGCGGCGCCGAGGGTCTGGCGGACCTGGCGACGCGCGTCAAGGAGATGGGCCTGCTGTTCGCCCTGCACGACCAGTACGTCGACATGTACGCCCACGCGCCAAGCTACGACGAGTCGCTGGCGATCCGGACCGCTGACGGCCGGGCCATCCGGGTGAACCGCTGGGCCGGCGGGCTCTGCACGCATCTGTGCCACTCGCAAATCGAGCCACTGCTGCGGCGGAACCTGTTCGAGGGCGTGCGGCGGCTGTACCCCAGCCAGCACAATTCGCCCAGCGTGTGGGACATCTGCAGCCCGACCGCATATCATCTGGACGCGTTCTGCCGGCCGGTCGAATGCTGGTCTCCTCAGCACCCGATGACGCGCCGCCAGAGCCGGCAATACCAGCTCGAGTGCATGCGGATCGCGCGGGATGGCAGGGACGGGCAGGCGGCGGTGCTCGGCGTGGAAAGCCCGCGGGACTTCGCGGTGCCGCTGATCGACACGGCGTGGAGCATCGGCCACATCAGCGCCAACGTGCGGACCTCGACGGGGCTGTCGACGTTCCGCCTTGTGGGCATCCCCGTGCCGCTGTGGCACCTGGTGTTCCACGACGCAGTGCACGTGGCCAGTCCCGGCGCCGAGCAGATCGAGGCGATGCTGTACGCGCAGGTGCCGCATGTCCGCCTGACGGGCGCGCCGGTCCCGCTGGACGAGCTGCGCCACAAGAAGACGGTGCTGGCGTTCCACCAGGATGCGGGCCTGCTCGAGATGACCGACCACGAGGTCCTCAGCAGCGACGGCAACATTCAGCGGGCGGTCTATGGCAGCGGGCTGGAGATCAGCGTCATCCGCTCGGAAGGGACGTACTGCATCAACGACGGCCGGGCGCGGACCAAGGGGATGACGCGGCTGTAAGCGCGGTTGCGTGCAAGATGCACGCCCCTGCTTCCGGATTGGCAAGACGACGGCAACGGCGCGGCTACGCAGGGGCGTGATAGCGTGCGTTTCAGGGGTCTGACCCCGAATCGCACGTCTCCCAGCGGAATCAACGCCGAGACTTCGTGGCGGCCTGGATGCCTGTGCACGTCGCCGGGGTCTGACCCCGTGGCGCGGACGCGGTGGCGTTTGACCCCAAGGGGTCAGACCCCGGTGGATCTTTCAGGTATCGGTGCCACCAAGGGAATCGGACGTCGGTTCCAGAGGTGGCGCGCTACCAGGGGTCAGACCCCCGGAAGCGGCGGACCAAGGGGATGACGCGGCTGTAGACACTCGGAGAAGACAAGATTGTCGAAGAAACAGGGACTCTCGCGATGGATCGGCGGCATCGAGGCCGCGGTCGTGCGCATCGGGGCGCACGAGCTGCTCATGCTCGTGGCGCTGCTGATCGTGGTGCTGTGCACGTGGGGGTTCGTCCAGATCGCTGACAAGGTGCGGGAAGGGACGACCCAACGGTTCGATCAGCGGGTCGTCGAGGGGTTCCGCGACGCGGTCCAGGGCGTGCTGCCGTTCTCGGCCGAAGCGACCGACCAGGTCTTCATCGACATCAGCGCCCTGGGCGGGCCGACGGTGCTGGTGGGCCTGACGCTGGTGATTCTCGGGTACCTGCTGTGGGACCGCCGCTACAACGCCCTGCTGCTGATGTTCATGGCGACCGTCGGCGGCGGCGCGCTGACGTGGCTGCTCAAAGAGGCCATCAACCGGACCCGGCCGGAAGGGCAGGCCTTGACCATCATCCATCTGTCCAGCTTCCCCAGCGGGCACTCGATGCTCTCGGCGATCATCTACCCGACGCTGGGGACGCTGCTGGCACGGATGGTGGCGCGCAAGCGGATCAAGATCTATTTCATGCTGGTGGCGCTGGGGCTCAGCGGACTGATCGGAATCAGCCGAATCTACCTGGGCGTGCACTATCCAACCGACGTGCTGGCCGGCTGGGCGGCGGGGCTGGCATGGGCGGCGCTTTGCTGGACGGTGGCCAAGTGGCTGCAGCGTCGCGGGGCGCTGGAGGGCGGAGAAGAGGAGTACGGCTCGCTGGTCGAGGCGCAGAAGCGGAGGTAGTCGTGGGCGCAGGTACCCGGGTGCAGCAGGCGGAGTCGGTTCGGACGTGGCTGGCGACGATGACGCAAGAGGCCCTGGCGCGGCGGCGGGCACTGCTGGACACGCTGCAAACGCCGCAGGATGTACTCGACTGGGCACAGCAGACGCAGCAGTGGTACCGCGACACCGTCGGGCCGCTGGTGGACCTCGACGGCGAACCGCGGCGGATCGCCTGCGGCACGATCCGGTGCGACGGCTACCGCGTCGAAAAGTGGCTGGTCGAGGTCTTCCCCGGCACCTTCGACCCGGTCAACCTCTACGTCCCCGACCGCCCGAACGACAAGGGCGTGGCCATCGTGATGCCAGAGGGACACTCGCCCGAAGGCAAGGCAGCGAAAGAGTATCAGAACGCCTGCGCGTATTTCGCGCACAACGGCATCGGCTCCCTGGTCTACGACCACAGCGGCAACGGCGAGCGCCGGGAGTACTGGAACCGCGTCCGCAACGAACCGATCCCCGGCAGGAGCCCCACCAGCGAACACGACCGCACGGGCGACCTGTCGACACTGGCGGGGATCCAGCCCGTGCGGTTCTACATCACCGAGGCCGCCCGCATGCGCGACTTCCTGGCGACCTTCCCATTCGCAAAACGCGAGAACATCGGCATCACCGGCGTCTCGGGCGGCGGGTCGATGTCGCGGCTGGCGGCGGCGTACCTGGGCGACCTGGCGTTCTGCATCCCGGTCTGCATCGTGCGTGGCGAACAGAATGTTGGCGGCGGCGATTCCGAGCAGAACTCCTGGAGCGCAGGTGTCCGCGGGGTCGCCGCGGTCGACCTGGTGGCGTGCACCGTGCCCAAACCGGCCATGCTGGTGACCGAGACCGCGTTCGAGGCGACGGCGCAATCCTACGCGACGCTGCGGCGGCTGTACGACCTGGCGGGGGCGCCGGCCGGGGCGAGCGAGATGTTCGCCGTCGATGACGAGCATGGCTATACACACCCGATGATCGAAGCCGTCTACGATTTCCTCGCGCGGCAGTTCGACCTGCCGCGGGCCGATCACCACACGTGGAACCACGTCAGGCTTCTGCCGGCCGATCAGACGCACACGGGCCCGACGGGGCTGGTGCAACGGGATCGGTTGCAGGTGCCGCTGCAGCAGCAGATCAAGCGGCTGGCACCGCAGCCGAGGGGACTGACGCGGGCGAACCTGCCCGAGGCGCTGCGAATCGCCGACTGGCAGCGGTCGCCGGTGGCGTACAGCTTCGACGGCCAGCCGGACGGCACCGTGCGGGTTACGGGCGCGAGCGGCGCGGCGGCCGGCGAACTGGGCCTGCTGGACTGGGTCGAGCCGCACCCGCCGGAGTGGCACCACATGCAGAGCATCCTGTACCGCTCGCAGGAGGCCGAGCGGTCCCGGGCGATGCTGGTCTTCGACAGGGGCCTGGTCGGCCTGCGGGTGCGTCAGGTGCTGGACTTCCTGGAGGATCATCGCGGCCAAGTGAAGTGCCTCACCGCCGAGCGGGACTGGGCCCTGCCGGTGGCCTTCGCCTGCGCGATGGCCGGGCCGGACCTGCTGCCGCGGGCGACGGTGCGATACCTGCCGGCCAGTTTCCGCGACTTCCTGGACGCCGACCTGAACACGACGTCGCTCGGGCAGATCGTGCCGGGGCTGCTGGCATATGGCGATATCGACGACGTGGTGGCGCTGTGCGAAGACCGGCTGGAGGTGCAGTGGCGTGTGGACGCTGACGGGCGGGTAATACGGTGAGGCAACGGAGTTGCTCCATTGACTCTCCGACCTGAAACAAAGAGAATCTTGAGGAACAGGAGTGTCCTTGACGGGAGCTTATGACAGTGGCAGTCGCAACGGAAGAAATGATCCGCGAAATGGTCGCCGTTGTGGTCCGTGAGGTCGATCCGCAGGCCATCGTGCTGTTCGGATCGCACGCGACCGGTGATGCCACAGCCGATTCAGACGTTGACCTGCTCGTGGTTGAACAGACGCCTTTCGGGCCGCAGAAGGACCGTCGCCGCGAGATGACCCGGCTGTGGAAGGCCTTAAGCGGCTTTGAGGTCGCCAAGGATATCCTGGTCTACAGTCGGGCCGAGGTTGATCGCTGGCGCGACGCGCGGAACCACATCATCGGCCGCGCCCTGCGAGAAGGGAAACTGGTCTATGGCGACCTCGGATGAAGCCCGCCAGTTGCTGGGCGCAGCCGGCAAGGACTTTCGAGCACTCGACGGAATGAGTGATCCGAGTGTGTTTGCCGACGAAATCTTCGGGTTCCATGCTCAACAGGCAGTGGAAAAGGGTCTCAAGGCTTGGCTGGCGCAACTTGGCGTCGAGTACCCGAGAACGCATGACCTCTCTCTTCTGCTGAGCGCATTGGCTCGCCGCGGCCAAGCGATGGAATCGTTGCACGCCCTGATCGAATTGAACGCATACGCCGTCCAGTACCGATACGAGGCCTTCGAAGACATTGGTGCCCCCCTCGACAGAAGCAGAACCCGTGATCGTGTCGGCGAACTCCTGCAGACGGTCAAGGCAGTGGTGGACGCCGACCACCCTTGACGTCCTGCGTTGCTTGACACCGGTTCCTGTCGTGCCCTCTTTCCAACGGCATGGACTGGAGGTGCAGTGGCGTGTGGGCGCTGACGGACGGGTCCTGACTTGACCGGCGCCGACCGACGATGTATATTCAATGTAGATACGTTTGTTCCGGCAGCGGAGGTGACACATGAAGGGCCGCATCCAGAAGTGGGGCAACAGCCTTGCCCTGCGAATCCCCAAATCCTTCGCCCGTGAAGTGGGGCTGACGGAAGATTGCCCGGTAGAGGTCTCCCTGGTCAAGGGGAAACTGGTTGTCGCGCCTGTGCCCGAACCTGGGCCCACGCTCGAGCAACTGATGGCACGGGTCACGGATGACAATCTGCATGGCGAAGTGGATACGGGCAGCGCCGTCGGAAACGAGGCATGGTAAGGGCGAGCACGTACGTTCCCAAACGCGGGGATGCCGTCTGGATCACGCTGAACCCCCAGGCGGGCCACGAGCAGGCAGGACGGCGACCCGCCGTGGTGCTTTCGCCGGAAGCCTACAACCGCAAAGTAGGACTGGCGATCCTGTGCCCGATCACCAGCCAGATCAAGGGGTACCCGTTCGAGGTGGTCATCCCGACGGGGCTGGCCGTCACCGGCGCCATCCTGGCCGACCAGGTCAAGAGCCTGGATTGGCGTGCAAGGAAAACGGAGATGATTTGCGCGTTGCCCGGCCAAACGGTTTCTGAAGCACTGGGGAAGCTTGCTGCGCTGCTGGGGAAATGAAGACGCCTCCCGCCCGTCAGCGGGCAGTTGGTGAACGAACAGTGTGCACTTATCAGAGCCCGATGGTAACGCCTGCCGGATCTTCCGTGGATCAGGTAAGTCTCAATGAACCTCTCTCTGTCCCGTCGCACTTCGCTCCACCCGCCTGTAAAACGCATCC
This sequence comes from Phycisphaerae bacterium, assembly GCA_041687575.1. Lineage (GTDB taxonomy): Bacteria > Planctomycetota > Phycisphaerae > UBA1845 > JANYLN01 > JANYLN01. The sequence continues at coordinate 24,319 of JAWLBS010000023.1, read as the reverse complement.
CGCTCGACCGGCTCGCAACCCGCCTCGCGAATCAGCCGGCACAGCTGCCCCGCGTCCAACTGCTGATGCGTCCCCACGCCCTCCTGCCTCGTGATATCGTACCAGGTCACCGTGCCGTCGAAATCGTCCACGCCCCAGCTCAGAGCCACCTGCGCCAGCTTGATCGTCTGGATCGGCCAGAACGCCTTGATGTGCCCCACGTTGTCCAGCATCAGCCGGCAGATCGCCAGCGTCCGCAGGTCATCCAGCCCCGTCGGCCCGGGCAAATCCACCCAGTCGGTCCCGGCCGCCGGTACGAACGACAGCGGCACCATGCAGTTGAACGCCCCGCGGCCGCGCCGCAGCGACTCGTCCTGGTGCTCGCGGATCTTCACCAGGTGCGCCAGACGCTGTTCGGTGGTTTCGATGTGGCCGTAGAGCATCGTCGCGTTGGTCGGCATGCTCAGGTCGTGGGCCGCCCGGTGCACGGCGAACCAGTCCTGCTCGCCCATCTTGTACGGAAAGGCGTCGGCGTGGACGCGATCGTCGAAGATCTCCGCCCCGCCGCCCGGCAGACAATCCAGCCCGCAGTCCCGCAGCGCCGTCAGCACCTGCTCGACCGTCCGCCGCGGTTTGCAGATCCACCCGAAGTGGACGATTTCCACCGCCGTAAACGCCTTGATCGCCACCCGCGGGCAGGCGGCGCGGATCCCCGCGATCATTTGCGTGTAGTACTCGAACGGCAGCGTCGGGTGCAGCCCGCCGACGATGTGGATCTCCGTCGCGCCCGCTTCATATGCCTGCCGGGCCTGCTCGACCACCTCGCCCGCCGACATCACGTACACGTCGGCCGCGTCCGAGCCCGGCCGCCTGCAGAACCCGCAGAACCGGCACCGCAGCACGCACACGTTGGTGTAGTTGATGTGTCGGTTGGCGACGTACCATGCCGTCCGCCCGTGCAGCCGACGACGGACCCGGTCCGCCAGTTCGCCGATGCCGTGAATGTCCCGGCTGGCAAACAGCACCCGTCCATCGGCCAGACTCAACCGCTCGCCGGCGTCAACCTTCTGTTCGATTACCCGTAAACCGCCGTCCACAATCCCGCTCACGCTCGCGCTCCAGTTTATCTCGCATCCGAACAAGTCGAAGTTGGGTGCCACGGTCCTGCGCAGCAGGGCCGTGCGCCTGAACCCGCCGCCTTCTATGGAGTGCGCCGAAGACGCCGCTTCTGCATCGAGCCGCCGTCGGCGTCAACGCTCGCAATCCCGAGCGGACTGTCCGGCGGCGACTTTGGACTGCGGTCTTCGACCCTGAGGCTCCCCTCGGTCCGAGCCTCGGGGTCGAGGACAGACCCGAAGGGCGGCAACGACGCCGTTTGCAATCAGGCCGCCATCGGTGCCCTGCCCTCGAACTGAGAGGGTCGGTCAACGGCAACTATGGACTGCGGCGGCCGTGACGCCACTTTCACTCAAGCCGGGCTGCCTTGCAAGCCCCCAGTCTCGAGCAGAACGCCGCCGCGCGACTATGGACTGCGGTGGCCTCGACACCGCTTTCACTCAAGCCGCCGGATCCCGCGAGCCCCGCGTCTCAGGGGGCTGATCTCATGGGGAAGACGCCCCGCGCCCGCAGCAAGGGGGTCAGACCCCGGTGACTCGCACAAGTATCCTGACCGCCACGAGATCGTGACACGGGTTCCGCCAAGAGGCGTGCGCTCCGGGGGTCAGACCCCCGCGCCGCCACGGGTCGCTCAAATCACCGGCTCCAGCCGCGCCACCACGATATCCCCCAGCGCCGCCAGGGCCAGCACGATGCTGACGATCCCGTTCATCGTGAAAAACGCCACGTTCACCCGCGACAAGTCCGTCGGGCTGACCATCGACTGCTCCACGTACAGCAGCACCACCACCGCCGCCACACCGCAGCCCCAGACCACCCCCAGGCCCGCCAGGTATCCCAGCCACAGCAGCAGCAGCACCACGCCCACGTGACACGCCCGGCTGACCATCAGCGCCCGGTATGGCCCCAGACGGGCCGGCACACTATAGAGGCCCTCGCGCCGGTCCACCTCCAGATCCTGCATCGCGTAGATGATGTCGAAGCCCGCCATCCACAGCAGCACCACGCCCGCCAGCACGAATGCCGGCAGTCCCAGCGTCGACGGCGAGACCGCGATCCACACTGCCACCGGCGCCAGCCCCGTCGCCAGCCCCAGCCACACGTGCGTCAGGCTCGTGAACCGTTTTGCAAAACTGTAACCACACAGTACCGCCAGTACGGGCACTGCCAGCCGCAGCGGCCAGGGATTGCCGTAGAACCACCAGAACCCCGCGCAGCCAGCGACGAACAGCCCCGCCATCGCCGCCAGAAACACCCAGGCGAACGCCCGACTCACCAGTCCGGCCGGCAGCGCCCGCCCCGCCGTCCGCGGGTTGCGAGCGTCGATCGCCGCATCCGCGATGCGGTTGAACGTCATCGCCACCGAACGGGCCGCCACCATGCACACCACGATCAGCCCCACGTGCCCCGCCTGCAGCCAGCCTCCGGGCAGATCCCGCCCCGCCAGCAGCATCGCGATCGCCGCAAACGGCAACGCAAAGATGCTGTGCGAGAACTTGATCATCTCCAGGACCGTCACGACCCGCTTGAACATCAGTCTTGCACTCCGTCGGCGGCCGCCACGCCGCCCGGCTGCCACCGCCGGATCAGTGGGTGGTCGATCCCCAGCAGGTCCAGCACCTTGCCCGCCACGAAATCGACGATCTCCTCCACCGACCGCGGCCGCATGTAGAAACCCGGGCTCGCCGGACAGACGATCGCCCCTGCCGCATCGACCCGCAGCATGTTCTCCAGGTCGATCCGCGAAAGAGGCGTCTCGCGATGGACCAAAACCAGCCGGCGGCGCTCCTTCAGGTGCACCGCCGCCGCCCGCGTGATGCAGCTGTCGGCGATGCCCGAGGCGATCGCCCCCAGCGTATTCGAGCTGCACGGGCAGATCACCATCCCATCGGTGCGGAACGTCCCGCTGGCCAGCGGACTGGCCAGGTCGCCGAACTCGTGAAGATGGAGCCCCTCGCCGGTGCCGCCCGCCAGATCGGCAGCACTCGGCCGCTCCATGTCCATCTCCTCGGCGAGCAGCCGATACCCCAGCGGCGAGATCGCCAGGTGCACCCGGCAGTCCGCCTCGAGCATTGCCCGCAGCAGCCGCACCGCATAGGCGGCGCCGCTGGCGCCGGTGATGGCCAGGACGATGTTTCGATCTTTACATTGGCTCGACAAAGGCACCTCTTTCCTACCCCGCAAGGGCCTGTTCGCCCAAAACCATTACACCCGCGGCCAATGCAAAGCGGCGTCTTCGGCGCCGCACTCCAAAGGCTGTCGCCGTCTTGGAGGGGCCGTTCCGCCTGTTGTCGTTCACTGATCCCTGACCCCTGCCGTTGCCGTAGTCGTCGCCTGCTGTAACCTGTAACCTGCTGTTGTCACTGGCAACTGGCAACTACCTCCGCATCTGCAGTTTCAGCACCGCCGCCCGCTGGGCGGCCAGATCCCACCAGACCGAATCCGGGGCCGAGGCCTTCAGCTGCTCGTACGTTGCAACCGCCTCGTCCAGACGGGCGTCCGACTCCAGCAACCGCCCCAGTTCGTACGTCGCACGCGGGATCGAGTCCTGTCCGGCGTACCGGCGCAGGTGCTCCTTGAGCTCCTCGATCCGCACGCTGACCGATTGGCTCGTCAGTAGCCCCAGCAGGTCCAGGTCGTCGTGCAGCAGCGAGCCGGGAAACCGGCTGTCCAGCCACGCCAGATTCCGTCGGTACTGCCGGTCGCGCGGGTCCAGCCGCATCAGCACCGCCAGCGGCGCCGCCCCGTACCGTGGATCATGGGCGTTGCTCTCGATCAGCTCCAGCAGCTCCCATGCCTGCACCGCCACGTCCTCGACCTTCACACCCAGCGAGTCCACCCCCGGCGGCGGCATCAGCACCGCAAACCACCCCTCCGACGGCGGCGCCGGCCGCGCCTGACGACGCCCCGCCAGCAGCAGCACTTTCCGCAAAGACTCGCTCGCCCCGGCCACATCCTGCTGCCGCAGCGCGTGCACCGCCAGCTTATGCAGCGCCACCGACGCCAGCGGGTGCTCCGGATAGGAACCTGCCAGCGACCGCCACGTCGGCATCGAGATCCCGCTCGGAAAGTGATCGTAGAACCGCAGCCGCCCCTCGTCCCGCAAGGCCTCCAGATCCAGCCGCGTGTCCATCGCCCGGCCCTGCATGTACAGCGCGGCCGGCACCCGCGGGCTGTCCGGGAAGTCCGCAATGAACCGCTCGGTCGCCCGAATCGTCTCGCCCCGATCGGCCTCCATGTCCTGCAGCGCCAGGTCCTCGACGACCTGCTTGAGGTCGGCAACCGCCCCGAAGCCCGGCCGCCACTGCAGCCGCATCTCCTCGTACGGATCGCCGGCCCGGGCGAAAATCCGCTGGAACATCACGCGGGCCTCCCACGCCTGCTCCCGCTGGAGGAACTCCATCACGCCCTCCTCGCGAAAGCGGTCGTACGCGGTCGGGCCGTAGTTGGACTCCAGGACGCTGTAATAGAGCTCGTCCTGCCCGATCTTCGCCTCGAACAAGACCACCGGCAGCGCGAACAGCACCGCCAGCACCGGCGCGATCGCCCCCGGGCGATACCCCACGATCGAGGCGATCGACAGCGTGACCGCCAGGTTGAACACCGCCAGCATCAGCGACAGCATCCACGGCGAGTACATCTTGAACTCGTCCAGCGGACTGCTGACCGGCGGGCCACCCGTGCTCCGCGTGCTCAGCCACAGGTACAACACGAACGGTACCAGTCCCACAAGGGCCGACCCGAACCGGAACCCCATGCGAAACGGCCGCAGCGACGCCAGCGCGCACGCCCCGACCGCCGTGATCCCCAGCCACGGCAGCCCCGCCGCCAGCGCAATCATCGCCGCAAACGGCAGCGCAAATGGAAAGCGGTACAGGATCGCCACCAGCACCGGCACCGTCACCAGCGCCGCCAACAGCAGCGCCAGAATCACCACCTGCATCGGCGTCCGCTCTATGCTGATCGGCCCCATCAGCATGTCCGTCAGCGAGACCTGGTCGATCCCGCTGAACCGGAAACTCCGCTTCAGCAGCGTCGTGTACCCCTGCGTATCCAACAGCAGGAACTGGCCCGTCCGCAGCCAGTACGTGAACAGGCACAGCCCCAGAAACAGCACCATGTCCACAACCAGCAGCACCGCCGCCCGCGTCCGGTTGCCCGCCCGCGACCAGACGTCCCTCCACCCGTCCTCGCCCCCCGTGCCGATCGCCCACCGCGACGCCTTGACCGTCTTGTGGACCGCCGTGGTCAGAGGACTCATATCCGGGGACCTCCCTGCGGCCGGCGAGCCAGGTACAGGTTCACCACCCCCAGCGTCAGCCGCCGGACCCGCACATCGCAAAAGCCCACTCGCTTCATCATTGCCGCCAGGTCCACGTCCTTGAACGCCTCCACCGATGTCTGCAGATACTCGTACGCCCCGCCGCGGTCGCCGCTGAGCCATGACGCCAGCCGCGGGAGCACCCGCCGGAAGTAGAGCCGGTACAGCCGGCCCAGCACCGCCGCCTCCGGCATCGAGAACTCCAGTATACCCGCCATCCCGCCGCCCCGCAGCACGCGGAAGACCTCCGCCAGCCCCGCAGCCGGGTCGGTGAAGTTGCGGACCCCGAACACGCAGGTCACCGCGTCGAACGACTCCGACGCAAACGGCAGCGCCAACGCGTCGGCCTGGACGAACCCGGCTGTCCCGCTATCGCGGCGCCGGGCGTGGCGGACCATCTGCTCGCTGAAGTCCGCCCCGACCAGCCGGGTCGCCTCCGGCCGCCGCCGCTGCAGCCCCCGCAGCACCTGCCCCGTCCCGCACGCCAGGTCCAGCACCCGCGCACCGGCCGGCAGGTCCAGGCTGCGGATCAGCGCCCGCCGCCATGCCGCGTCGATCCCCAGCGTGGTCACGCGGTTGACCCGCTCGTACCGGCCGACGATCGCGTCGAACATCGCGCGAACGCGCCGCCCCTTGTCCGGCACCTCGTGCACACGCTCGAGGCTGGCGGCGTCCCAGATCCTGCGATCGCCCTGTATGTCCCGCCGCGCGTCCTGTTTCATGCATCTCCAGTAGGGCGGGCTCCGCCCGCCATAGGGTCTTGGGTGCCATGGCCACGCTGTATGTGGCCATGGAATTCCTCGCATGTGCAGCGCCCCACATCCTGCAGGAAGTTACGATTCCCGATGCAACGCTACCGCATCCTGCACCGCGCCAAAACGAGCCCGAAGCGTAAGCAAGGGTATCTTTGTCGCCGCGGGTGGGCAAGACTCCCGTGCCCTGCGGGAAGGAGCCGCGACCGTGAGGTCGCGGTATTCGCTCGAACGGGCGTTACTCATATCCTGCGCGTGAAACCTTGGTGGGCAATGGCCCACCCTACAGCATCCCGTCCTTCCTCACCTCTCGCTTGAGCCGCGCTCCGCACCGGCACCACAGCTGCTCCGCCAGGTTCACCGGCGTACCATACATCCCCTCCACCTCGTCCGGATCCTCATCCAGCACCCACAGCCGCGTGCAGATCTCCGGCGCCAGATGATACATCACCGCGTTCTGCGTCCGCGAGCCCTGCCGCCCGGTCTGCAGCGCGTCGTGCCGCCCCCGTGTCGAGAAGTAGTCCCAGTCCTCGTACCGCGCCGGATGGTTCGCCTTCCATTCAGCCGCCATCTCCCGGATCCGCTCGAAGGGCCCGTGCAACCGCAGCAGCGCCGCGAACTCCGGCCAATTGCCCGCCAGGGCATACGGCGCCCGCGTCGTGGCCGTGTCCACCCGCACGCCCCGCCGTTCGTACAGGTGCGAGATCCCCAGGTGCAAGCCGCCGTCGTCCTTCGAGGTGAAACCGACGTCACGGCACCAGTCCGCCAGCTCGAAGTTCGCCAGGAAGATCAGCGACGTCTTGGCTGCCAGGTACTGCATCCGCTCGGCACCGCCCGCGTCGCCCTCCAGCCGGCGCATCTTCATCTCGGCGAGCAAACCCTCCAGGCCGTTGTGGCTGCAATCGAAGTCGATCAGTTCGCCCCGCGGGTCGCTCCAGGCACTGCCCAGCGCCCAGTCGTGGCATACCCACATGCAGTCAGCCAGCCACCCCCGCTCCCGCTTGACCTCGCGCGACAGGTCGTGACACGCCGCGGCGATCTCGCCATCCGCGCACCGCATCCCCCGCCACAGGCCCGAGAGCGTCAGCCCGTTGTACCAGTCCGAATCGTAGCTGATCTCGTTCCGCTCGGCGAAGATCCCCTTATCCTTCGCCCAGCGCTGCCCCGTGAACGGCTCGTCGAGCACGAACAGGCTCTCGCGGAATGCCGCCGGCGTCGGCGGCGCGAGCATCGGCCTGAGCCGCGCCCAGAGATCGGCCGGCATCAGGTCCGCCAACTGCGCCCAGACCCGCAGGCTCAGCAGCTGGTCCATCGGCGTGCCCGGCTCCCAGCTCACATCCCCCGCGTAGACCAGCTCCTCGGGGACCGGCGAGAGCCCCGCGGCCAAGGGGCCCTCGACCTTCCGCGTCGCCTCGATCTCAGCGTCCATCCAGCCTGTGTCGATCGTCCAGTCGAACGAATCCCCCTGGACAAGGCGGTACGGCCCGATCAGCGTCTTGCACAGCATCGTCCCGCGGGGCAGGTCCTGGATGCCGCCCCGATCGGCCAGCAGGGCCGGCACCGGCGGCAGCGGCACGAGCCGCGGCGCGGTCCCATCGAAGCTGGCGAACCGCTCGCGAATCCGCACCGTTTCGCCCTGGACCTCGTACGTCTCCTCGCACGTCATCGGCGGCACGTCGATCAATGCCCGCCAAAGGTCCAGCCTCGCCGCCTCCGCCGGGATATCCCCATCGTCCAGAAGCGGCACCCACATCACCCGGGCGTCCGGCTCGTCGAACGTCAGCCACAGGTGCTCGTGCGAGATCGCCTCGTACTGCCGGATCGGCCGGCTCGCCACCAGCAGCATCGGCCGGTATGGCCCCCGCAGCAACAGCACCCGCCCCGGGTCCCGCAGGCGAAACTCTTTGAGCGTGCGACCCGATTCCAGGTCTTCCACCACCTCCGGCGCGTGACCAAAGCCGAACCGCAGTCCCAGCCGGCCCTCGAAGTGCGAGAACAGCGGCCCCGGCAGCGTCGTCCGCAGGTGCAGGTCTACGATCCCATGCTCGCCCGCGTACCGCCAGCTCCGCCCGGTCCAGCTGCTACCCAGGTGTTGCCGGCTGTAGTCCGGCCCGACCGCCAGGCTCAGCACCTCCCGCGTTGGATCGCCCGGCGAGAAGAACCCGTGGCCATTGGCGATCACCGTGCCGAGCTGGACGTACTCTGTCCACACGCCCGGCCGATACGCCCCCACCCGTCCGACAGCGGTGTCTTCGCTCAAGCCTTCGTGCACGTGTCGGCCCCCAACGAATCGCTCACTTCCTCGAGCTGCCGGATGATCTCGATGTTCTGCGGACACTTCGGCTCGCACGCCCCGCACCGCTGGCAGTTGCATGCCTGTTTTTCCGGCTTCCGTCTGAACGTCCTATACTGCATCATCCGTCTCCCGCACCGCGCAAGTAAATACCCGCACAGACCGCAGATGCGCTGTATATGGCATCAGCGACCGGCACGCAAGCCGGGGGTCGGGTCTCGGGGGTCGGGTATCGTAACGGCAGGGGTCAGGGGGCCGGCGGTGAAGGCTGACAAGGTGACCGGGTGGCAAGGCGACAAGGCAGGGGACCGGTGACAGCAAACCCAGTTCCTGTGGCTTCGCCACGGCGTAGTCGTCGTTTGACGAACCCGGGCATGTCACGGCTTATTGAGGGTTGCGCTGTTAAAGAAGGTAACAGGGGTGACCGGGCGATGCAGCGCGGCCCGCAAGCGGGCCGGCTAAATGAAGCCGCCAATCGCGGGCTTCATTTTCTGCGCCGGGGTCGGTAGCCGTTGTTTGGCGAAGCCGGAAGCCGGGCCGTGCTTTGGAGTGCGGCGCTGCAAACGCCGCTTTCAATTGAGCCCCCATCGGTGCCACGTCCCCGAACTGGCAGGGAGCATCGGCGGCGACTATGGACTGCGGCGCCGAAGACGCCGCTTTCACTCAAAGCTCCCATCGGCGCCAACGCCCCAATCCCGAGCGGCTCGTCCGGCGGCAGTATGGACGGCGGTCCTCGATCCTGAGGCTCGGACCCACGGGCGGCCGCAACACCGCTTTCAATCAATGCCGCCGAGCAGTGCAAAGCTCCCAAGCCGCAAGCAGACCCCTATAGATGCGTTCTCAACGGTCCGGCGAACGTCCTCCCGCATCGCGTCTCACCACGTTTCCCAATGCAGCACCTCATCGAGCGGCCGCTTGGGCTTGCGCGGAGGTTCGTCGCTGGCGTACCCCAGCGCCACCAGGCTGACCAGCCGGTGCGTCGATGGGGCGCTCATCAACTTCGCCAGGTCCGGGGCGTACGGCTTCTTGTCGGCGGCGACCCAGCAGCTGCCGATCCCCAGCGCCGTTGCCGCCAGCAGGATGTTCTCGGTCGCGGCCGCCCCGTCCTCCAGCCAGTACGCCGTGTCGTCCCGGCAGAACACGCCGACGCACGCCGCCGCGTCGGCGATGTACTTGCCGAAGGTCGTCAGCTCGGCGATCCGCTGGCGGGTGTACATGTCGGTCACGACGACGAACTCCCACGGCTGCTCGTTGCGCCCGGTCGGCGCCCGGCGCGCCGCGTCGACGATCCTCTCCAGGTCGTTTCTGTCGATCGGCCGGGTCTGATACGCCCGCACGCTATGCCGCGCTTCAATCGCCTCGAACAGGTCCATGCCAATCCCTCCTTTGCCGCCGGGGGCATCTACAGCGAGTGTATGCCCGGACCGATCACTCCGCTCGACGCGGCTCATCCACGAGCAGCCAGTACGTCGGATGGTAGCTCAGCGGCGCCTGCTTGCCGTCAATCTCGATGGCTCCCGCGTCCACCTCGCTGGTGATGCCCCACCAGCCGACCTGCGGAAACGACATCGTCGCGATCCCGTCCGGCCCGGTCTTGACCGCGTAGGTGATGTACTCCTCGGCCGGCAGGTCGGACTCGGCGACGGGCTGGGGATTGTACCGCTCGAACTCGACCGTCGCGCCCGCAAGGGGCTGACCGTTCTTGAGCAGCCGCACCTGGAAGGCCATCCCGGGCCGCAACCCGTACGGCCGGGTCAGCGGGACGAACTCGGCCGGCAGGCCGACGTTGCGGTCCCAGTCGCCCTGCACGCGGGCATGCACGACCGCCTTGACGATCGCCCGGTGGGCCCGCCCGTCCTCGACGGTCGGCTGGCTGACCGCCACCAGGGTGTAGTCGCCCCGCTGGTCCGCCTTGAGTTTCGCCCGCCAGGCGGTGAAGGTCTTGTCGTCCTGCCCCTTCATCCCGACCTGTTCGACGCCCGCCAGCAGGTCCTGCCTGTCGCCGCCGGGCGCGACGGCGAACAGCTCGGCCGGCTTTGCCGCATTTGCCAGGATGTGCTCGTACGGGTGGCCGACCCAGTAATCGACCGCCACGCTGCCCCGCGGCGCGACGCTGACCTTTTCGGGCATCAGGACGGAAAAGTGGGCCTCCGCCGTCGCCACCCCCGCCAGCACCACCGCCCCCGCCGCCAACACGCACAGACGCCTCATATCAAGGCCTCCCATCTCGCTCCTGCTCCGTGACGTCCCCTATCGCCCAACAAGCGTATACGCTCGCGGGCCCGCAGGCAACATCCTTTTGTCCGGCCCAAACAGCTTGCACGCCCCACCCCCTGCCCCCTATCCTTTCCGTCAGGCTGGAGGCCCCGGCCATTAACGCAAGGTACCCGACATGATCGTACTGATAGATAACTACGACTCGTTCACGTACAACCTCGTCCAGCGGATCGGCGAGATCGACTCCGGCCTGACCACCAAGGTCTACCGCAACGACAAGGTCACCCCCGAGCAGGTCGAGGCCGACAAGCCGACCCACCTGATCATCTCGCCCGGCCCCTGCACCCCCAACCAGGCCGGCGTCAGCAACGACATGATCCGCCACTTCGCCGGCAAGGTTCCCATCCTCGGCGTGTGCCTGGGCCACCAGTGCATCGGCCAGGTCTTCGGGGCCAACGTCGTCCGCGCCAGCCGGCTCATGCACGGCAAGACCGACAAGATCCACCACGACGGCCAGGGGATCTACCGCGGCGTGAACAATCCCTTTACGGCCACCCGCTACCACTCGCTGACGGTCGAGCTCGAGCACCTCAGCAAGGACTTCGTCGTCACCGCCTGGACCGACCAGGACGAGCTGATGGGCATCCGCCACAAGACCATGCCCATCGAAGGCGTCCAGTACCACCCGGAAAGCTTCCTGACCGACGAAGGCCATAAACTGCTCGCCAACTTCCTGAAGTAATATCGATTCCAAACGACGCGATGCACCGGCGCAAAATGAAGGCGGCGCGACCATGGTCGCGCCGCCTTGAGCGGTTCATCGGACAGCCCGTCGGGCGACGGCTGCCGTCATGTCGGATCAGGCATACCTGCGCCGCAGGAACAGGCCGCCCACCGCCAGCAGGGCCAGCGTAGCAGGCTCGGGGACCGCGATCTGCTCCACCTGGAAGCTCACGCTGCCAAGGAAGCTCACCTTCGCGCCGAAATCACCCGCCTGGCCGGGCTGCAGGTCGTAGGCCGAGGCCAGCGAGCTGTAGTTGACGACGCCCATGTAGTCCCAGGCGTAGCCATGCGAATCGAGGAACGACCCGCTGCTGACCGTACCGGGCAGGGCGGCCCAGCCCATCGGGGCCGATGCGGCCGTGATGTCGAACGGCTGCTGCATGTAGATGTTGAAGATGTAGCCGTCCCAGGTGTAGCCGGTGTTGTTGGTGATCTCCTTGATGATCCAAACGTTCGGGTCGGTCGGCGTGTCGGTCGTGAAACTGCCCTCAATGTGCGCCGGCGCCCAGTTCATCGTCTCCACGATGCTCAACGTGTAGTCGCCCGTCTGACTGTCCAGGGTCAGGTCGATAGCCCCCATCGTCACCGCGCCATCGCCATCGTCCTCACACTCCCAGCCGATGATTGCCGCGTTGGTGCCAGCCGCCAGCGTCAGCAGCAGCACGGCTCCCAGGCAAAGTACCCTCATAGCCCAGCCTCCTTCTCTCTAAAGTCTCCCACCTTGATCCGGCAACGCATGCCAGACCTCTACCGGCGTCCCGCGTGCAGCAGGCGCCCAGATGGGCTTGATACCCGATCGATCACTGATGCCGTACCCGAGGTACAGAATTGGCGAAACGTCGCCGACACGTCCGCGCGTCCGCTATCCCCGCAGCCACGGACTCCATTGCCCGCCACGGCCGGGCCAGACGCTGAACAGCCGGCGCACACCTGAAACGATTCGGCTCGAACACAGCGCCTGCAAAGAACTGGCAAGCATTCTCCGTGCCAGTTCCCGAATTCCCTCAGCACGCACGGGTACACCTGCCAGTATAAGGACCACAACACTCGTGCCCGACGCACGTTGCAGGCGAAAGAGCACTTTGCAGCAAAGAATATTGACGACTAGGCGTGTCTGTCGCCATGTTTACACAAAGCAACATGGCGGCGGCAAAGGTTGCTCCCGGGCAACAGACAAAGAGGCACCGAAGGCCACCTCGGCCATCGCAAAAACTATAGGCATCGTCCTATAACGTGTTGCTGCAGTAAAGACGGCTGCCCACCGCGCGCGCCGGTGACGGAGCTCCAGGAGGAAGGCATCCCACGCACTACCCCGGCGACGCGATGCCGGCAGCTCCGGCCGCCCGGTGGCGGATCGACAGCGCGGCTGACAGCGGTTATTGACGAACGGTGATTGGCGGGCGCAGACTTACTTCGACGGGCCTGGCCGCGGACGGCGGTGGACGTTCATGTCCGCCGGACGGTCGAGTGGTGACCGGCGTGCCCGTCCGGAAGCAGTATGGAGACGCGCCGCGAACTTCGCAGCCTTGTGAGCCGCGATGCGCAAGCTGCCTGGCACCTGCAGCCAGCGCGAGCCTTGGCGATTCGCGCGTATGCCGCCGTGGGCCTGCTGGCCGGGCTGAGATACATCAGGCCGCGCGGTTCAGAGGCACCTGCACCAGGCCCCTGAACCGCGCAGCGGAAGCCACGCAAAGCGCACCGATATGCAGCACCGACCAGTCGGTGGAGATCTGGCGCGAAGGCCGGCGACGCGCCCGGGGCGTCGCCCTCGCTACCTTCGTACTGCCCCGGTTGGTCCGGACGGATGCACGCGCCCGCCGACCCACCCGCCGGCAAACGCCGCGACCAGGGCGAACAGCTGGATGAACACGAGCCACCAGGCCGCCGCGGTGACCTGGTCCTGCACGCGGTCCGCCCAGCGGGTGATTCGCCGCTGCGCCGCCTGGCGATCGACGTCGAGCTCTTGCATATCCCCGGGGATCATCTGCGTGGCCGGACTCCCTCCGCCCGCCCCGAGGTCGACGGCCGAACCGGCACCCGTCAGCACGCCCTGCATCACGTCGGTGGCCCCGCCAAGCACCGCGCCGGCACCGGCCACCAGCAGGTAGACCGCCAGCGTAAACTTCAGCCCCCAGATCGTCACGCCGTGGAGCCCGGCATCCATCCGATCGGGGGTCTGCATCAGCCGGCCGGCCACCCAGCCGCCGACGAACAGGGCGATGACCTCACTGATCAGCCACCAGATCCATACGCCGGCCCCAATGCCCGCCTCACCGGCCTCGGCCTCGTTGCCGCCGGCGACGCTCATCCCGACGGCGGTCCCGATCAGGGCCAGCCAGATCATCAGGGAGAGCGCCACGAACAGTCCGGCGAAGATCGCCCCCCAACTGGTTCTGCGCCATACCGCCCAGCCTGCACTGCCGGGCGTCCCGTATGCACCGACATCGACTCTCTCTGCCATGGTCATCCCCTATCTTCTTCTGGTTGCGAATTGCCATGGGCCGGCACACCCTGCGGCCGCGCACCCCGAGCCTAACCGGACCCCTTGCCACGATTATAGCACCGCTAATCGACAGTGGGCGGTGCAACCGCCGGGCCATCCGGTTGAGATCGCCCGCTTGCCGAAGGCGAAGCGGGGGCCGGCGGGGGCGGGGGGGCGCGGGGGGGGCCCCCCCCCCCGCCAGGGCTCAAGAACATCGATCGGTCGGACGACGATGCGAATCCTGCACGGTATCGCACCGCCTCATCAAGTGCTAATCCACCTCATTTGGCACGACGTAGCAGTTGGACAGGCAGGCGTACGACCAGGAGAACACTTCGGCGCCCAGCAAGCGGTAGACAGCGTCGCTGCGGATGGCCTGCATCTCGAACGCCAGGAAGTCGCCGGCCTCGACATCCTCGGGGCAACCCAGGCCCTCTCTGCCGATCGGCAGGTCGACCACGCACATCTCGCCGCTGGGGACCCAATCGACCTCGACATACCGCATCTGCCCGAAGTCCTCGACAGCCGAACCGACACCCCGCAGTCGCTTGCCGATGATGGAGAAGCAGAAGTCCTCATCGCAGTTGTCCCACTTGTACAGCAGGTCGGGGATGCCCGCGGTGTCGGCGTTGCCATCCTGGGGCGGGCAGCGATACAGGAACAACCGGATCGTCAGCGGTGCGCAGGAGTTGAGTTTGTAGATCGCGGGTATGATCGCGCGGAAGGCGACCGGGCCGGTGCTGCGGCGGTCATCGCCGACGATCTTTTTCATCATCCCGAAGCGAGGCTCGAGCATCTTGACAGTCTGGATCTCCAGCCCACCACTGACCATCCCCATCAGGTCGGCCGTCCAGAAATCCTCGATGATCGTGTCGACGTAGATCGGCCCGGGATGTCCGCGCTCGCCCTGAGGGCCCTGTTCGCCGGGCACGCCCTGCTCGCCCTGCTCGCCTTGGGCACCCTGTTCACCCTGGGCACCCTGTTCACCCTGAGCACCCTGTGCGCCTTGGGGACCCTGCGCACCGGGGACGCCCTGTTCGCCTTGGGCACCCTGTTCACCCTGGGCGCCCTGCTCACCTTGGGGGCCCTGTTCGCCGGGAACGCCCTGTTCGCCCTGCTCGCCCTGGGGGCCTTGCGAGCCCTGTTCGCCGGAGACGCCCTGCTCGCCCTGGGGGCCTTGTGGCCCCTGTTCGCCAGGCATGCCCTGTTCGCCCTGGGGTCCGGGGACTTCACGGCCGGCAGCCGGGTCAGGGTTCGCGATCGCCCACTGGTTCAACAGCGCCGCCGCCACCGCACCGCCGCCGAGGGCCCCGGTCAGGGCGGGCAGCATGGATGAGGTGCATCCCGCGGCTGCCCCGATCAGCACAACGGCCAGCAAGACCTTTCGCACGGACACTTTGCCTGTCATGTCAAGTCCTCCGCTCGCTTTCCCACTCAAGGGCCTTATATGGATTTGAAAATGGACACGCAGCATCACCAGAGACGGGTCCCCGGATACAGGGACAACCCTTCCCGCAGATCACAGACCACGTCGCTCAAGAACGGAAAAACTGAAATGCTCAAGTCATAGTGTATCACGCAATTGGGGCGAGTCAACCTGGCCGGCGAGCGCGAGGCCGCTTCTTCTGCTACGACAGGACCGCATCTCCCTCCCCGGCGATCCTGCAAACGTGCTTGGGGGTCTGCCCCCCTGGGAAGAACACCGCGCAAACGGCGGCTGCCGCCCCTGCGGCCGGGTCGGAACACTGTGGCGATCAAGTTGAACCGCACGCCAAACGGCGGCTAGAATCATTCGATGGGACAAGACACGCAGCGGTGTGGCGCGGCGACGACGGCAAGCCGCTTTCAAATGACTCTTTTTCTGGTGCATTGCTTATGACCCATGCGGACAAGACGATCATCGAGGCATCTCGCGAAACGGCTGAGCGCAAAGGGGACGTCCGCGTTCACCCGGGCCTGCCGTACCCACTGGGGGCGTCCTTCGACGGGGCGGGGACGAACTTCTCTATCTTCTCGGAGGTGGCCGACGCGGTCGAACTGTGCCTGTTCGACAACGACGGCAACGAGACGCGCGTGCAACTTCCTGAGATGACGGGCCACTGCTGGCACTGCTACCTTCCCAATGTGGGGGTCGGCCAGCGGTACGGCTATCGGATCCACGGGCCTTACGATCCCAAGCACGGGCTGCGGTGCAACCCCAACAAGCTGCTGATCTCGCCGTATGCCAAGGCCATCGACGGCCAGGTCGAGTGGAACGAGGCGGTCTTCGGCTACCACTGGAAGAGTGTCGACTCCCGCAACGACCTCGACAGCGGCCCGTATGTGCCCAAGTGCGTGGTGACCAGTCCCTACTTCGACTGGAAGAACGACCGCCACCCGCGGATCAGCCTCCACGAGAGCATCATCTACGAGGTCCACGTCAAGGGCTTCACTGCCCGCCACCCGGACATCCCCGAGGAGCTGCGCGGCACCTACGCGGGCCTGGCACACCCGGTAGCGATCGAGTACTTCAAGGACCTGGGCGTCACCGCGATCGAACTGATGCCGGTCCACCAGTTCGTCCACGACAAGATACTCGTCGACCAGGGGCTGCGCAACTACTGGGGCTACAACTCGATCTCCTACTTCGCCCCGCACAACGAGTACTCCTCGGCCGGCCAGCTCGGCCAGCAGGTGCACGAGTTCAAGCAGATGGTCCAGAACCTCCACAACGAGGGCATCGAGGTCATCCTCGACGTGGTCTACAACCACACGGCCGAGGGCAACCACCTCGGCCCGATCCTAAGCTACAAGGGCATCGACAACCACGCCTACTACCGCCTCGAAGCGAAGGACATGCGCCACTACACCGACTACACCGGCACGGGCAACACGCTGAACATGCGCAACCCGCACGTGCTGCAGATGGTCATGGACTCGCTGCGGTACTGGGTGACGGAGATGCACGTCGACGGGTTCCGATTCGACCTGGCGGCGACGCTGGCGCGGGGCCTGCACGACGTGGACCGCCTCAGCGCGTTTTTCGACCTGATCCAGCAGGACCCGGTGATCAGCCAGGTCAAGCTGATCGCCGAGCCGTGGGACATCGGCGGCGGCGGCTACCAGGTGGGCAATTTCCCGCCGCAGTGGTCGGAGTGGAACGGCAAGTTCCGCGACACGGTCCGCGACTACTGGCGCGGCGAGGAGGAGACCCTCGCCGAGTTCGCCAACCGCTTCGCCGGCAGCAGCGACCTGTACGCCAACACCGGCCGCCGCCCCTACGCCAGCCTCAACTTCGTCACCGCCCACGACGGCTTCACCCTGCACGACCTGGTCAGCTACAACAAGAAGCACAACGAGGCCAACCTTGAAAAAAACCGCGACGGCGAGGACCACAACCGCGGCTGGAACTGCGGGGTCGAGGGCCCGACCGATGACCCGGCCATCAATGCCCTTCGCCAGCGTCAGAAACGCAACCTCTTCGTCTCGCTGCTGCTGAGCCAGGGCATCCCGATGATCAACGGCGGCGACGAAATCGGCCGAACCCAGAACGGCAACAACAATGCCTACTGCCAGGACAACGACCTGACGTACTTCCACTGGGACCAGGCCGACGAGGACCTGCTCACGTTCGTCCGCAACCTGATCCGGCTGCGGCGCGAACACCCGGCGTTTCGGCGGTGGAAGTGGTTCCGGGGCGAGTCTGTCTGGGGCACGGGCATCGACGACATCGGCTGGTTCAAGCCCGAAGGGACCGGCATGAGCCAGGACGACTGGAACGTCGGGCACTTCCGCAGCCTGCTCGTGATGATCAATGGCCAGGAGATCGCCGGGCTCGACCGCCGCGGCAATCGCGTGATCGACGACGACTTCTGCGTGCTGTTCAACGCCCACGACGAACCGGTCATCTTCCGCCTGCCGGGCGTGGCCGGCAAGCTTGGCCAGGAGTGGAGCGTGGTCATCGACACGACCCAGACCTTCACGAAGGAGGCCGAAGAGGTGTATCGATACGGAGAACCGATCCCCGTGGCTGCGCGGTCCGTGCTGGTGCTCTGCCATGCCGAATAACCCCGCCCACGTCCCGACGGCGACCTATCGCCTGCAGCTGCACGCGGGCTTCACGTTCGAGCAGGCAGCCGGCGTGGCCGACTACCTCGCACGGCTCGGCGTCAGCCACGCCTACGCCTCGCCCTACCTGCAGGCCGCGCCGCACAGCACGCACGGCTACGACGTGGTGAATCATTCCCGCCTCAACGACGAGCTCGGCGCCGAAGCCGGACACGAGACCTTCTGCCGGACCCTGCAGCGAAACAACCTGGGGCAGGTCCTCGACATCGTCCCGAACCACATGGCCATCAGCGCGCAGAATACCTGGTGGCAGGACGTGCTGCGAAACGGCCCGGCCAGCCCGTTCGCCGACTATTTCGACATCGACTGGGACCCGCCCGAACCGCGGCTGCGGGGCAAAGTCCTGATGCCGATCCTCGGCGATCATTACGGCCGGGCCCTCGAGGCGGGGCTGGTCCGACTGTGCCGCAACGGCGCCGCGTTCCACGTACGCTACTACGACCACGTCGTGCCGGTGAGTTTCTGCACGCTCGGGGAGATCATCGAAACCGCCGCCGGGCAGTGCGACAACGCCACCCTGGCCTACATCGCCGACACAATGAACATGTTTCGTACCGGGGGAACCGGGGTTGATGCGGTCCGCTGCGCCCGCGACCAGGGGGTACTGGCCGGGCAGCTCAGTCGGCTGCTCGAGGAAGACCCAGCGGTCGCGCGAGCGGTCGACGTAGCGGTCGAACGGATCAACGCGGACGCCGATGCCATGGACGCCCTGCTCGCCCGCCAACACTACCGCCTGGCCTGGTGGCGGACCGCCAGCCAGGAGCTCAACTACCGCCGCTTCTTCGACATCAACGAACTGGTCGGACTCCGCACCGACCGGGAGCCCGTCTTCGCCGCTACCCACAGCCTGATCCTGAAGTGGGTGGACGAGGGCCTGATCGACGGGCTTCGGGTCGACCACCCCGACGGCCTGCGCGACCCGGAGGGCTATTTCCAGCGACTCGCCACCGCGGCGCCGGACGCCTGGCTGCTGGCCGAGAAGATCCTCGAGCCCCGCGAGCACCTTCGCGAGTCGTGGCCCGTCGACGGCACGACCGGCTACGATTTCGCCAACCAGGTCGGGGGGCTGTTCGTCGACCCGGCTGGCGAGGGGCCGCTGACGCAGTTCTACCGCCACTTCACCGGCCAGACGGAGGACTTCGAGACGCTGGTGTATCGCAAGAAGCAACAGGTGCTGCGGATGAGCTTTGCGACAGACCTGGCCCGCCTGGCGGCGCTGCTGGTGGGGGTCTGCGACGAGCATCGCCAGTACTGCGACTACACGCGGCACCAGCTGACCGAGGCCCTTCGCGAGACGATCGCCTGTTTCCCCGTCTATCGCACCTATGTCCGGCCGACCAAGGTCCGCCAGCCGCACCCCGACGATGTGCGGTGCATCCGCGAAGCGATCCGGGTGGCGCACCGTCGCCGGCCGGACCTCGACGAGCGGCTGCTGCGGTTCCTGGCCGACGTGCTGCTGCAGCAGATCGGCGGACCACGGGAGGCGGAAATGGTCTTCCGGTTCCAGCAACTGACCGGGCCGGTCACGGCCAAGGCGGTCGAGGACTCCGCCTTCTACTGCTATAACCGGCTGGTCAGTCTGAACGAGGTCGGCGGCAATCCGGCACGATTCGGCGTGACTGTCGAGGCGTTCCACAAGTACTGCCAGCGGATGCAGGAGCACTGGCCGTACACGATGACCTCGACGTCCACCCACGACACCAAGCGCAGCGAGGATGTGCGGGCGCGGATCGCGCTGCTGTCGGAGATCCCGGACCGGTGGTCCGAGGCGGTGCGTCACTTCGCGTCGCTGAATGAGCGATACCGCACCGACGGCATGCCCGACCGCAACGCCGAGTACCTGTTCTACCAGTCGCTGGTGGGGGCCTGGCCGATCGATGCCGACCGCATGGCCGCCTACATGCTCAAAGCCGCCAAAGAGGCCAAGGAGCACACGTCCTGGACCGAGCCCGATGGCAGCTACGAAGAGGCGCTGACGATCTTCGTGGAAAGGACGCTGGAGAATCAGCCTTTCCTGGACAGCCTGCGGACGTTCGTCATGCCGCTCGTACCGCTGGGGCGGGTCAACTCGCTGGCCCAGGCGCTGGCCAGGTTCACGGCCCCCGGCGTGCCCGACCTGTACCAGGGCAACGAGCTGTGGGACCTGAGCCTGGTCGACCCGGACAACCGCCGGCCGGTCGACTACGACCTGCGCCGCCGGCTGCTGGCCGAGCTCGATTCGCTCTCGCTCAGCGAGATCATCCGGCGCAGCGACGAGGGGTTGCCCAAGTTATGGCTGACGCACCGGGCGCTGCAGCTGCGGGCCCGCAAGCGGCGGGTGTTCCTCGAGGGCGACTACCAGCCGCTGAATGTCCGGGGCGAAAAGGCCGCTCACGTCGTTGCCTTCGCTCGGAGCGACCAGGTCGTCACCGTCATCCCGCGGCTGCTGATCGGCCTGGGCGGCGACTGGGAAGAGACGGCCCTGGAGCTGCCCCCGGGCGACTGGCACGACCTGCTGACCGACCGGCCCATTAAGCAGAACCCGGTCCCCGTAAAGAACCTGCTCGACCGCTTCGCCGTCGCGCTGCTGGAACGGGTGTAGGGCGGGCATGTAGGGCGGGCTCCGCCCGCCAAGTTCGGAGTCCCGGCTTTAGCCGGTGTTCGGAGTCCCGCCTTCAGGCGGTTCGCCCGAGCGAGCGCAGCGATGCGAGTGGCCGAGCCACGATGGCAGAAGAGAGCTCGGTACGAGAACAGGATCGCGAAGGAGCGGACCGGGTACCATGATCGCGTCTTCGCCACGGCGTAGTCGTCTTGTGACAAAAACGGGAGCGGCGCCGTGCTTTGGACTGCGGCGCCGAAGACGCCGCTTTGGATTTCGCACGGGCTACAAAGGTATGCAACGTCAACAAGCGACGCCATCTTTGGACTCTCGCGTTGAGCGCTGCCGCACGACCATGAACTGCGGTCCTCGACCCTGAGGTTCGGA
>JAWLBS010000023.1:0-3204 GCA_041687575.1 Phycisphaerae bacterium | reverse complement strand
CAAAGGTATGCAACGTCAACAAGCGACGCCATCTTTGGACTCTCGCGTTGAGCGCTGCCGCACGACCATGAACTGCGGTCCTCGACCCTGAGGTTCGGACCGAAGGGCGGCAAAGACGCCGCTTCCAATCAAAGCCGCAAGGAGTACAAATGCATCGATTCACCCTCTGGGCGCCAAGCGCAAAAACAGTCGACGTCCAGGTAAGCGACCGCCGCATCCGCATGACCCGGGACCCGGCCGGCTGGTGGCACGCCGAGGTGCCCCAGGCCGGCGCCGGCACCGATTACGGCTTCTGCATCGACGGGGGCGACCCGCTGCCCGACCCGCGGTCGGCGCACCAGCCCCACGGCGTGCACGGCCTGTCACGCATCGTCGACCACGCCGCCTTCCAATGGACCGACCGCCACTGGCAAAGCCCTCCGCTCGCTTCGGCCGTCATCTACGAGATGCACGTGGGCACCTTCACCCCGGCCGGCACGTTCGAATCTGCCATCGAACGTCTCGACCACCTGGTCGACCTGGGCGTCACGCACGTCGAGCTGATGCCGGTGGCGGAGTTCTCCGGCCGCTGGGGCTGGGGCTATGACGGGGTGGACCTCTACGCCCCGCACCACGCCTACGGCGGACCCGACGGGCTCAAGCCCCTCGTTAACGCCTGCCACCAGCGCGGCCTCGGCGTGATCCTCGACGTGGTCTACAACCACCTGGGCCCATCCGGCAATTACCTCAGCCAATTCGGCCCCTACTTCACCAGCCACCACACGACACCCTGGGGCGACGCGATCAACTTCGACGGCCCCGACAGCGATCCGGTCCGCCGCTTCCTGTGCGACAACGCCCTGATGTGGCTGCGCGACTATCACATTGACGGCCTCCGCCTCGACGCGGTCCACCAGATCATCGACACCAGCGCCACCAACGTCCTGGAACAGATGGCGCAAGAGATCGAGGACCTCTCGGCCGCGCTGGGGCGGCACCTGTTCGTCATCGCCGAGAGCGACCTGAACAACCCGCGCCTGGTCTGGCACCGCGACGTGGGCGGCTACGACCTCGACGCGCAGTGGAACGAGGACTTCCACCACGCCCTGCACGGTGTGCTCACCGGCGAGCGGAAGGGCTACTACGTCGACTTCGGCCAACTCGCGGACCTGGCCAAGAGCATCCAGCACGTCTTTGTCCATGACGGCTGCTACTCACCCTTCCGCAGGCGGGCCCACGGCCGGCCGGCGGCGAATCTGCCGGGCAGCGCCTTCGTAACGTACATGCAGAACCACGACCAGGTCGGCAACCGCGCCGTCGGCGACCGGATGAGCTCGCTGATCGGACTGCAGCGGCTGAAGGTGGGGGCGGCGCTGCTGATGACCGCGCCGTTCGTGCCGCTGCTGTTTATGGGCGAGGAGTGGGCCGCGGCCACGCCGTTCCAGTATTTCACTAACCATCCGGAGCCGGAGCTCGGCCGGGCGGTCAGCCAGGGGCGGAAGCGCGAGTTCGCCGCCTTCGGCTGGGACCCCGCCGAGGTGCCCGACCCGCAGGACGAGACGACCTTCCAGCGATCCAAACTCGATTGGGACGAACCCGACAGACAGCCCCACGCCGAGATCCTCGACTGGTACAAGCGCCTCATCCGCCTGCGGCGCAGCGCCCCTGCCCTGTCCACCGGCCGGCGAGAGGACGTCCGCGTCCGCTTCGACGAGGATGACAAGTGGCTTGTCATTCAGCGCGGCCCCGTCGCCGTCGCCTGCAACTTCGACGACAAGCCGCACACCCTGCCCCTGCCGCCGGACCAGGACCCGACCGTCCTGCTGGCCTCGTCGCCCTCGATCCAACCGGCCGACAGCCAGGTCGAGCTGCCCGCCGAGTCCGTCGCCATCCTGGGTCCTGACCGTCGCATGTAGGGCGGGCTGCGCCCGCCACAGGCCCTGCACAATGGCCGTAACGTCGTCATCCTGAACGCCGTGGTTGCCATCCTGAGCAACGCTAAGGATCTCTACCAAGCGGGGCAATCTCCGCTTGCGTTCTGTGCCCTTCCCCGTCGTCATCCTGAACGAAGTGAAGGATCTCTACTGAGCGGGGCGCTAAACCATGGACACGCTGTCCAATAGAGATTCTTCGCTGCGCTCGGAATGACAACTCTGGGTGGTGGTTTCGGACAGCACACGCTGCGCATCCGCAGAATTCCATGGCCACAAACGACGTGGCCATGGGTCGGGGGGCTTGCTTCATAGTTTCACCCGCTCCACCGCTCCCTCACGGTCGCGGCTCGTTTGACGCCCGCAACCAGAGGCGTAAACTGTCCCGATGCTCCACAGGAGGTAATTGGATGAATTCCCTGCCGTCGTTCCCGATCACCGCGGTTTCCGATGACGTTGGCGCCATGAAACTGACCGGCCTGTTCCCACAAGCACAGCCCGGCCGCTGGGTCCAACGGATCAGGACCGCCGGCGGCAGCCTGACCGCCGCGCAGTGGCGTGCCCTGGCCGAAATCGCCCGCCGGTTCACCCCGAGTACCCCCCTGCACCTGACCACGCGTCAGAACATCGAGATCCACGACCTGGCTGGCGCCGACGCCCCCCGGGCGCAGCAGATGATGGCCCAGGCGGGTCTCTCAGGCGTGGCCGCATGCGGCGACAGCATCCGCAATGTGACCGTCTGCCCGTGCTCGGGCCTGGCATCGGATCGGCCGGACCTGGCGAGGCTGGCCGGCCGGATGCAGGCGATGCTCCAGGCCGAGCCCGGCAACCTCTCGCTGCCGCGCAAGTTCAAGATCTCCTTCTCGGCGTGCGAGAACGCCTGCGCCCAGCCGTTCATCAACGACCTGGGCTTTGTCGCGGTCCGGCGCGACGGCCGGTGGGGCCTGCGCGTGCTGGTGGCCGGCTCACTGGGCGCCCGGCCGGACCCGGGGGTCGAGTTCATCGATTGGCTCGATCCGAATGACGCCTTGCCGCTGGCGCTGGCGGCGGTCCGCCTGTTCGCCGCCCACGGCGACCGCGAAAACCGGCACAAGGCCCGCCTGCGGCATGTCCGTCAGCGACTGGGCGAAGGGCCTTTCCGCGAGATGCTTGAGGACCTGTTCGCCAGGGCCCGCACCGAGCGCGACTGGCCGGCCATCGACCTGCACGCACCGGACCGGCACCTCAACGCAAAAGTCCCGCTCCGGATGCTCGCCGGCGACATCAGCCCCGAGGTCGCCGACGCCCTGGCGGA
>JAWLBS010000022.1:0-30312 GCA_041687575.1 Phycisphaerae bacterium | reverse complement strand
ATTTGCGAGCACCTGCGTTATAATTTATACTTTGCCCAAGGCGGCTTCCATGTTATCTCTGGTGTATATGCCTTCAGCTGAAAGCGGAGACTCTCCGCAGGGTGGTGCTTCTTCGGTGTCTTCGGAAGGCTCCGCAGGACTGGTTGTTTTCGCGAAACGCAGATAGCAGGGATGGATCAGATCATGCCTATCACTGGCCGCCTGGTCGGACGGACGGTGTCGGTCAATCGCGTCCTGGCAGTTTTGGTGGGGGCGGCGTTGCTGGCTGCGCCCGCGCTGGCCGTGCCCACGACGCCGGGGCAGGCCCGCAAGATCGTGCGGGGGTGGCTTGACCTTGACGGCCGGCCGCTGAATGCACATCTCGCCCGAAGCGTCGCCCGCGTGACGACGTATGACGGCGGCGGGGGGCGGGCAGTCTGTTACGTGGTGCACCTGGAGCCCGAGGGCTTCGTCATCGTCGCGCCCGACGACGAGATCGAGCCGATCATCGCCTTTTCTCCGGCCGGGACGTTCGAACCGGGCGGCGACGACCCGCTGGGCGCGCTGCTTCGCAAGGACATGACTGGCCGGCTCGAGGCGGTGCAATCGCAGGCGGCGGCGCAGGGGCCTCCGGTCTGGGCGGTGCCTCATCCACACCGCGACAAGTGGCAGCGCCTCACCGATATTGCCGACGGGACGGTGCAGTCGATCACCGGGACCGGCACGGTCTCGGACATCCGGGTGGCGCCGCGGCTGGCCAGCCGATGGGGGCAGCAGAATGAGGGGAGCAGTCCCTGCTACAACTATTACACCCCCAATGGCTACCCCTGCGGGTGCGTCGCCACGTCGATGGCACAGCTGATGCGCTACCACGAGCACCCCGCCATTGGCATCGGCACGCACAGGTTTTTCATCACGGTCGACGGCAAGCGTCAGTCCGCCACGACGCGCGGCGGCGACGGCGCGGGCGGGCCGTACAACTGGACGATGATGCCGCTGGACCCGAGCAGCAGCACGACCGCGGCGCAGCGCGAGGCGATCGGCGCCCTGTGCTACGACGCCGGGCTGACGGTGCGGATGAATTACGCCGCCAATGCCTCGGGGGCCTCGTTCCTCGGCGAGTCGTCCCTGGTCGATTACTTCCACTACGGCAATGCC
Organism: Phycisphaerae bacterium; assembly: GCA_041687575.1. Lineage (GTDB taxonomy): Bacteria > Planctomycetota > Phycisphaerae > UBA1845 > JANYLN01 > JANYLN01. The sequence continues at coordinate 29,175 of JAWLBS010000022.1, read as the reverse complement.
GTCCGCGCCTACCACAACGGGCAGGACATCCCCGCTGACAACCTGGTCCGCATGATCAACCCGAACCTCGACGCCGGCTACCCCGTACTGCTGGCGGTCAACGGCGACCCGGGCGGCCACGCGGTTATCGCCGACGGCTACGGTTACAATGCCGCGACCCTCTATCACCACCTGAACATGGGCTGGTACGGCTACCAGGACGCCTGGTACAACCTGCCGCTGGTCGACACGTCGCCGTACACGTTCACGGCCATACACGAGTGCGGGTACAACATCTTCCCCACTGGACAGGGCGAGATCATCAGCGGCCGGATCGTCGATGACGCGGGCAACCCTGTGGCCGGTGCGACGGCGACCGGGGTCGTCGGCGGGGCGGTCTACACCGACACCAGCGACAGCCAAGGCATCTACGCCCTGGCGAAGGTGCCCTCGAATACCACCTGCAGCATCAGCGTCAGCCACGCTTCCTGGGTCTTCCAGGACCAGATCGTCACCACCTCGACCTCCATCGAGAACGATTTCCAGGTCGGCAACCTGTGGGGGATCGATTTTGCGGGCGAGCCGGTGCTGCCGACTCCCCCGGCCGAGCCGGTGCCGGCGGACGCCGGGCGCAACGTGGCGCTGGATGCGTTGCTGGAATGGAATGGCGGCTCGGCCGAGGCGGGCGTGGTGTACGACGTGTACCTCGACATGGTCAACCCGCCGGTGCAGCAGGCGGCGACGGGTCTGGCGACGGCCTGGCTGGATCCGGGGCCGCTGGATTCCGGGGCGGCGTACTACTGGCAAGTGGTCGCCCGCAACAGCGGCGGCGAGGCGTCGGGGGCGGTCTGGTCGCTGGCCACGATGATCCCCGGCGATACCAACGGCGACGGCAGCGTCAACGCGATCGATCTGCTCGCGATGGCCCACAGCTGGAACACCGCCACGGGGGATGCGGCCTTCGATCCGGCGTGCGACTTCAACGGCGACGGTTTCGTCAACGCGATCGATCTGCTGACGATGGCGGGCAGCTGGGGGCGGCAGGTGGCGTCTTACTGACGAGCGTGCTTGCGTTGCACGCGTAATGGGATCCATTCAACTTTCCCTGAGTCACAGGTTGTCATCCTGAACGAAGTGAAGGATCTCTGCCGCGCAAGATGCTAAACCATGAGTGCGCTGTCCATTAGAGATTCCTCGCTGCGCTCAGAATGACGGCCTTCGGGCGGTTTTCAAGGGGAAGAGCACGCTGCGCATTCGGGGAATTCCATGGCCGCGAACGGCGCGGCCATGGCACCCAATCGGGGTCACCCGACCATTTCATCGAGATTCCGCACGGTCGCTTCGAGGAGCTGGGCGCCGCTGAGCAGGTCGATGAACAGGCAGTACTCGTCGGCGGTGTGGCCGCTGGCGGCCGAGCCCGGACCGATGTTGTAGGCGTGCATGCCGTGGGCGGCGAAGATGACCAGGTCCTGCCGGCCGCGGCTGAGGCGGGGCTGGAACTCGCGGCCGGAGTCGATCAGGGCCTTGCGCCCCGCGGCGATCACGGGGCTGTCTTTGTGCGTCAGGCACGGGTCCTCCCATTTGCCGATGTCCACCTGCACGTCACCCAGGCCCTGCAGCAGGTCGTGGATCTCGCGGCTGACCTGCTCGCGGGTCTCGCCGGGGGCGGTCCGCCGCGAGACCTGGACCGTGCACCGGTCGGGAATGACGTTGATCGCCACGCCGCCGTCGATCATCGTCACCGACGCGCACGGGCGGCTCATCACGTCGGGCCCCTCGTCCCAGAGGCGCTGCCATCGGCCGCGGAGCTCCTCGTTGTAGTAGCCGACGCGGTGGACGAACTCGGCGGCTGGTCCGATCGCATTGCCCCCCTTTTCCGGGTATGCGCTGTGCGCGGTGCGGCCCATGAAGGTGACGGTCGCGCGGATGTGGGCCTGGCTGCCGACCGAGGGGTAGTGCATGCCGTTGCCGGCCCCGCTGGCCTCGGCGGTGATGGCGTAGTCGCCGCCGTAGCGCTCGCACACGTCGTACACGCCGTTGCGCTTGCCGGGGACGGGTCCTTCCTCGCAGATCGTAAAGTCGAAGATCATCCGCAAAGTGTGCGGGCCGCTGTGCAGCAGGCTCTCGACGCAGAGCATCATCCCCGAAAGGCCCGCCTTCATGTCGCTGCAGCCCAGGCCGATCAGCCGGTCATCCCGCACGATCGGTATGTACGGGTCCACCGTCCAGGCCGCCCCCGGCGGGACCGTGTCCATATGGCCGGCCACGTGCAGCGTCGCTTTTGGGGCGCGGGGCTCGAGGATCGCCGAGACGTTGCCGGCCGGATCGACCTCCACGTCCGCCCCGCGGGCCAGCAGGGCCTGCGAGATGTACTCGCTGACGGCCTGCTCCTGCCCGCTGAGCGAGGGGATCGCCACCAGGTCGTGCAGGTGATCGACGAGCGTCCGCAGGGGTTGGGCCTTGGGTCGGGCCATCGAGTCCTCGCTATGGCATGTTTCTGAAATCAAGGGCCGTCTTGGCGCGGCGCGGGCCGCTCGCGCCGGTAGCGCTGGCCAGAGCATCGGCCCAGCGGTCCAGCGGGTAGACGTCCGCCCGCCACGGCGCCAGCGACAGTTTTTTCTCTGCGACCAGATCGAGCACGAGTTCGTACGTGTGCAGCGCCCGGCCGCCGTGCCGCTCGATCTGCCGGCCGTAGCAGCCGACCCACCGCTGCTCGCGGAACCAGAGCGGCGTTATCTCGGCCAGCACGATCTGCGGCGTGCCGAGCAGGGCGACCGTGCCGCGCGGGCGCGTCACCTTGCTCGCGTCGGAAACCGACGTGCCCGAGCCGACCGCGTCGTACACCAGATCATAGCCGGCTGCGACCGCTGCGTTGCCGAAGGGGCCGACAATCATCTTGGCGCCCAGGGCGTCGGCGACAGGCCGGATGCGGTCGGCAACACGGGTCGAGCGGCCCATCACCACCGCCCGGTCCGCCCCGGCTGCGGTCATCCGCTCGGCGGACTCGCGGCTGCGGACCAGCCCGTCGATCGGGCCGGCAAAACCCAGCGCCCGCAGCGCCGCGACGGCCGCCTGGGCGAGGATCCCGCTGCCGAGCACCGCCACACGATCTTCCGGGGTCGGCCAGCACCGCAGCACCCCGTGGACCGCGCAGGCGACCGGGTCGATCAACACCGCCTCCTCGTCGTCCATCCCTTCGGGCACGGCGTGCAGCTGCGAGCGGTGCGCCACGAAAAACTCGCTCCAGCTGCCGCCGGCGAAATCGGTCGCGCCCAGCATCACCGCCGGGCGGACCCGGCCGGCGTCGAAGTTCTCGCACAGGCACGGCAGCCCGGCCGCGCACGACCGGCACATCGGCCAGACGCCCCGCGGCCGGCACCCCAGCGACGAGTCCACCGTCACCCGCTGACCGACCCGCCAGTCACCCACGTCATCGCCGACCTCGACGATTTCGGCGACGTTTTCGTGGCCGAGGGCGACCTTCTCGGGCAGCCACGCCCGCAGCAGGCTGCCCGGGTGGTGTTTCATCAGGACCATGCCCAGGTCCGTGCCGCAGATCCCGCCGAGTCGGGTGTGCAGCAAGACCCAGTCGCGGCCGGGCAGGTTGGGCCGCTCGACGTCGCGCAGCCGGACCGCCCCCAGGCGGCTCAAGTAGACCTGCGGCCAGACCCGCCCGAAGGCCTTGGCGGTCAGCCACCGCCACGCCCGCGGTTCAAACTGTATGGAGAGCATGGTCGCCATAGACTTCCGCCATTGTCATAAGTGCAGTTCCCGCCGGGAATAAACTCTGCAGCCCGGCTCTGGTCATCCGGCCGCTGTCTATCCTATAATCGGGGTCATGAGTACCCAGGACGCTGCCAGAATAACCGTGATCCGCGAGAAAATAAAAGACCTGCCCAAGGGCCCCGGCGTTTACCTGTTCAAGGATTCGGCCGGGCGGGTCCTGTACGTGGGCAAGGCGATCGACCTGCGGTCGCGGGTTTCGAGCTATTTTCAGGAGTCGGCCGACCTGGCCGGCACCCGCGGGCCGCACATCGTCCAGATGGCCGAGCAGGTGGTGGATATCGACTGGATCGAGTGCGAGACCGAGGTCGACGCGCTGCTGCAGGAGAATCGGCTGATCAAGGACATCCAGCCGGCCTACAACGAGCGGCTGCGCGATGACAAGACCTTCCCCTACATCGAGATCCGCACGCAGGACGACTTCCCGGCTGTCTACGTCACCCGCAGCCCCGACCCGGACTCGAAGCTGTTCGGTCCCTTTGTCAACGTCAGTGGACTGCGGGCGGCCGTCAACGCCCTGCAGAAGGTCTTCCGGTTCCGCACGTGCAAACTGGACATTCGCGACGACGAGGACCGCCAGTTCTTCCGGCCGTGCATCCTGTTCAATATCGGCCGGTGCACCGCGCCGTGCGGCGGGCGGATTTCCAGGGAGGAGTATCGCAAGAACATCCAGCGGCTGATCAAGTTCCTCGGCTCGAAGCGGAGCGTCGTGCTGCGGCAGATGCAGCAGGAGATGGCCGAGGCGTCGACCGAGATGCGCTTTGAGGACGCCGCCCGGCTGCGCGACCAGATCAAGGCCCTGGAGTCGCTGAGCATGGTCGGCGACGTGGACCTGGACTTCCAGCCGGAGATCTTCCGGATCGATCCGGGCAAGGGTCTCGAGCGGCTGGGGCAGGTCCTGGGCCTTGCCGAGGCGCCGCGGATCGTCGAGGGGATCGACATCGCCAACCTGCAGGGGCAGGAGTCGGTCGGCTCGCTGGTCTGCTTCATCGACGGCAAGCCGTTCAAGAACGGTTACCGCCGGTACAAGATCCGCTCGGTCGAGGGGCAGGACGACTACGCGATGATCCGCGAGGTGATCCAGCGCCGCTACCGCGACGCCGCGCGGGGCGAGGAGCTCTACCCCGACGTGATCCTGATCGACGGCGGGCTCGGGCAGCTGCACGCCGCGCTGGAGGCCTTCGGCGAGATGGAGGTCAAGCCGGCGGCCGTGATCAGTCTGGCCAAGCGCGAGGAGGAGATCTACACCCGCGCGGCGTCTGCGCCGCTGCGTCTGCCGCGAAGCGACGACGCCCTGCGGCTGCTGCAGAACGTCCGCGACGAGGCCCACCGCTTCGCCCAGCATTACCACCACATCCTGCGCCGCAAGCGGGTGTTCGGCGAGCACGACCGCGCCATCGGCCGGCGACGCCGGCGGCGGGTCCAGTAAGCCGGCAGCGGGTTCGTATCTGCGTAACACTTCAGCCATCTGCAACGGATTCTACAGGTAGTGGCGGCAGTTGTCCGGTGCTCAGGTAGGTCCGCAACGCCAAAACGATCGTGCCGACCGGATCATGCCCTCGCAATTTCAACGTGCGGTACACGCTCATCAGCACCGCGTTGTACGGGCCCCAAAAGTCGGTGACCAGCGTGCCGTCGAACGCCTCGATGAAGAACTTCTCCAGTGCCACCGTGCCTCGGCTGCGGTCGATCTGCTCCGGCTTGGGCCGGCGATGACCGACGTGGCCGGGCTTGGCCCCGGGCTTTTTGGCCTTTCGTTTGCCTTGGGCCGTGGGCGAGGCGGGCTTGCCGCCGGACAGGTCACATCGACAGATCCGCCACCGTCAGGCTGTCGAAGGAGGCGGTTGCGTCGCCGTTGATCCAGAAGCCCACGCGGCCGGGCTCGACGAAGGTGTAGTCCTTCACCTCGGCGACCTGCTCGCCGTCGAGCCAGGCGGTGATTTTTTCATCCTCCATCTCCACCCGGATCTGCCGCCAGCCGCCGGGGGGTACCTCGGCCGCCTCGCCGGTCTGCAGGCGCTTGCGCCGCCCGTCCTTGATCCGCCAGATCGTCACGGTGTTGCCGACCGGCTCGTAGCTGGCGACATAGTAGTTGTCGGGGTCCTGGTAGCGCCAGACGAGCCCGGCGCCGGTGCCCGGTCGGCCGCTGGTCATCTTGACCTTCGCGCCGACCTCGACATCGGCGAGCACCGGCTGGTTGGCCACCAGCACGCTGAACGTCGAGGGGTCCTCGGTGGTCGAGATCGCGGTCACCACGTTCGGCGAGGTCGGGGCATCATCCGCCGCCACGATCCGCCAGGTGGCGGGACTGCCTTTGCCGGCGGTTTCGGCGGGGCTGAAACCCGTAGGTGCCGAACCGGCCGATTCGCTGTCGAAGGGGATGATGATCCCGGTAGCCGGCAGCGACGTGGCAGGTGAAGGGGCCGGTTTCTCCAATTGTTGCGAAACGCCGCCTCTGGTTTCGGGCTGCGGGGCCGGCGCGATCGGTTCGGGCCCGCGCTGTGCTGGCGGGGCCTCTGCCGCCGGCTGCCGAACTTCCGGCTGCGCTGACTGCGGAAGCCTCTCGATGCGGTACCGACGCTCGGGCGGGGGCGGGGGCACCCGCACGGGGACGACCCGGGCGTCGACCTCGGTCCTGATCTTCTCGCCACCGACGACCAGTCTGAGCTTGTAGTAGATCCGGCCCTTGCTCTCCGCAAACTCGGCCCTGTAGACCTGCCCGCCGGTCTGGGCCTCGGCGATGCGGATCGCGTCGATCATCGACAGCCGGGCGATGGCCATGTACTCACGGATCTCGTCGGCGTCATTCGCCACCGCCGGTGCGGCTGCCATCACAATCGTCCCGGCCAGCAGACCTGTTATCAACATCCGTTGCGCAAACATCGCGTGATCCCCTGTCTATCCTGCCATGGTTGCCCCGCATTGTCAGACGCACCGAGCCCCCGGACTATTCATCTCATTGTATGAACACGTCGTCATCCTGAACACGTCGCCTCCTGAACGATTGTCCCCCCCTGAACCCGTTGGCATCCTGAGCAACGCGAAGGGATCTCTGCCAAGCGGAGCGCTATCCGCTTGCGTTCTGTGCCCTCCCCACTGTCATCCTGAACGAAGCGAAAGACCTCTCCCTCTCAAAGCGCTCCCCCTTGCGTTGCCAGCGATCCACAACACCCCATCGTCGCAGACGGCAAGACCATACCCCGCAAAGACCCCTGGTACAAGCCGTTGACCACCAACGACGTAAGGCACCATAAATAAATCACTTATGACACGCCACCCCCTTGCCTTTCCCCCCTCCGCCGGCTATCCTATATACCGAACAGATACCGAACGTCCGGGTGCGGGCAGACCGCCTCACCGATGCCGCGGAGGGCGTGACAAATGGATGATCGGGTACCTGTGCAACCCCCGGAGCCCGGGGGCGTAAAGCGAGCGAAAAACAAAGTGACTCCGCGGCATCCGGATCCGCCGGCCATCATCGCCGGCCGCGTCCGCCAAAGGCGGTCCCCGCGCAGCTGCACGGCATGGTCGGCCCCCGCGGTCAAAGAACCCGCCGGCGCCCCCGCCCATGCCTGGAGGTCGTTGTTGTGGTCAAGAATCCCCACGAGTACCAGTCCCCCGAGGACCGCCGGCCGGACGAATCCCTCGCCGACCAGCTGCGGACCCACCAGGTCGTCCCGCGCGACCTGGTCAGCATCGCCAATGCCGCCGTCGCGGCCGGCCAGGACCAGGGCGACGCCGAGAAGGCACCCGCCCACGCCTACGCCGCCCGCGAGGAGGCCGAGATGAAGGCCGCCATCGTGCTGGCCAAACGCTTCCCCCGCGACGAGTCGACCGCCTACACCCGCGTCATGCACGCATGCGATCGGCCGACCTTTGCCGAAAGCGCCAACTACTGCTTCCCCCGCGGCGGCCAGACGGTGACCGGTCCGTCGGTCGACCTGGCGCGGGAGCTCGCCCGGATCTGGGGCAACATCCGCTACGGCATGCGGATCGTCAGCGAGGACGACGAGCGGGTCCACATCAAGGGCTACGCCTTCGACCTCGAGTCGAACACCTACGTCGAGGCCGAGGACAAGTTCGCCAAGGTTGTCCCCCGCCGCAACCGCGCCACCGGCCAGACCGAGTACCTCAAGGCCGACGAGCGCGACCTGCGCGAGCTGGTCAACAAGCGCGGGGCGATCTGTGTCCGCAACGCCATCCTGCAGCTGCTGCCCAGCGACATCATCCAGGATGCCATGGCCCGCAGCCGCGACACCACCCAGAAGGTCGCCCGCGGCGAGATCCAGCAGGACCGCGAGCAGGCGATCCGTCGGCTGGCCCTGGCGTACCACGACATCGGCGTGACCAGCGACATGATCGCCGGCTACCTGAAGCACCCGATGGACCTGATCACCAACGAGGAGATCGCCGATCTGCGGGCGATCTACAAGTCGATCCGCGACGGCAACAGCCGGCGCGAGGAATACTTCCGCATGCCGAGCTATGCCAGCCGGGACGAGTTCCGCAGCCGCGGCGACGGCGCTAGCGGCAGCCGCTCCGATGAACCTCGCGAGCGGCGACCTGAAGGAACCCAGGCGGCACCTCGCGACCGGCAGCCGGAAGAGACGCCACGGACCGCATCCCCGCGTCCGGCAGGACGAACTCCCGCGAGGGCACCGAAAACGGACCACCCCGACGACCTCGACCAGGCCCGCCGCAACATGCAGCACACGCTCGAGCAGGCCAGGCGCAAGGCGGCCGACGACACACCGACAGGCGAACCAGGCCAGACGTGGGAGCAGCTCGCCGCCCAGGCCGCCGAGCACTGGGAAACCACCGACCAAGCCGCGGTCCTTCGCCGGCTGAACAAGGAGGCGGTCACCCGTTACGGCGTCCCGCTCAAACGGCTCGACGCCGGGAAGATCGCCCAGATCGAAACCCGCACCGCCTCCGGCGAGATCACGCTGGAGTAAGGGGTCGGGCGTCGAAGACAGACAAGGTGACAAGGTGGCATGAGCGAGGGTGCCCTTTCCGCCCCGGCTTGCCGGGTTCGTTTTGCGTCCCCGCCTCAGCACGTAGGACGGGCTGCGCCCGCCAGAGTTGCCAGATGCCAGTTGCCAGTGACGGCAGGGGTCAGGGATCAGGGGTCAGGGAATCGGGTGCCGCCGGCCCTGCGACCTCGTCCTGCGAAGCCGTCTTTCGGCGAAGCAGGGAGCAGGGTCGTGCTGTAGGGCGGGCTATGCCCGCCAAGCTCGGAGTCCCGGCTTCAGCCGGCGTTAGGAGTCCCGCCTTCAGGCGGTTCGCCCGAGCGAGCGCAGCGATGCGAGTGGCCGAGCCTGAAGTAACAAGGGCAGACGCCACAAGTCATCCCGACCGCAGCGAGGGATCCCCACTTCACCTTTTGCATCCAGCCCTCCGCACGGCCGGGCAGCATCTGTATAATCAAACAGTCGACGCAGCCCAACGAGGTGGATGATGACGAAGATAGAAGTCTTGAAGGGTTCGAAGCAGGAAATCGCCGAGACGGTGGCCCGTATCACTGGCGAGGTTCGCGAAGTCATTGTCTTTGTCGAGGAGCCCTCCGAACAAGAACCAATTCTGCCGGACGAGGATCTGTTCGCAGAGATGAGACCGCATGAGACCAGGGCCGGCGGGGCTGACTACTCCCGTCAGGCATTGTACAGTCGGGCGGAAGGGGAATGATTCTTCTGGGTCGTCGTTCGACGAAGCGGCCGCAGGGCCGTGCCGGGCTCCATGCAGGAGTGAACGCCGCCGCGCAACTATGGGCTGGGGCGGCAATCGACGCCACTTTCAATCAGGTCCTCCAAACGGCTGCCGTGCCAATCCCCTTGCGAACATTTCCTTCCGACGCCATACTCTAACCGTATCAACTTTATCAAAGATCATCAGGAAAGGCCCATGTAATGCTACTGTACAGATCTGCTCCGCCCGTGATGCTGATTGCCGCAACGATCCTTCTCCTGGGAAATGCATCCGCAATGGGTGCGGGGAAGCCTGCAGCCCGTGCGGAGCTAGCCGCCCGTCTGCATGGAACGCCGGCCGAGGACTGCTTGGGCAACTGTGCCCGTGTTTACGTGGCCATCCTGCATTATGCCAGCGAGCACGACTGGCACCTCCCGCCGGATCTGGGGGCGACGCTCCCCTATGTTCTCGACGAGTACTCCAGGCCGATGTCTCCGGCTGAGGCCGCGAAATACTACGTGTGTCCTCTCTCGCTGCCCAATGTTCGGATACCCCGTGATCCGACCCCGAAGTGGATCAACGAGCACACCTCGTACGGCTATCTGGGTGGCGCCGATGTGAATCCGAATGCCCTCCCGCCGGAATTGGCCGCCTCCACGATCATTCTGTACGAGAAGGCAGCCCACGCACATCCGGAGATGAACCCTGACCAGGTGATCGCCGTTCCGTTGGGGTTCGATAAGACGGGCCCGGTGTATCCGCGCAAGGCTATCGATCGTGCCCGCGAAGCCTGGGATGCCACACGGTCCGTGCCGTTCGACAGGAAGGAATGCCCGATTCTGTCGCAGACTTGGGGGCGACTCCAGGACCTTGGGCAGGCCGCGATGTGTGCTTACAATCTCGCCATGGTCAGGGATGCTGTTTACGCATACCAACGTCAGCACGACGGCCGGTTCCCCCCGACCCTCGGCGACACCCTGCAGTACGTGGTCCTGTACGACTTGGACACGGGCAAGAAGATATCCCCGACTCGGGCTCAGGCTGCTGCTGTGTACCTTTGTCCGGGAAATCGGGACATCGAGATACCGAAGGATGTCGCCCCGGACTGGATCAACCGGCATACCTCTTACGTCTATCTTGGCGACGATCGGCTGGTTGATGGGAAGGTGGATTCACAGGCGGTCATCTTGTATGAGCGGCTGCCTGTCAGCCACGGCAACTTCGGCAATGTCGCGTATGCTGACCTGCACATCGAGGCGACCCCGGCGGATCAGATTCCTGCCCTGGTCGCCGGGTCAAAGAAGCTGCTGAAGAGTGCTCGGGCTCGCAGCGAAAATACGCCCGGGGACGATGACAAAGACAAAAGGCCCAGCTCGTCAATGCCCGCCGTGCCGCCGATTTAGGTCGTTGCCCAAATCGCGCCCCCAAACGTCCGAGAGGCAGCCTCATGCGCGAGCAGGGCACCTTCTTCAATCTCCGAGAACGAGCCCGAAGCCGTGAGCAAAGGTATCTTTGCCGTCGTTTCGGATGCACAAGACTTCCGAATCCTGCGGGAACGAGCCGCGACCGTGAGGTCGCGGTGAACCCTCGGATGGAGAACGTATCCCTGCCCGAACCACCGCCAGCAGCTTCACCCCGCAGTCCCTTCCGCCGCGACCGCTTCGCCTTTGGCCCGCCGCTTCCCCCGCCGGACCGGCCGCAGCCGCCGAACCAGCAGCAGGTACACGCACCAGAGCCCCGCCGGGATCAGCGTCATCACCAGCAGCAGCGTTGACGACTGCCCCGCCGCCTGCCCGATCCACGCGATCGCCATTCCCGTGCCGATCGACCCGATCGCCAGCGCCAGCATGAACCGCCCGAAATGCATCCGCGCCAGCCCCGCCAGCAGCGTCAGTACCTCCGGCACTACCGGCAGCGCCCGCGAGGCGATGATCCCCGCGACGCCCCACGTGTCGAAGAACCGCTGGAAGTCCGACAGCTCCCGCTCGCTCGCCAGCCACCGCGCCCCTTTGCGCCCAGCCAGACGCGCCAGCGCGTAGGCGAGCATGCCCGCCAGCATCGATCCGGCCGCGGCGATCGCCCCGCCGACGGCCGTCCCGTACAGCACCCCCAGCGTCGCCATCACCGGCGGCGCGGGGATCGGCAGGAAAAGGTCGGCCACGATCAGGCCCAGCCCGACCAGCCATGCGTACGGCCGGACCGTCACCAGCCACTGCCGGTACGACTCCGAGGCGAAGTACGCGTCCATCTGCTCGTGCCAGAGGAAGTACGGCGCGAGCACCCCCAGCACGATGGCCGCGACGATGACCGTCAGTTTTGCATGAAACGTGATCTTCATCATCCCCCGCACGTTGTTGTCCGCATCGGACCGGACCCATACCCACGGTCGGCATTCGCTCGGATCATACCGGCACAGGGGCACGATGCAATCCGACGCGAGCCCGGCATGAAGCGGATCCGGTGCCGGCGGCCAGCCCGTACCATTGGCGACCGGGGGCGAATTGCGATATGGTGCCCTCGCAGACGCAAAGGAGTATGCCATGGCCGCAAACCAGCGTTACAATATCGTTTTCATCATGACCGACCAGCAGCGCCAGGACATGATCGGCTGCTACGGCTCGCCCTGGATGCACACACCGCACCTCGACCGCCTGGCCGCCTCGGGCTGCCGGTTTACCCACGCCTTTACCACCACGCCGGTCTGCACGCCGGCCCGGGCGGGGCTGTTCACCGGCATGTACTCTTCCAGCAGCGGGGCCGGCTCCAACCAGGAGCCCGTCTATCGGACCACGGACTTCCTCGGCGAGATCTTCGGCCAGGCCGGCTGCACCCCCGCCTGCATCGGCAAGTGGCACCTCAACGGCACCGAGGGCGGCTACTACGGCAACGGCAGGCCCGACGGCGGCTTCCTGCCGGAGTACTGGTACGACGGCCGGAACTTCATCGACGACGTCGGCGAGGCCGGGTTCCGGAAATGGCAAAAGGGACAAGACCTGGTCGACAGCGACTGCTGGGGCACGCGGGTGGCCGACCGGGCGATCGACTTCCTGGAAAAGCACCACACCGACCCGTTCCTGCTGTGCGTCTCGTTCGACGAACCCCACGGACCCAGCAGCGCCCCCCAGCGGTTCTACGACATGTACAAAGGCAGCACCCGGCCCTGGCAGCCGAACATGGGCGATCATGACCTGATCGGCAAGCCCCGCGTCCACCGGGCCTACCAGGAGATGAAGATCAAGGGTGGCTACGTTGAGCCGGGCACCGATCCGAACAACCATCTCCGCTACTTCGGCTGTACGAGCTTCGTCGACGAGCAGATCGGCCGGGTGCTCGACGCGGTCGACCGCCACTGCCCCGACAACACCGTCGTCGTATTCACCACCGATCACGGCGACCTCGCCGGCGCCCACGGCATGACCGGCAAGGGCCCCGTCATGTACGAAGAGACCATCCGCGTGCCGCTGATCGTGCGGATGCCGGGCGTGACCACCCCGGGCAGCGTCTGCGAATCGCTGGTCAGCCACATCCACCTTGCCCCCACGCTGAATGCGCTGGCCGGCCTCCAGCCGCACCCGCAGTACCAGGGCACGGATATGCTGCCGCTGCTGCGCGACCCGGCCGCCCGGCTGACCGACGCGGTCTTCCTTGAGTACAACCGCTTCGGCATCACCCACGACAACCACTGGGGATTCGTGCCCAGCCGGACCGTCCGCACCGAGCGATACAAGCTCGTCCTGAACATGGCCGATCAGGATGAACTCTATGACCTTGCGGAAGACCCCGGCGAGCTGCACAATCGCATCTGCGACCCGAGCCTGGCGGACATCCGCACCGAGCTGCACGACCGCCTGCTCGACTGGCAGGACGATCGGCTGGACCCGCTGCGCGGCCAGTGGTGGTGGGCCCGGCCCTGGAGACCGAACCACAATCTGAACCCCTTCGGCCGGAGGATGGACAATGCCGCTGCTCACTGAGATCCACAAGCGCTACTCGTGCCGTGCCTACCAGGACAAGCCGATCGAACAGGAGGTCCTCGACCGCGTTCTGGAGGCGGCCCGGCTGGCCCCGTCGGCGCGGAACATGCAGGAGTGGCGCTTCGTGATCGTCCGCGATCCGCAGCTCCGCCAGCGGATGCAGGTCGCCGCCAACAACCAGCCCTTCGTCGCCGCCGCCCCCGTTATTGTCGCCGCCTGCGAGGTCAGCGAGGGCTACACGATGCGCTGCGGGCAGAAGGCCGGCCCGATCGACACGGCCATCGCCCTCGAGCACATCGCCCTGCAGGCCGCCGCCGAAGGCCTGGGCACCTGCTGGATCGGCTCGTTCTACCCCGACCAGGTCCGCGAAGTGCTGCAGATCCCCCGCAACGTGGAGGTGGTCGAGCTGATGACCATGGGCTACCCCGCCGATCAGCCCCGCGACAAGAAACGCGAGCCGATCGACCGGATCGCCTGCTACGACAAGTGGAGCTTCTGAGGTAGATGGCCAAAACCAGCTCCTATGCCGTCCGCGTCAAGATCCAGGACCTCGTCGCCGACCTTGAGCCCGACGAGCGGCTGCCGTCGGTCCGCGAACTGGTCCAGCGGGTCGGCGCCAGCCACACCTCGGTCTTTGCCGCGTTGAAGTGGCTGGAAAGCCGCGGGTTCATCTATTCGCAGGAGCGGCGGGGCTTCTACCGCAGCGGCGGCGGCACCGAAGCCGAGGCCGCCCCCATCGGCATCCTGTTCCGCTTCGGCGAGTTCTTCCTCGAGCAGGTCCCCTACGTGCAGGAGATCCTCTCGGGCGTCAAGCAGACAGCCGTTCGCAAGGGGCGCAACCTGCTGTTCCTCTCGTACCGCCGCGACATCCACGTCCCGCCGCTGGACGTGCGGGAGATCAAGTCGTGGAACCTCTCCGGCCTGATCGTCATCGAGGTCGAGGACCCGGCCGTGATCGGCGGCCTGCGCGACGCGGCGTGGCCGGTTGTCTTCGTCGAGGCGAACGTGTTCGGCTACGGCAACAGCGTGGTCAACGCCGACGACGCCCCCGCACTTGCCGAGTGGTGCCGTCGCGCGCATAAGGCAGGTGCCCGACGCTTCCTGATGCTCGCGCCCACGCGAATGGAAGAACGCGACCTGGTCGTCCCCGGCGCCCAGGCCGACCAGCGGATCGCCGCCCTGCAGGCCGCCGCGGCCGCAATGGGCCTGCCGCCCGATGCCGTGCAGGTGCTGTTCACCGACAGCGGTCACACCGAACGGGCTCTCGGGCAGATTCAGTCGGCCCTGCAGGCCAACGATCGGCCGGTCGCCATTTTGACCTTCGCCACGATCACCGAAGGCGCTGAACAGATGATCGCCGGATCCCGCCCGCAGGTGACCGCCCTGCTCACCTGGGAGGGCCGACGCCCCATCGCCGCCCGCCCGACATTCCGAATCCGCCACCCCTATGAGCGGATCGGCGGTGTCGCCGCCGAACTGCTCGACCACCTCCATCAACTCCGACGCGACCTCCGCCACGCGCCTCGCCGGCCGGCTGTGGACGACGACGTGACCATCATCCAGGCCGACCGCCATGTCCTGGCCGCAGTCCCCTCCGAGCTGCTGCAACTGAAGGAATCAAAAAAAGCTTGACAAAACAGCGCAAATCTGTTAGCCTCTGTTCGTAACAGAAATAACAGGCGGCCTCGGCCGTTTCGGTCGGCCGGAGGGGCGGGGCTGCCAGCCGGGCGCGAGGGCTTCCTACAGTCGCCGCGCTGCGATGTCTCGTTTCAGGAGGGAGATGTCCATGTACCCAACACGCTGGCTGTGTCTGTTCGGGCTCGTGGTAACGGCGCTGTTTGCGCCCGCCGCATCGGCCATATCTCATGGCGACACGTGGGCTGTCATCGAAGGCAAAAAGGCCGTCTTCCTGGTGAGTCCTGCCGGGACGCTCCTGGCCGAGACCAGCGGCTTTCCCGCCACACCCAGGGCCATCGCCGTGGATTCCGCGGACGGCTCTCTGTGGGTCGGCGGAAGCGATGGCAGGATCTATAAGGTCGCGCCGGACGGCTCGTTCCAGGTCTTTGCCGATCTGTCGAATGACCCCACCGGGACGACGCCCAGTTTCTGCGACATCGAACCCGCCCCGGCTGCAATCGGCGGCGGCATCTATGTCATGAGCGACCCCTACGGCGACTGGACCCTCTACCGCATCGCCGCTGACGGGTCGCTGCCCTGGGCCGTCTGTGCGGGCCGGGCGGGCGACTGCGCGGTCGACATGCTCAGCGGCAATGCCATCGTCGCCGTCAGTGGCGACAAGTCGATCGGTGTGCAGAGTCATCAGGACGGCTCCCGCATCGACGGCCAGACGGGGCTGTCGGCGACCGGCTCGATCGGCATCTATCAACATGACGGCTCGCAGTGGATGAAGGATAGCACCACCACCATCAGCCGCTATCCCGCCGGCACCTGGACCGGCGCGCCCATGGCCCGCTACTACACCAGCGCGGCGCAGGCCTATGTCGTCGACCAGCGGGACGGCTCGGTCTGGATGCTGATCGGCATAGGCACCTCGACCGAGGTCGTTCACGTGGCGGCGGCGGGGGTTCCGGCCGCGGAGCTGGCACGGTTCGGCCTGGGCGTCATCAACGACGCCAAGTCGATCGACATCGACTACGCGACCGGCAACATCTGGGTCGCCGACAAGCGCAACAAGGACGTCGTCTGCTTCTCGCCGACCGGCACGGAGCTGGTCCGCTACGAAAAGCCCAGCGGCGGCTACGTCGAGCGCATCGCGGTCTACAACCCGCCGATTGACATGACCGGGGCCCAGACCGCCAACCGTGTGTATCCGGTCCGCTCGGCGATCGATACGGGTTCGCACCCGCGCCTGTTCCTGACGACCGCCGACCTGGCCGACATCCGCGCCCGCATCCAGCACGAGCCGTGGGCGACCTGGTACGCCGAACTCAAGGCCAGCGCCGATGCGATGCTGGCGGCGCCGATTGCGACGTTCCCCTATACGGCCAGCGGCGCCTGGCCCGACCGGGCGATGAACGCCCACTACCTCGCCTTCGCGGGCCTGGTCGAGGACGACTCGGCCTACCTGGAAAAGGCCCGGCAGAACCTCACGTGGAAGCGCTGGGCGGGCTCGGGCTGGCCCTACGGCTCGGAGATGACGGCCAGCGACATTGGCATGCACTTCGCCCTCGGCTACGACATGGCGTACTCCCTGCTCACCGACGCCGACCGAATGGGCCTGCAGCGCTGCATGGAGGAGATGCCGCAGGCCGGCTATGACCGCCTTAACGAAGGTGGCTGGTACTCCGGCTGGGGCTGGGGCAGCAACGTCGGCACCAAGACCGGCTCCGGCATGGGCATGATCGGCCTGGTGATCGGTCCGGCAAACGCCGCCTGGGCGAACAGCTACCTGAACATGTCGATCGCCACGATCAACGACGGACTCAACCGCGCCTTCGGCAAGGAGGGCTTCTACGGTGAAGGGCAGGGCTACCTGGCGACCGGCTGGTACAACACCTTGCACACCCTGCTCGCTCTGCGCAAAACCGGCGGTACGGATTACTGGGCCGATGCCCGCTTCCAGCGGTGGAACGTCATCCTCGCCCGCACCGCCAACCCGCTGGGATGCATCCTGCAGTACGAGGACGCCAGCCTGACCGGCGGCTACATGATGATGACGACATCCCTGCCGCTGGCGGCCGCATTGATGCCCGCGCACCTCGCCGATGAGAAGGCCTGGTGCAAGTTCGGTTACGAGTCGACCGACCTGTACCACCCCTACCAGGGCCCCAAGTACACCGTGACCACCTACGACCCGTCCATGGCGATCAGTGCCATCGACCAGGCGAGCTGGGACGCCGTCACCGCCGCGCCGGCGCCCAACGCCTTCCTGCCCGCCCGCTATCCCGACGGTGGCCGCGGTTGCTTCGTCGTGCGGACGGGCATGGCCCCGGCTGACGATGTGCAGGTCGCCATGAGCGCCACCTACTCCAACGGCTGGACCTCCTCCACCCACGAGCACATGGACAACGGCGGCATCGAGATGTTCGCCTACGGCACGCGGCTGCTGGTCAGCCCGGGCTACTCGGCCAGCGGCGGCGCGATCACCGACTGGCAGGACAGCACCCTGGCGGTAAGCACGCTGGTCACCGACCGCAACTCCAACGGCGTGTTCGATGTGGTGGAAGACCGCCAGGACGGCGGCAGCTACGGCGCGGGCACCGGCCCGCTCGAGCGGGCCGTCGGCGAGCAGGTCGGCCTGTTCTGTGCCCTGTACGACCCGTGGTACGGCGGGACCGCGGACTTCACCCGCAACGTCCTGTTCGTCGGCAAGACCGACACCAGCGAGCCGTACTGCGTCGTGATCGACGATGTCGAGTCGAGCCACGCCCCGCGCAAACTCGCCGTCACCTGGCACTGCCGCGGCACGGCCACCGGCTCGGGCAACAGCGCCCAGTGGACCGTCCCCAGCGACATCGGCGGCGACTCCGTCACCTTCAACGTCGACGTGGTCAAGCCGGACACCGCCTCCGGGTCGATCGCCTACGGCATGCACTACCCGTTCTACGGCGCAGCCGGCACGCTCTTCGAGGAGGTCGTGCCGTACCTGCTCGCCGAGGCGTCAGGCTCCAACTCGTACCGGTTCATGTCGGTGCTCTACCCGCGCAAGGCGGGGCAGGCCCTGCCGACGATCGCCGGCGTGGCGGGCGTCAACGCATGCACCGTTGGCGCCAACGACCTGTTCTTCACCCAGGATGAGCAGCCCGGCGGCGGCTACACGACGATCACGGTCGAGGGCGTGACCACCGACGCGGAGCTCGGCTTCGTCCGCAAGGATGGTACGGCTGACCTCGATGGCCTGATCGCCAAGAACGCAACCACCCTCGACTTCGGCGGCGCCGGCTTTGCCGCCAGCTCGCCACTGTGCATCAGCCTGCTGGATGGCAAGGGCGCCGTCGAGACCTACACCGCCGGCACGACCGTTGTCCTGACCGACCCGGACATCGTCGTCGGCACACAGGTCAAGCTCGGCGGCACGACCGTCGCCACCGCTGCCGCCGCCAGCAGCGTCTCGTTCGACATCACGGCCCCCGGCCACCACACCATCGAGCTCGCCGCGCCGGTCCTGGTCGGCGACATCAACGGCGACGGCCGGATCGATGCCATCGACCTGTTGCGGTTGGCCAACGGCTGGAATAAGAGCGCCGGCGAGGTCGGCTTCGATCCAGCCTGCGACCTCAACAACGACGGCAGCGTCAACGCCATCGACCTGCTCATGCTGGCAAACAACTGGCCGTGGTAAACGGGCCGGCGACGGGCCGCAATGGCGATTGCCGGCGGGGCTCGGACATACAGGAAAAAAAACAGAACGCCGCCGCTGCACTGGCAGCCGCGGCGTTCTTGCTTTGTGCCTCTCTGATGGACAGCGTACCCATGGTATAGCGTCCCATGCTGTCATTCTAAGCACAGCGAAGAATCTCTATTGGACAACGTGTCCATGGTTTGGCGCCCCGCTTGGCCGAGATCCTTCACTTCGTTCAGGATGACAACGCAAAGCGTTCAGGACCGCCGCGCCCCGCGCGTTGCCTGCGGCTGGCCGCTCGCCTGTTGCGGCGCCGGGCGAAGGCCCCAACTCTCGGCAACAATTTCCGCGTAGGCGTCCTGGCCGCGGCGCAGCGGCGGCACGTTCTCGTCGATCGCTCCGACGTAGTGAAAGATCCCGCCCATCGCCGCCACGTTCAGGGCATGGCCGGCCTCGTGGGGGATCACCGCCTCGCAGCCGGTCCGTACGAAGGTGACGCTGCCCAGGTTGAACCCCCGCGACCGAAACGGCACGATCGCCCCGCCCTCGATGCTGACCACGCCCGTCCGCCCGTCCAGCCGGACCCGCCGCACCGCGGGCACGTTCAGGCCGATCAGCCCCCCCAGGTGCGACAGGCCGTTGATCCCAGCGAAGACCAATCCCACCCCCGTCGCCAGCCACGACATCGGCAATACCCAGCTCGACCAACCCAGGACAGCCCGGTACGCCGCCAAGGCCGACAGCCCCGGCACCGCGGCCGCCAGGTTCACCGCCGCGCCAGCCACGCCCATCCGCCAGTCGATCAGCCAGGTCAGCAGCACGCCGTTGAGCCCGGCGCTGAGCCCGATCAGGAATCCCCGCCCCAGCGGCCCGTACGGGTTCGACCGGTTGCGGTCGGCGATGACATAGCCGATCACCACGGCCAGCACCGCAGACAGTCCCGCTGCAGCGATGGCCTCGACCGGCGGCGCCGCAGCCGGCACGCCCGACAACACGACCGGCAACAGCCCCAGCATCGCCCCAGCCGGGGCGACGTATCGAAAGGATGTCTCAGTTTTTTGCACCATTTGCTCCCCAGAAAAACGCCCGTGCCTGCCAGGGGGCCGACCCCTGCGAGCCGCCATGTATCGGGGGTCTGACCCCATCGCGCAATATCCGAACTTGAATCCACCGCCGAAATCCCCGTGGCCGCACCAAGACCTGAAGCGATCCGACGGGGTCTGACCCCCTGGGGCAAACGCTGCGAGAGGTACCCCGGTCCTGCTTCAACGACCCGCGACCGTAAGGGAGCGATAAAACCGCGCCATGCCCCTGCCAGCGCCACGGGGTCAGACCCCGGTGACGTGCACAGGCATCCAGGCCTCCATGAAATCCCGGCGTTGATTCCGTCGGGGGCGTTCGCTTCGGGGTCAGACCCCTGGAAAACGCCAGCGCCTGACGGAGGTCTGACCCCTTGCAGCACGCCCGCACCCGAAACCCCGCATCCGATTCCCGCGGGGGCACGAATACCTGAAGCGATCCACCGGGGTCTGACCCCCAGGGGGCAAACGCTGCGAGGTGTGCCCCGGTCCCGCTTCAACGACCCGCGACCGTGAGGGAGCGGTAAACCTCGCCGTGTCCCTGCCAGCGCCACGGGGTCAGACCCCGGTGACGTGCACAGCCGTCCGGACGCCCATGAAATCATCGGCGCTTGATTCCGCTGGGAGGCGTGCGCGTCGGGGTCAGACCCCCGGGGAGGCCGCCCCGCACGTCAGCTCCGGAAATGCCGCGCCCGCGCCAGGATCATCGCAGCGTCCGCCTCGTCGCAGGCGTCGATCGTCTGGTCGTCCCGCTTTGAGCCGCCCGGATGCAGGATCGCCCGGATCCCCGCCTCCAGCAGCACGTCCGGCCCGTCGCGGAACGGGAAGAACCCGTCGCTGGCGGCGACCGCCCCGCCCAGCCGCGGCTCGTGCCCACTCTCCCACGCCTGCATGACCGCCACCTGGCACGCCGCCACCCGGCTGGACTGGCCGGCCGCGACCGCCAGCACCTGCCCGTCCCGCGCCAGTACCACCGAGGAGCTGCGGGCATGCTTGGCGACCAGCCACGCCAGGTGCAGGTCGCTGAGCTCCTGCGCATCCGGCGGCCGGCGGGTCACCGTCTGCCACTCGCCTTCCTCCAGACCCGCCAGGTCGCGCTGCTGAACCAGCATTCCGCCAGTGACGTGCCGATAGTCCCGCTGCTCGGCCACCCGCGGGTACTGCATGGGGCCGGTCGCGATGCAGCGCAGGTCCCGCCCCCACGGCTTGATCTGGTGGATGTAGTCCAGCGCCTCCGGCTCGAACGACGGCGCCAGCCACACCTCCAGCAGGAACCCCAGCGCCCCGGCCTGGGCGCCCCACCGCTCGCGGCTGTTCATCACCGCCTCGGCCAGCGACCGCGTCACCGGCCGGTTCATCGCCAGCACCCCGCCCATCGTCGCCGCAGGGTTGCACAGGTAGGCCCGCCGGTACGCCTCCAGCGGATCGGCGTCGATCGCCGCACCGCACGGGTTGGCGTGCTTGACGAACACGGCCGCCGCCGGGTGCGGCAGGTGGAACGACAGGTCCTTGATCAGCTCCAGCGCCGCGTTGGCGTCGCTGTAGTTGTTGAAGGAAAGGGCCTTGCCGCCGGCCGGATCGTGCCCGACCAGGCTCGCCTCGTTGCTGGCCGGGCCGGCGTGCAGGTGCTGGTACAGGGCCGCGGGCTGATGGGGGTTCTCGCCGTATCGCAGGTCGCGGACCTTGCGCAGCGGCACCGGAAGCAGGTCCGGCAGCAGCGCCGCGCTCTCGCCCGCCTCGCTGCGAGCGAGGTACTCGGCGATCAGCGCGTCATAGCACGACGTGCGGGCGAACACCCGCGCCGCCGCCCGCCGCCGGAACACCAGGCTGCTGCCGCCGTTGTGCTGGCGCAGCTCCGCCAGCAGCGCGTCGTACGTCGGCTCGCACCAGACCAGCACGTGGGCGTGGTTCTTGGCGGACGCCCGGATCATGCAGGGCCCGCCGATGTCGATCTGCTCGATCGCCTCGGCGGGGGTGCAGTCCGGCTGGCTGACCGCCTGCTCGAACGGGTAGAGATTCACGACCACCATGTCAATCGGGGCGATGCCCGCCGCCTCAAGCTGCTCCATGTGGGCCGGAATGTCGCGATTGGCGAGGATCCCGCCGTGTACGGCCGGATGCAGCGTCTTGACCCGCCCGTCGAGCATCTCGGCAAAGCCGGTCAGGTCCTCGACCGGGGTGACGGGGATGTTGTTTTCCCGCAGCAGCCGCGCGGTCCCGCCGGTCGAGAGGATCTCGACACCCCACTCGATCAGGGCGCGAGCGAGTTCGCCAACGCCTTGTTTGCTGTAGACGCTCAGTACGGCCCGGCGAATCGGCACGATGTCCTGGGGCATGGTGGCATCCTGTCCTGCAAGTTCAATATGGATTCAGCGACCGGCCTCCGACGACTCCGCCCCCGCACGGTTCCCCCCGATCGGCAGGACGCCTTCGGGGCTCCGCAGGTAATCCACGGGCGAACGCGGCGCCGGATCCGGCGTCGCCGCCTGTTCCGACGATTCTGCGGTCGATTGCGAGTTCACCGGCGTTTGGCGCGCCCGGGCCCGCTGGGCGGACTGGTAACGCAGGAAGCCGGCGTTCTTCGGCCGGATGCACACCACCCGGCCCCGAGTGGTCGCCACCCAGATCGCGTCGTCCACGTCGTTGGCGACGTGCAGGTCGGCCTGACACGGGATCTCGCGGCGGATCCGGCCGTCCGTCTTGTCGCAGCCGATCAGGTTGCCGCGCTCGCCCAGCAGCCAGACCTGCCCGTCGAGTTCGGCCAGCAGGTCGACGACCTCCGGCCGGTACCAGTTCACGTCACCGGTCCGCGGGTCGATGCTCGACACGCCACGGTTCAGGACCGGCAGATACACGGAGCTGTCCGTCGCCCGGGGCGCGTCCGGCAGCGGCGTGGGCATCCGGCGGCGCCACAGCGTCCGGCCTGTCGCCAGTTCGAAGCACCACAGCGACTGGTCCATGCTCGCCACGAACATCCGATCGCCATGCACGGCCGGGGCGGCCGCGACCGGCCCTGTGGTCTGGGCCTCCCACAGGCGGGTCTTGTCTTCCTTGTTGGCGGCGTAGATATGGCCGCTCTGGTCGACGAAGTAGAGGTTCGGCCCGATCAGGATCGGCGCGGAGGTGACCAGGCCCTTGACGCCCACCTCCCACAAGATCTGCATATCCTTGAGCCGCAATGCGATCAGACGGCTCATGATCGTGCCGTTGTAGAGCATCTGCCCGTCGGTGGCCGACGGGCCCGAGGGCGTATAGTCCTTGTCCCACCGCATTATCAGGTCGCCGTTGACCCGATCGCGGGCCTGGGTGCCCTGGACGGTGGCAAAATAGACCAGATCCGGACCGTGCGTGGGTCCGAACACCCGGATTTTCGGGCCGCCGACCACCGCCGCCCAGCGATACACCCCGGTCGCGGCGTCGAGGGTGATCACCCGCCCCTGAGTGGTGAGAAGGTAAAGGTTCTCCTCGAGCCGGTTCATCCGCAGGAGGGTTTCGTCCTCCTGCAGGGGGAGGCTCCGCTGCCAGTAGAGGTTCAGGCCGGCCTGATCCACTTGGGCCCGATCGATCAGCGGCGCCGCATCCGGGGCCGCCATCGCGGTCGTCGTCAGGGCCGCGCCGCCGAGAATCCAACCGATAATTCGGAATGTCGCCTTGATGGCCATATACTGTCTCCTGCCGAGGGGTCGGAAATCACCCGTCTGCCGTAACCACAACGCCCCGGGCCGGATGTCGCCGCCCGTCTCGGGGGTCGCCGGTCAATATACAACCTTTCCGGTCAGGCAACAATAAACGACTGCACTTGCAAGAACTTGCGTACTTACTAAAATCGCCTCCGACGAAAGCAATCAGACGGTCGCAATCCCTGACGCGGGTCAGGGGCCTGCCGAGGCGGTTTCGGCGGATGCGAGAGACTGATTCGCAAGATGCAGGCCGGTCCACCGACCCTCCCGCCAGGTCGGTTCCGTCCGGTCGCTCGGCAATAGTGCAAGGAGAAGCCCCTTGACTACGGTGGCCAAAGTTTTCCTCGTGCTGTTGGTCATCGGGGCAATTGCCCTCAGTACCGCCAGCATTACGCTCACCGCGCAAACCCACAACTGGAAGAGCCTTGCTGATAGCTACCAGGCCGACGCCATGGCGAGCTGGGCATACGCCACCAGCACCGCCGCCGAAGGCAACGTCCGCGAGGCGGCCATGCAGGCCAGCATCAAGGACCTGACCGACAAAATGGGCAACCTCCAGGCCGACATGCTCGCCCGGCAGCAGGAACTCGCCGCCCGCCAGGCCGAGATCGAGCGCCTCAAGGTTGCGGCCGCCTCCAACGAGGCCGCCATCGCCAAGCTCACCACCGCCCTGCAGACCGAGCAGGACCGGGCCGGCCAGTGGCAGCAGCAGACGCAGACGGCCATGACCCGCGCCCTGGACCTGGAAAAGCGGAACATCGATCTGAACAGCCGCGTCCAGGACCTGACCGCCAGCGTCAATGTGCTGGAAAACCAGACCCGCGTCCTGCAGCAGCAGAACAGCGGCCTGCGCAACCAGGTCAGCGACCTTCGCCAGCAGATGACGATGAGCCCCCAGGGCGGCCCCTCGCTGACCAACGTCCAGCCCGCCACCGGCGCCGCCCAGCCACTTAACGCCCCGGCGGCCACACCGATCCGCGGCAAGATCCTGCAGATCGACGGCAACGTCGTCGGCCTGAGCGTCGGCTCCTCCGACGGCGTCAAGCCGAACATGGCCTTCGTCGTCTACCGCGGCGATCAGTCGGTCGGCCGGGTGATCATCAGCGAGGTCGACCCGCAGGTCTCGGCCGGCACGCTCGAGCGCAAGTTCGGCGAGATCCAGGTCGGCGACCAGGTGATCGACGAGGCCGGCCTGATGGCCCGGCGGCAATAGGTTCCGGATCCGAAGGTTTTCTCGGGCGCCGGCCGCAACGAAGGCGCGCGGCCGGCACGCCCCGGAGTGATCGATATGAGCCAGATGACGACAGGCCCCGGCAGCATGGAAGGCGGCTCGGGCAATAGCGTGTATACGATTCTGATTATTGTGGCGGCGGTGTTCGTCTGGACGGCGGCGATTTTCACGTTTATCCGCGTCGCGCAGATGTACGGCTCGGTGCTTCCGCCGGCGGGCGGTTGATCCCGTCCTTCGGGCGGCACCCTTCCTTAGAGCCGTGCGATCGCCCCTCGCTCGCCGTATCTTGCACTTGCCACTTGCCTCGGGCCGGCCGCGACCCGATAATAGACTCTTCGTGTCGGCGTCTTCAGGAGCAGGTTCGTGTGGTTTGACGATCTCGCCAATTGGTTGCGGCTCGATATGGGCATCGATCTGGGCACCTGCAACACCCTGGTGTGTGTGCGGGGCGTCGGGATCGTCCTGAACGAGCCCAGCGTCGTCGCTGTCCGCAAGGGGACCAACGAGGTCCTCCAGAACGGCAACGCCGTCGGCATCGTCGCCAAGGAGATGCTCGGCAAGACCCCCGGCTCGATTGCCGCGATCCGCCCCATGAAGGACGGCGTGATCGCCGACTTCGAGATCACCGAGGCGATGCTCGGCTACTTCATCCGCAAGGCCAAGGCCACCCACGGGGTCTCCTTCATCCGGCCCCGCGTGGTCATCAGCGTGCCCAGCGGCATCACCGCCGTCGAGAAACGGGCCGTCTACAACTCCGCCGAACGCGCCGGCGCCCGCCGGGTCTACCTCCTGGAGGAACCCAAAGCCGCCGCCCTGGGCGCCGGCCTGCCCGTCGGCGAACCGACCGCCAGCATGCTCGTCGACATCGGCGGCGGCACCAGCGAAATCGCCATCCTCAGCCTCGGCGACATCGCCGTGTGCGAGTCCCTCCGCGTCGCCGGCGACGACATGGACGAAGCCATCGTCAGCCACATGCGCCGCACGTACAACATGATGATCGGCCCGCAGACCGCCGAACGGATCAAGGTCGACATCGGCTCGGCCGCCGCCCTGGGCGAGGAGAAGTGCCTCGATGTCCGCGGCCGCGACATGATCAGCGGCCTGCCCCGCAAGACCGTGATCTCCTCCGAGGAGATCCGCGAAGCCCTGAAAGAGCCGGTCGGGGGGATCATCGAGGCGGTGCTGCGGGTGCTCGAACATGCCGAACCCGAACTCGCCGCCGACCTGGTCGACAACGGCATCCATCTGGCCGGCGGCAGCGCCCTGCTTCGCGGATTCGACAAGGTGATGTCCCAGGCGACGGGCCTGGACTGCCGCGTCGTCGACGATCCGCTGACCTGCGTCGCCCGCGGCACCGCGATGTTCCTCGAACACCTCGGCGAGTGGAAGGAAACCCTCGAATCCGACGCCGACGCCCAGTAGGGCAAGCCGGGTGCCATGGCAGGGCCGGGTACCCGCTGCTAAGCGCAGCGCCGGCAGTGGGTGGTTCCGGCCATGGAATTCCCCGAACGAGCAGCGTCTGCATAAGCGAGCGGGAAGGAGCCCGAAGCGTAAGCGAGGGAGTTGTTCGGATGCGAGGGATGTCCGCGCGCTTTGGAAAGAAGCCGCAACCGCCAGATCGCGGTTGACACCATGAACATGACGCCCCCCCCCGCCGCCGACACACGAATTCCCTCCCGCCACCTTGTCTATCGCCCTCTTTCCGGCTATCCTGCGGCAGTACCGTTTTACGCAACATATTGGGCTTTTCGCCGGCCGCGACCGCGCTTGTGCCGGCCCGGCGCATTTTATGATTTTGTGAATTCGGCATGCCCCCAAGACGCAACCAGATACGCCTGACGCCCTCGAAGGTCCTGGCCGCGATGCTGGTCTTCTCTGCGGCCGGCATGGTCCTGCCGCGCCAGTGGAGCGGCAGCGACCGCTGCAAGGTCCTCGCCCAGCCCCTGACGATGCTCCAGGGCGCGGTCACCGGGGGCACGTCCCTGGCGGCGCCCACGCCCCTGGCCAGCCGCGCCACTGCCGCCGGCCAACCCGCCGACGACGCGATGATCAGCCGGCAGATACTCGAGGGGCAGGTGCTCGCCATGGCCGAGGAGATCCGCTCGCTCCGCCGGCGAAACGCCGACCTGGCGGGCCTTCGCGGGACCGGCTATATCCCTCGCCGCCTCGGCCGGCTGATGCCCGCGGCGGTCATCCGCGGCGACAGCCTCGCCTACCGGTCGGTCGTCGAGATCGACCGCGGCCGCCGGGACGGGACGACCCGGGACCAGTGGGCGACCTCGGCGATCTACCTCGACCGCGGCAACACCGACGGCCTGGCCGCCGACCGCAACGTCTTTTCGGTCGAGAGCCTGATCGGCCGGATCGTCTGGACCGGTCCGTTCACATCGAAGGTCCGCCTGCTGACCGACCCGGCCAGCCGCGCCACCGCCCGCATCGTCCGCATCCAGGCCGACGCGATCGCCGCCGCCCCGGGCACGTACCTGCTCGAAGGGACGGGCCAGGGCATGGTGATCCAGCAGGTCGATTACCGCCTGATCGACAGCGGCCAGATCCAGGTCGGCGACCTGGTGGTCCTCCAGCCGACCCCCGACCTGCCCGCCGAGGCCGCCTCGCTCCGCCGGGCCGGCCGGATCACCGATATCCGCCGCGTCGTTGCCGACTCGCCGTCGGTCTGCACCCTGGCGGTCGCCCCCCTGCAGGACCTCGATACCCTCCGCCACGTCTACGTCTTCGACCCGACCCCGGTGGAGTAGGGCGGGCTGCTTGCCGTGTCCTCGCCCCTGAGGCTCCCTTCGGGTCTGTTCTCGACCCCGAGCTCGGGCCGAGAGGAGCCTCAAGGGCGAAGACGGCCCCGAAAGGAGCGAGCAAAGCAAGTCGAACACCGCCCGGCAATCAATGCCGTTGGCAACCAATGTAGGGGTGGGCTATTTGCCCACCAACCCCATGCGGTTGGCAACAAGGCCCTGCAAGGGCCGGATATGTAAGCCCAGGGGCAAGGCGGCGAAGCCGCCGCGACCCTGGGTCAACCCGTTTTCCCCCCGGCCGGCCCTGAAGGGGCCGCACAACCGCCCCGGACGACGCCCCACCCGTCCATCGCCTCCGCAGAGATCCGAACAGCCGGGTCGCCGTGTCGCAGAGACTTGCCGCCCCCTGTGCACGGCACATACCATCAGCGGGCATATCTCCTGCCCCCGGAGGCCTGTCATGAAAACCAGCCCGCCCGCACCGTCCGAAACGGAGAAACACCTGGCGATGCTCATCGCAATGGTCATCCGCAATGCGATGGAGGACTTCCATTGCCGGCACCTCTGCGACGAGCAGATGAAGCAGCTCAACCCGATCATCCGCAACGCCGTCTGCACCGCCCTGCACGCCGTCAACAACCACCGGCACTGCGACGCCGCCAGGCGATTCGTCGACTTCCACGCCCGGATGATCCCGAAATACTGGGAGCCTCCCGAGCTGCTGGAGGATTACACGGAGGTGTAGCTTCCCGAACTGCTGGAGGATTATGCAAAGGTGTAGGGCGGGCTGCGCCCGCCAGCCGTTGTCGTACAGTCCCGCCAGGGACAGCGTAGGGTGGGCTATTGAGGGCTGGATAGCCAATGACGCATCTGCTGTCGTTGCATGAAGCCCCGAAGGGGCGGGACACTAAAAAGCCCAGGGCAAGCGAGCCGCGTCGTTTGCGGCTCGTGCAGCCCTGGGTAGCCGACGCCCCAATGTTGGTGTTTCTTCCTTCGTGGTTGAGCCCCAACGGGGCGAGATAATCGTTCATGCGCGTCTATCTCGCCCCGTTGGGGCTTGAAAGACAAAAAAGAAAGAAGAACACATTGTCTATTGCCCGCTTACCCGGGGCGGCGCCGGCTGCAAACGACGCAGCCGACTTGCCCCGGGCTGGATCGTATCCCGCCCCTGTTGGGGCTCAGGAAACGGCAACGACTGCTTCATTATCTATCCAAGCCTCAATATCTGCCCACCAGATCAGTGCTGTTGTCGTTACAGTCCTGTCAGGGACGAAAGGAAATAGCCCAGGACAAGGCGACGGTCGTTTCGTCGCCGCCGTCCTGGGAAAGACGGCACGTCCCCCCTTGGATTGTCTTTGTTGTTGTTCGAGTCCCGCCAGGGACGACAGAACTGCTCGAACGCGGCTTGCCCTGCAATCCGGACGTCACACACATCCGGAACGACAAAGATACCCTCGCTCACGCTTCGGGCTCGTCTGGACGCGGTGCAGGTATGGGGACGCCTAACATTCGGGATGATAACTCTAGAGGCGGTGCAGGGCGTGGCGCAACACTCGTCCGCAGGTCTACCGCGACCTCACGGTCGCGGCTCTTTCCCATCCGCCTGTGGAATGACCGCTCATCCGCAGGATTCCATGGCCGCCAACAGCGCGGCCATGGCACCCGATGCATATATGGTCAGACCGGAGTCCGTGCTTACTGCACGAGTTCCGCCG